>JANYKD010000414.1 GCA_025361735.1 Phycisphaerales bacterium
GGGTCGGATTCTTTCCATTAACATTCGCCGCCGTAGAAGTGCTGAGTGCTGGGTGCTGAGTCCTGAGTGGGACTTGGAACTCAGTTCCCCGCGTCCGCTGAAGCGGACCCTACGACACTCAGCACTCAGGACTCAGCACTCAGGACTGACCCATGGCCAAGGCTCGTGCAATCGTCAAGCGTCGCAAAGCGGTTCGCAACATCCGCAAGATCACCAAGACCATGCAGATGATCGCGACGGCGAAGTTCCAGAAGTCGCTCAAGCGGGCGGTGGGGACCAAGCCATTTACGCTGAAGGTGCGCGAACTGGTCAAGGAACTGGCGGCCTCGGTGGGCAATGTCGAGCATCCGCTGCTGCGCCGGCCGGAAGGCGCGGAATGCACCAACCGCATCGCGCTGGTGGTGATCACCTCCAACCGCGGCCTGGCCGGGGCGTACAACGGCAACGTGCTGCGCAAGGCCAACGCCTTCATCCGCCAGCAGGAAGCGGCCGGAAAAACGGTCGATTTGTATGTCTGCGGCAAGAAGGGTGTGGCGTATTTCAACTTCCAGAAGCGGGCGATTCTCTCGCGGCAGGATTTCAGCGACATGCCCCAGTACGCAGAGGTGGAACGCTCCGCCCAGAAGTTTATGGATGCGTTCAACGAGAAGAAGATCGACGCCCTGCATGTGGCGTATATGAATTTTGTGAGCACGAGCACGCAGAAGGCGGAGATCCTGACAGTATTGCCGCTGGCGGGCGTGGCAGAAGTGGCCGATCACATCGGCAAGCAGGCGGCGGAGAAGGCTGCCCAGGCAAAGAAGGGGGCCGCCGACATGTCCCATCGCGGCGAGGCCGTAACGGCCGAGACCGGCCTGCACGAGGAAGTGACGTATGACTTCTCGCCGGAGCCCAAGGAGTTGCTGGATTATCTTCTGCCGATGACCGTGAAGACGGCGTTGTTCCAGTGTTTCCTCGACGCGACCACCAGCGAGCATGTGATGCGCATGGTGGCGATGACCTCGGCGACCGACAATGCGGACAAGATGCTCAAGAGCCTGACCATGCAATACAACCGCGCCCGCCAGAGCCAGATCACCACGGAACTGTCGGAGATCATGGGTGGCGTGGAGGCGATGAAGGGGTGAACAACCCAAACCTTATCCTGTCAGTCGGCACGCAGGTGGTCGCGCGCGTGGAGGTGCGCGGCGGCAATGGCACGATCGCACTGCCGCCCGGCGCGGTGGGCGTGGTGGCGCAGGCCCCGGGCGATTACTGGCATTCGTATCGCGTGCAGTTTCTGGGCGGGGTCGAGGCATCGCTCAAACGCGATGAGTTGGCGATTCTTTCGGAGTTTCAATCCGGGGCGCTGGATCGGATCGAGCATCCGATGGCCGAGCATCGGCTGTGGGATCATGTGATCTATCGCTGCGTCATCGGGTCGCGGGCGTATGGGCTGGATACGAACGAGTCGGACATCGACCGCCGGGGTGTGTATCTGCCGCCGGCCGATATGCACTGGTCGCTGTATGGCGTGCCCGAGCAACTGGAGAACCCGGAGACGGAGGAGTGTTACTGGGAGATGCAGAAGTTCCTGACGCTGGCGCTGAAGGCGAACCCGAACGTGCTGGAGTGTCTCTATTCGCCGGTGGTTGAACATGCCGCGCCGATCGCCCAGGAAATGTTGGCGATGCGGGAGAGCTTTCTCTCCAGAATCGTCTATCAGACCTACAACGGCTATGTGATGAGCCAGTTCCGCAAACTGCAGGCCGACCTGCGGACCAAGGGGCAGGTGAAGTGGAAGCATGTGATGCATCTGCTGAGGCTGCTGCTGTCGGGGATTACCGTGTTGCGGGAGGGCCATGTGCCGGTGCATGTGGGCGAGCATCGGCCGACGCTGCTGGCCATTCGCCGCGGTGAGGTGCCGTGGGAGGAATTGGACAAATGGCGGCTGGCGCTGCACAGCGAGTTTGACGCGGCATTTGTGGCGACAAAACTGCCCGAGCGGCCGGATTATGCGAAGGTGAATGGGCTGCTCATTCGGGCGAGGCGGAGCGTGACGTGAATGACCGGGATGTGGACCGTGTAGGGTGTGCTTCAGCACACCTGTATCTCATGCCGTCGCGCCGCGTCCTTATTCTGGTGCCGATCCGCGCGTTTTCCGCTGGGCACGCTTCACATGGTGTGCTGAAGCACACCCTACGTTAGAGCAGGAAAGGACAATTTCAGATGTCGGTTGCACAAGATCCACGGCTCAAGCGGATGGTCGCCGAGATGTCGTATCCGATGGTGTTTGCGACGATCAGCGGAGCGCATCTTTACGGATTCCCGTCGTCGGATTCGGACTACGATTTGCGTGGTACCCATGTGCTGCCGTTGCGGCACGTGGTTGGGCTGGCCGTGAGAGACGAGACCGTCGAGCGGGGCGGCGTGCATGAGGGGCTGGAAATGGACATCGTGTCGCACGATGTGCGCAAGTTCTTCGGGCTGATGCTGAAGAACAATGGATATGTGCTGGAGCAGTTGTACTCGCCATTGGTCGTGCATACGACGCCGGAGCACGAGGAATTGAAGGAGATCGGCAAGGACTGCATCACGCGGCACCATGCACATCACTATCTCGGTTTTGCCAGAACCCAATGGCAGCTCTTCGAGAAGGAGAACCCCCGGCGGGTGAAGCCGCTGCTCTACGTGTATCGCGTGCTGCTGACAGGCATCCATCTCATGCGCACCGGCATCGTGGAGGCAAATCTGGTGACGCTGAACGATGAGTTCCGGTTGCCGTACATGGCCGAGCTGATCGCGCGCAAGACCACCGGGGCCGAAAAAGGCACGCTACCCCATGGGGACATGGCTTTCCACGAGTCAGAGTATCAGCGGCTGCGGCAAATGCTTGAAGCGGAACGTGAGAAGAGCACCTTGCCCGAGCAAGCGGCGGGTCGCGGGGCGATCAACGATCTGCTGATCCGGATTCGCCTTGCGGATCATAATTCCCTGGAATCGAAGGTGTTATCATCATTGTCGAGGATTTTTCAGCGGCCACCGCAATAAGTCCCCGGCTTCGGAGTATTAGTTAGGAAGCTAACTAATATTCGCGAGGATGCCCATGGTTCCCGTTGCGTCCAAGAAGCCTGCCGAAATTGATCCCGTCGCCGAGGGGGCGATGCGGAACCTGGTCAAGGCGTTTGGATTGCTCAAACACGTCATGGAGCCCTATTTCGCCCGCTTCGGGCTGACCGGTGCCCAATGGGGGATTCTTCGGGTGCTGGGCCGGGCGGAGGTCGAAGGGGCCATGTCATTGCGGTTGTCGGATCTGGGTAAGCGGTTGCTTGTCCGGCCGCCGAGTGTGACGGGGTTGATCGGGCGCATGCAGCGGGCGGGCCTGGTGGATTTGACGAGCTCGACTGAGGATCAGCGTGTGAAAAATGTGAGTCTGACGCCGGCCGGCCGGAAGTTGCTGGAGCAGGTCATGCGGGGGCATGGGGCTCAGATAGAGTCGATGCTCAAGCCACTGTCAGGTGCCCAGCGAGAGCAATTGCAGGCGTTGCTGGAGCAGGTGGCCGGTCGAATGGAAGAGCTTGCGGGGCAGGCCAAAACGCGGCCCGCCCGCGAAACCGAGAACTCCGATTGAGGTCTTCATCATGCTTCGCTGGATATTCCGTCTACTGGTTGGACAGTCTGGAATGAGGGCGGGGAACTTCTGCTATTACACAAATATCATCAAATTGACCATTAATAGAATCATTCAGGCCCTTGCAACTGCCTTCACCATGCAAAAACGGCGAGTGCGAATCTGCTCGGCTGCAAAAGACGGCGGCAACTTCGGCAAGATAGGGGTGCGAGGGGGCCTGGCGCGGAATCGCTGGCTCTCGCATGGCGCGGTTGTCAAGGCTGTCGGTTAGCGGATATGCTGGGGATTGACGGATACAGTGTGTCTATGGTACTGACTGATGCGCCTAAAATACGAAGGAGATTCTGCGTGCGTAAGATGTTGAAACTGGCGGCGATTGGGTTGCTTTCTTTCGGCGGTCTGTCTGCTTGCGGGGCCGATTGGCCGCAGTGGCGCGGGCCCAAGGCGGACAATATCTCCACCGAAGAGGGTTTGGCCGCCAGTTGGCCGGCGGAAGGCCCCAAGGAGCTGTGGAAACTTGACGCGGGCATCGGTTACAGCAGTCCCATCGTCATTGCTGACAAGCTGTATCTCTTCACGGGCGTCGATGGCAAGGATGTTCTGTATTGTCTCGATCCCGGCACCGGCAAGGTGGTTTGGAAGCACTCCTATGACAACGGTTACACGGCCGCTTTTCCCGGCACTCGCGCCACGCCGACAGTCCTTGATGGAAAGATCTACACCTACGGCGGCAACTCGGACCTCGTCTGCTGGAATCAGGCCGACGGGAAGATTGATTGGCGTTTGAATGTCATGAAGGAAACCGGTGCGGGCAAGAATCTGCAGTGGGGCACGGCGTCGTGTCCGCTCATCGTCGGCGACATGATCTATGTACAGAATGGCGATGGCGGCCCGGTGGCCGTGGCCGTCGACCGCAAGACGGGCAAGATTGTCTGGCAGTCCGAGAAGGGCATGGGCGGCTACGCTCACATCATTCAGGTTGATGTGCAGGGGACCAAGCAACTTATCGTTTTCGGCGGCAAGGCCGTGTACGGGCTGAACCCGCAAACCGGCGCGACCATCTGGAAAGAAGGCTGGGAAACGCAGTACGACGTGAACGCGACAACGCCGATCTACGCCGATGGCAAGTTGTTCCTGTCCACGGCGTACAACACCGGCCACTGCGCGATCTTCAACCTGACCGCGACCGGCGCGACCAAGGCCTTTGAGAGCAAGGATGTCACGGTTCGCTTCCAGGGCACGATTCTCGATGGCGGCAAGCTGTACGCCAACAGCGAAGGGACATTCAAGTGCGTCGAGTGGCCGACCGGCAAGGTGCTCTGGTCGTCGAAGGAGCCCAAGCTTGGCATGGGCGGCGCAATCCTGCGGATCCCCGGCAAGCGATTCATCGCCACCAGCGAGCGCGGCGGGCTGTACATGATGCAGGAAACCGACGCCGGCCTGAAGGTGATCGGCGAGAAGAAGGACGCTGTTGAAGGCAAGGAAGTCTGGGCGACGCCGCTGGTGTACAAAGGCAAGGTGTACGTAAAAGGCGCGAAAGATCTGGTCTGTTTTGATATCAGCGGGAAGTAACTGCATGTGGACGCGGCGAGTTATCATCGGTGCGACCGCCGCGGCCGGTATCGCCGCGGCGTCGCTCTACTTTCTCAAGACGCGATCCGGCACGCCGGGCTCGCAAAACGCGCCCGCTTCGCGTCCTGATGCGCCACGAAGGGCTCGCGTTCTTCGCCCCAAGCGCGTCGACCCGCCCGGCGGAGGGGTCGCGGCCGCCCAGGGCGGCGGGGCGATGCTGGGCGTCGCTCCGGACATCGATCCGCCGCCGATGAAACTGCGCTGGACCTACCTCACCAACGAGACGGATCGGGCGGCGGTGGACGCCGCGCCCGTGATCAGCGGCGGCGTGGTTTATGTGGCCGATGCTCGCGGCATGGTGCACGCCATCGACGTCAAGACGGGCGAGGCGAAGTGGAAATACTCGACCGAGGATGGTTTTGCCACCTCGCCGCTGATTCTGGGCGACCGCCTGTTCATTGGCGATCTGACCGGCGTGATGTATGGCGTGTCGATCGACACGGGCAAATTGATCTGGAAGCGGGAAACCGAGGCGCCGATTCACGCGTCGGCCAATTCGGACGGCACACACATCCTGCTGGGCAACGACGGGGCGGATGTTCTCTGTCTGTCGCCCGAGGATGGAAAGGTGTTGTGGAAGGCGCAGGCCGGAGATCGCATCAATGCGGCTCCGGGCATCGCCGATGGCAGGGCGTTCTATTCGGGATGCGATGCGCAGTTGCGGGCGTACGAGATCGCAACGGGCAAGGAACTGTTTGCCTTCGACCTGGGCGTGCTCTCACCCGCGTCGGCGGTGATTGCTGGCGACCGCGTGATCGTCTCGCTGGACCAGGGCCAGGTCATGTGCGTCGGTACGGACGGCAAGACCAAGTACTGGGTGTACGAGCAGATCGAAGATCAGGCTTTGGTCAACGCGTCGGCCGCGGTTTGTGATGGAATTGTCGTCGTGGGCGCGCGTGACCGGCAGGTTCACGCGATTGATCTGAAGACGGGCAAACGGGTGTGGGCATACCGTGCCAAGGGCGATGTGGACGGCTCGCCCGTGATCAGCGACGGCCGGGTGTACGTCGGTTCGCACGACAAAAAGCTTTACGTGCTGGACCTCGATACCGGCAGCCTGATCTGGCAGTTCACCGCCGGGCGGAGTATCGAGGCGGGCCTGGCAATCGGGCAGGGGGTGGTCGTCTTCGGGGATAGCGCCGGGCATGTGTATTGTCTGGAACCGGGGAAATAGGCGGAACGCGAGCGAGCCTCCAGAAGGTCGGCAACGCATGATGCCCGCCGCGCCGACGATCCAATCTCCAGCCTGAAATTCAACGACTTGACCTGGCAATCGAGATCGGCACAATAAATAGGACCAACAAGATACGATTTAAGGTGTAGTGTGTCTATGATTCAGAATTACTGGAGGTCGGTATGAGAGTTGGAGTTGTGTTGTTGTCCGTCGCGGCCGTTATGTCGTCCCTCGCCGCCGGCGGATTGCCGCTGACCGTGAGCGATCCCTCGTTTGAAGACGCCCAGGTTTCTTTCGTTGACCAGTATACATACGTCGGGCTACCCAGTTCGGCGTGGTCCAGTGTCGGCTCCGTTGGTGTGTTCTTGAACGATCCGCCTGCGCTCTTTGGAGGAAAGTTCATCAACAATGCCGACAAGCACCAGGTCGCGTATATCGTGAGCACGGGTGGAGAGCTGTTTCAGCAGCTAACCCCGGGTCCGGGCCAGAGCTATCAACCGGGCGGACCGTACATTCTTTCGGCCGGCATCGCCCGCAGCGCCCAAGGAACAATCCCGGATGGCGCCACGATCCGGCTGGAACTTGGATACGGCAATGATGCTTCGTTTACGGCCATCCCCGGGGCGTTTGTTGATGTTGTCAAGAATGGGTCGAATCTTTCGACCTCGGAATTGGCGTATTTTTCCACGGCGCCTCTGGTCGTCGCGCCGGGCGCGTCGTTTGTTGGGCAGACGGTAAGCCTGCGCATATCCACCCGCAACGGTTCATCGTCCACGTTGTTTGATGTGGACAATGTGTCCGTTGTTCCCGAGCCCGCGGGCCTGAGCCTGCTGGCCGTGGCGAGCCTGGCGCTGGTTCGTCGGCGACGATAGGCGGCCTGCCGCCGGAGGAGTTCAGCCATCAGCAAGCATCGATATGTTAATTCTCGCCGGTTGGCCTCAAGGCTGCTTGCCACGTTGCTGGTGAGCGCCTGTGTGGCGCGCGCTGCGGACGTTGCCCGGTATCAGCATGATTTCGCACTCACCGGCGCTCCAATTCCGGGGTGGTCCTACCTTTGGAACGCCAACGGACCGATGGGCAATCCGGCCAACTATGTGCCGCTCGTCCGAGACACCCGTGGTAATTTTGAAACCCAGGCCAACGGCGTCTGGCCAGACAGTGGCCCCGGCGGCAGCATTGCCATAACTCCGACGACCATCTACCCCGGCCAGGGAACTTCGGGCGGCAACACGGAACGTTTCGCCATCGCGGCCTACACCGTGACTGCGGCCGACGTCGCGGCCAGCGGCGGGGGCGCCCAGATGGCCCCGTGGAATTTCACCGTGGCGGACACATCCGATGGCATGCACCCCGCCATTTACGTCAACTCCTCCCTGGCGGTCTCGGTCAATCTCGGCCCGGGGGACAGCTACTCGAGCAGCACGTACCCTCCAGTGTCGCTTGGTGCCCTCAAGCCGGGGGATACGATTTACGTCGCCATCGGCGCCGGGCGTACCAACAATGGAGACCGCCTCGACCTGGACTACACGATCAGCCTCTCCTCCACGCTCAAGGTTCTCTCGACTTTTGGTTCGCAGTTCTACGGTTCCAATATCGCCGCAACCGTCAACACGATCGGCGTGGACCTGGCCAACCACGACGCGCTCTATTCCTTCGGCACAAACGAGCAGGCGTCCGCATATAACCAGGTACGGCAGTGGATTGTTCAAGGGCAGGCCGGCCAACAGGGGATATATACATCGTCCCTAATCTTCCCGGGCAATTACCCCGCCGTCATCGCCCCGATCGACAACCGGGAACTGCATCTGACCGATTTCGATGGCACGCCGGTCGCCAGCCAGGACGTCTACAACCAGATACTGCTCAAGTACACGCGCCTCGGCGACACCAATCTCGACGGCGTGGTGACGGATGCCGATCTGGTCAACATCGTTGCCAACATGGGCCATCCGGGCAGTTACATCGATGGCGACGTGAACCTTGACGGCATGGTGGACGTGAACGATTTCAATCTGGTGACGACTGTCCTCGCCGGCGGCGCGGGCGCACAGTTCGTCAATGCTTCCTCCGTCACGGTGCCCGAGCCCGGCGCGGTTGCCTTTGCCGGCCTGGCCATGACGCTGGGCGGACGGATCAGGCGCAGGCGTCGTTGATCGGCCACGTCACTTGCCATATTGCTCGGGGAACGCCTGCTCGAAATCGATCCCGAACCAGGTCTGTGGGATCGCGTGGTGAAGCACGGCGATGTACTGGCTGGCGTTGCGATAAGACCGGCCTTCCGCGTGGCCATCAAGGAAGCCGAAATTGGCAAAGAAATCGCCGACCGGGGCGGTGTATATCTGGGTGCGCGTGGCGGAATGATGCGTGCTGTCGCGGTCGTGGAACATGACCACCTCCGAACTCCTTTGCCCAATCGGCACGGCCCTGGTCGTCCGCAATCCGCTGACATTGCGCGATGCCCACTCGCGAAGCTTGAACTGGATGGCAACCGGCCCGCCATTTGCGGCCTGTTCAAATATTTCCTTGCCGGCCATGTAGTTGTAGTGCGGCATGAACTCGTTGGGCTTTCGCGTTCCCCAGTATGGGTCATCACCCGTGATGCGGAATGTATCCTCGGGCGCACTCGGGCACAGCCATACGCGCGGGCCATTGCTGTTGAGATATGCCGCGAGAAGTCCGCCGATGCTGGGCAGGACATACATGTCGATGTCGATCTCCGTCCAGGCCGGCGCCACTTGATTTCGTGGACAGAGCTGGCTTTCGGCCGGCGTATTCGCACTCGCGGCTTCGGGGAGGTAGTTGTGATTATCCCCCGCGTAAAGCAGGGCCGCCTGGGTCAGGCTGCGCACATTGGCCAGGCACACGGTTCGGCGGGCCGATTCACGCGCCCGCGTGAGCATCGGCAGCAGGATGGCGATCAGCATGGCGATGATGCCGATGACCACGAGCAGCTCGACCAGTGTGAAACCGGCCGACTCCCGCAATGAGCGAGTCGAAGATCCTCTTCCCGTGTGCATACCGCCGATACTATAGCGCTGTAGTTGCCGGGAGTCGGCGACGAAAATTCTGACGAGCCGAGACGGACCGTCGATCAGGTTGAAGTCGCTGTTGCGGTCAGCGCAGACCGCGCGATCGGTCGCGATCTGGGACAGCCGTGGCACCGAGACCGATAGTGCTTCCGCGATCTTTCGTTCACCTCTTCCGGCCGCCGCTCTTGCGGAACTGGGCTTTGGGCGTTGGTTTGTGGTGGGGCCTGGTGGGACGCGGTTTCTGGGCCTGCCGCGTGGTCAGTTTCTGTTCGCGCCGTGTGGGCGGTTTTGGAGTTGGCGCCTGCTTGGGCCTGGCTGATTTCGGTGCCGCAACTGCAGGAGCCCCAGGCACGGCGGGGATCTCCGTGGCCGCGACCAACACGGGCTTGGTCGAGGGCAGATTCCGCTCTTTGTTCAGCTCGTCCTCATTGTCCACTTCGTCGAGTGACCGCTCAGTGGTGCGCTGGCCGCGCGGGTTGAGCAGAACGCGGATCGGTATCTCGGAATACGGCAGAAGATCGCGCAGCCGGCGGACCAGGAACCGCCGGTAGCCCTGGTCGAAGAAGTCGGGGTTGTTCACGACCAGCACGATCGTCGGCGGGTTGACCTCGATCTGTGCGGCAAAATAGACCTTGGCTTTGCGGCCATACGGGGTTGACGGCGCCTTCTCGATGAGAATGTCGCGAACCGCATGGTTCAACCGGCCGGTGGTCATGCGATGGCGGGCCATGTTGAACAGGTGCTGCGCCTGGTCGACGGCCGTCTGCACGTTCTTGCCCTCTTTGGCCGTGACGAACACCATCGGCGCGAAGTCGAGATACGGCACTTCCTTGTCGACGTACTCGCGGTATTTCTCCATCAGTTCGCGGTCGTCGACGATATCGCTGTCGCCGAGTTTCTTCTTGATGCGGAAGCCCTCCTTGGCCAGATCCCACTTGTTGATGACCAGCAGCACGGGTTTGAATTCCTCGGCCACGTACTGGGCCAGCTTGCGGTCGGGCTCGGAGATTGGCTCGGTGGCGTCGATAAGCAGCATCACCACATCGGCACGCCGCACGGAGCGCTGGGCCCGGTGGTACGAATAGAACTCGATGTCGTTGGTGACCATATGCCGCTTCTTGCGCACGCCGGCCGTGTCGATGACGATCAGCGTCTTGCCCTCTTTCTCGAAGCGCACGTCGATCGAGTCGCGCGTGGTGCCCGGCACTTCCGAGACGATGACGCGATCGGAATCCCCCTCGTAAAGTTCGGCGATGGCGTTCACGAGCGTCGATTTCCCCGCATTGCGTTTGCCCACGATGGCGCAAAGCATTTCCGGTTCGGGCAACTCGGTTGGAGCCTTGGACAGGTCGATCTTAGAGCGGATGGCGTCGAGGATTTCCGACACGTTTCGCCCGTTCATGGCCGACACGCCCAGCGGCGTACCCAGACCGATGCGGGCGAAGTCGGCCAGCACCGTGTCGAAGCGTTCGCCGTCGCACTTGTTGGCCAGCAATACGGTCCTGATTCCCTGGCGGCGCAGAAGGGTGGCGATTTCCTGGTCGCCGCCGGTCAGGCCAAGTGTGCAGTCCACAATGAAGAGCACGAGGTCGGCCTTGGACATGGCAATTTCGATCTGGTGCTTGATGTGCTCGGTGAGGTTATCCGGATCGACAAAGCCGTATCCGCCGGTATCGACGAACTCGACCCATCGACCATCGATCTGGTGTTCCATGGAAACGCGGTCGCGGGTGACGCCGGGCATATCCTGGACAATGGAGATGCGCTTCCCCACCAGTGCGTTGAGCAGGCTGGACTTGCCGACATTGGGCCGGCCGACGATTGCAATCACGGGCATGCGGTTCATAAGGGGAGTATACACGGGATAGAGGCTCGGACGTAGGGCGGAGGAGAGATCGGGACGGACGAAACCCGGAATTTGCATTGTATTTCAAGCGACAAGCCTACCGTGGCATTGCCGTAACCAGAGGGATTGAGGCACGAAGGCACGGAGGCACGAAGTGAAGGGGGGGCAAATCAGGGGGATTTCTTCTTGTACGTGATCACGACCGCGCCGGGCTGCTCGGGGATGGCGATCGAGAGGCCCTGATCCATGAGTTCGTGGCCGGTGACGTCGGTGGTCGCGGTGATGTCGTGATTCGTCAGCACATAGGTGGCCGCCGGGTCGAGGCCGCGGAGTTTGAACCTGGCCTCGGTGTACTGGCTCTTGGGTCTGCGGAATGCCTGGATCACACCCCGGCCCTGTTCAGGACGGTCGAACTGCCAGGCCATCCAGCTATCCAAGGCGTAGGTCCATGATGTCAGCGGATAGAAGTCGCCAAAGTAGTCCGGGGAGATCTCTCGCCCACAAATCCGGGAGCGCGGTGCCTGCGCCATGTTGGACGTCCGAGCGTTGGTCACCGCTCGGCAGAAGATCGATCACTGGGGTTTCACGGTGACCTGGAACGTCAGGACGTCAAAGAGCTTCGGGTGTAACTTGTTCACCACACGCACGCTCAGGGTGTACTCGTGGCCTGCCTGGGCGGCAGTCGGAGTCCAGGTGAACCGGCCGGCACGGTCATGTGGGCGCCGGCGGGAACCTTGCCCACCAGGCTGTATTTCAGCCATGAGGTGCCCTTGGGAGCGTTGGACGTGGTGGCATCGAGTTGAATGGTGTGGCGACTGCGGATCGACACGGCGGCGATCGGCTTGAGTCTTGGAGCATCGTCGTCAACGATGGTGATGGTCTCGATGGTCGTCCCTGCCAGGTTGGCATTTGTGGGCTTGGCCAGCGTGACGACGATGGTTTCATCGGCTTCGGAGAGTTTGTCGTTGGTGAGTCGAACGAGAATGGTGCCACTCGTCGAGCCCGCTGGAATGGTGATGGAGTTGCCGCTGACCGTGTAGTCGGTGTTTCGTTGGGCTGTGCCACTCAAGGAGAACGGCACGACCACCGGATTCGCAGATGGGGCAGCCAGCCGGACAGAAACGGCCACCGAGCCCGCTTTCTCGGCGACTGTCACGGCCTTTCGATTGGCGACCGTGATGTTGACCGTGGCGGTATTGCCGTTGCGCGTGCCGTCGTTTGCCTGATACAAAAAGCTGTCGGTGCCCGTGAAGCCGGCCGCGGGCGTGTACGTAAAGGATCCGTCGGCATTGAGGCCCAGGGTTCCATGCGCTGGCCCGGACACGAGGACTGCGGTCAGGGGATCGCCATCGACGTCCGTGTCGTTGGCCAGCACACCCGGCAGCGTCACAATCAGCGGCGTGTTCTGTGTTGTGGAGTAAGCGTCATTGCGCGAGACCGGGGGAATATCGTTGGCGGCCGCGATGACGGAGATGGTGACCGAAGCCACGTTGCTGACGTGCGTGCCATCGCTTGCCGTAAACGCGAAGGTGTCATCGCCGGAGAAATCGGTGTCGGGCGTGTAGGCAAAGGAGCCGTCGGTGTTGAGTGCGATGGCTCCGTGCAGCGGCGCCGATGTCAGGGTTGCCGTCAGAAGGTCGCCATCGGCATCCGTGACGTTGGCCAGGACGCCCGGCGCAGGCACCACGAGTTGGGTGTTCTGGGTCGCGGTATAGCTGCTATCGCCGGCAATGGGGGCAACGTTGCCGGCGCCCGGATTGGTGGTGATGCTCACCGTGGCAGCGTTGCTGAAGAGCGTGCCATCGCTGGCTCTGTACGTGAAACTGTCGCTTCCGCTGAACCCGGTGTCGGGCGTGTAAGTGAAGGAACCGTTGGCGCTGAGGCTGAGTGTTCCGTGTGCGGGTCCGGCCAGAAGGCTGGCAGTCAGCGGATCGCCGTCAGTGTCAAAGTCGTTACCCAGAACGCCCGGCGCGGCCAACACCAGCGCTGTGTTCATGGGCGTGGAATAGCTGTTGTTGGCGGCGATCGGCGCGTGGTTGCCGGTACCCGCACTTACGGTGAGGCTGACCGTGGCCGTGTTGCTGTTGAGCGAGCCGTCGCTGGCCTGGTACGTGAAACTATCTGTGCCGGTGAAGCCGGTGGTCGGTGTGTAGGTAAACGCGCCGTTGGCGCTGAGGCCCAGGGTTCCGTGCGACGGGTTCGAGACGAGGATGGCCGTCAGCGGGTTGCCGTCGGGATCGGTGTCGTTGGCCAATACGCCGGGCGCGGCGACGGTCAGCGTTGTGTTCACTGCTGTCGAGTAGCTGTCATTGGCCGCCACCGGGGCGTGATTCGTGCTGGTCTCGCTTACGGTGAGATTGACCGTGGCGGTGTTGCTGTTGAGCGTGCCATCGTTGGCCTGATACGTAAAACTATCGGCGCCAGTGAAACTGGCTGTGGGTGTGTAGGTGAAAGCGCCGTCGGCGCCCAGCCCCATGGTTCCGTGTAGCGGTCCGGACACCAGCACGGCCGTCAGAGCATTACCGTCGACATCGGTGTCGTTGGCCAATACGCCGGGGGCGGCGATGACCAGCGCCGTGTCCATTGCTGTGGAGTAGCTGTCGTTGGCCGCCACTGGGGCGTGATTGACGCTGACTGCGTTCACGGTGAGGCTGACCGTGGCGGTGTTGCTGTTGAGTTTGCCGTCGCTGGCCGTATACGTAAAGCTGTCGGCGCCTGTGAAGCCGGTCGTGGGCGTGTACGTGAAGGCCCCGTTGGCGCTAAGGCCCAGGGTTCCGTGCGCTGGCCCGGCCACGAGGATGGCCGTCAGCGCATCGCCGTCGACATCAGTGTCGTTGGTCAATACGCCTGGCGCGGCGATGACCAGCGCCGTGTTCATCGATGTGGAATAGATGTCATCGGCTGCCACCGGGGCGTGATTGACGCTGACTGTGGTCACGGTGAGACTGACCGTGGCGGTGTTGCTGTTGAGCGTGCCGTCGTTGGCCTTATACGTGAAACCATCGCTGCCGGTGAACCCGGTCGTCGGTGTGTAGGTGAACGCGCCGCTGGCGCTGAGGCTCAGGGTTCCGTGGGTTGGCCCGGACACGAGGATGGCCGTAAGCGGGTTGTTGTCGGCGTCGGTATCGTTGGCAAGGACACCTGGTGCGGTCACGACCAATGCCACGTTCATCGATGTCGAGTAGCTGTCACTGGCGGCCACCGGAGCGTGATTGGTGCCGGCCGGGGTCACGGTAAGGCTGACCGTGGCGGTGTTGCTGTTAAGTTTTCCATCGTTGGCTATGTACGTGAAACTGTCGTTGCCGGTGAAGCCGGCCGTGGGCGTGTAAGTGAACGCGCCGTTGGCGCTGAGGCCCAGCGTTCCGTGCGCCGGGCTGGACAGCAAAAGGGCGGTCAGCGTATTGCCGTCGACATCCGTGTCATTGGCCAGCACACCCGGTGCGGTGACGACCAACGCGGTGTTGATGGACGTCGAGTAGCTGTCGTTGGCGGCCACCGGCGCATGATTGCCCGTGCCCGCGGCCACGGTGATACTGACGGTGGCGGTGTTGCTATTGAGCTTTCCGTCATTGGCTTTATACGTAAAGCTGTCAGTGCCGCTGAACCCGATGACGGGTGAGTACGTGAAGGAGCCGTCGGCGTTCAGAGACAGGATTCCGTGGCTCGCGCCGGAGGCGAGAATGGCAGTCAACGTATCGCTATCGGGATCGGTGTCGTTCGTCAACACACCTGGCGCAGAAATGACCAGGGCCGTGCTCGGCGCTGTGGTGAAGCTGTCATTTGCGGCGGCAGGCGGGTGATTGGCGGAACTGACGGCGATGCTGACGACCGCGGTGTTGCTGTTGAGCGTGCCGTTGTTGACCTTGTAGGTGAACGAGTCGCCGCCTGTGAAGTTGGTGGTGGGCGTGTAAGTGAAGGAACCGTTGGCGTTGAGGCTGACCGTTCCGTGGCCCGCGCCGGAAACAAGCACCGCCGTCAGCGAATGGCTGTTGGGGTCGCTGTCGTTGAGCAGTACGCCGGGCGTCGGGATCACCAGCGGCGTGTTGGCCAGTGCAGTGTAGTTGTCGTTGGCCGCCACCGGTACGCTGCTGCCGGAGCCGACGGTCAGGCTGACGACGGCGGTGTTGCTGTTAAGCGTGCCGTTGTTCGCCCGATAGGAGAAGCTGTCGGTGCCGTTGTAGTTGGAGTTGGGTGTGTAGGTGAAGGCGCCGTTGGTGTTGAGGCTGACCGTTCCGTGGCTGGCGCCGGAGACGAGGTGCGCCGTCAGTGTATGGAAGTTGGGATCGCTGTCGTTGAGCAGCACCCCGGGAGCCGGGATGACCAGCGGCTTGTTGACCGTCACGGTGTAGTTGTCGTCCGCAGCCACCGGGACGTTGCTGCCTGAGCCGACCGAAATGCTCACGGTAGCAGCGTTGCTGTTGACCGTGCCATTGTTGGCCATGTAGGAAAAGGCGTCCGAGCCGTTAAAGTTGGCGTTGGGCGTGTAGGTGAACGCGCCGTTGGCATTGAGGCTGACACTGCCATGGGCCGCACCGGAAACGAGCACTGCCGTGATTGAGTGGTTGTTGGGATCGCTATCATTAAGCAGTACGCCGGGCGACGGGATAACCAGCGCCGTATTGGCTGGTACCGTGTAGTTGTCACTGGCCGCCGTGGGGGCGCTGCTCGCGGTCCCGACGGCAATGCTGACGACGGCTACGTTGCTGTTGCTGGTACCGTCGTTGGCCCTGTAGGAAAAGCTGTCGGTGCCGCTGAAGTTGGTGACGGGCGTATACGTGAAGGAACCGTTGGCACTCAGACCGAGCACTCCGTGCGCGGGAACTGATGCGAGAATTGCCGTCAGCGTATCGCCGTTGGCGTCCGTATCGTTCGCCAGAACCCCAGGCGCAAACACGTTCAGGGTTGTATTCAGGGGCGTGGAAAAAGCATCGTTGCCGGCGACCGGCGCAACGCCCGACAGCAGACAGCGAAGTTCCAGGCTCTCAACAGCGTACGACGCCCGGCGCTGCTTCGTAAGCCGCTTGCCCAGCGAGCCACATGAGACGCGAGACGAATTACTTAGAGCGTAGCGCATGATCGTTCCTTTTCGCAACGACACGAATACTCGGGCGGTGCAGAGACAAAAAACCAGGCGTGGACCAACAGAAGAAGGTCAATGCAACCACGCCCCGCCATTTGCCCGCCGACCGCCCGGCCCCGTGTGGATTGTAGGGGGAGAAGCGACCCATTTGCCAGCGGAAAAAAGAAATCTGGCATCTACTGACTTTTGCGGAGTGGCGCGCACACGGCGCCCTTTCCTACGCAACGTGATCGCGGTGCAAAGCCTGATGGCCGTGCGGTAATTGAACAAGATCCGGGTCGATGGGAATTCCAGGGAGACGCAGCTTGCCGAGGTGCGAATCGGACAGGCGGCCGATCTGGATGTGGATACGTACGGCAGCCGCCACCATTTCCAGGGCCGGATCTCGGGCTTCACAATGGGCACGGCCACGACCTCAGCGGCTCTTTCGCACCACGACGGAACCCTTGACCACGTCAACACTGAGCGACCGCAGGTCCAGTTTGTACTCGTCACTCCGTTCATTGACGATGCGCAACGATCCGTCCGCCAGTTTCATATCCTTGATCTCACAATGTGCCGATCAGATGGATTCCTGAATCGCGGAGGCAGGCGCGTGCTACAGCCCATACTCCTTCCACCGCCGCGTGATGAGTTCCCTGGTCGCCGCATCGAAGTCCAGCCGCCGCGGATACGCCCGCGTTGCCCCTTCGCCGGGAAGTTTACGCGTGGCGTCGAAGCCGATCTTGGTGCCGACGCCGGTGAACGGTGGGGCGTGGTCGAGAATGTCCACCGGGCCGCGGACAAGCTCGCTGTCTCGGCCGGGATCGCAGTTGGAAAAGAGGTGGAACAGCACTTCCTGTTCATCATGCACGTTCACATCCTCGTCCACCACGATGATGAATTTCGTGAATGCCATCTGCCCCGCGCCCCAGATTGCATGCATCACGCGGCGGGCCTGGTAGGCGTATTCCTTGCGGATACTGATGTAGGCGCAGTTGTGAAACACGCCGCTCATGGGCAGGCAATAGTCCACGAGGTCGGGGATGAGCATCTTCAACAGCGGCAGGAAGATTCGCTCGGTGGCTTTGCCGAGGAAGTAGTCTTCCATGGGCGGGCGGCCGACGATGGTGGCCGGGAAGATTGGGTTCTTGCGGTGCGTGATGCAGGTGACGTTGAACACGGGATACCAGTCGGCCATGGAGTAGAAGCCGGTGTGGTCGCCGAAAGGGCCTTCCATGAGTTTCTCGGTGGGGTCGACATAGCCTTCGACGACGATCTCGGCGTTGGCCGGGACTTCCATGTCGATGGTCTTGCACTTGACGACTTCGACGCCGCCGCCGTTGAGGAAGCCGGCGAACATCAGTTCCTCGATGCCCGGCGGCAGGGGGGCACTGGCGGCGTAGGGCATGACGCTCTCGCCGCCGAAGGCCAGCGCCACCGGCATCTTCTCGCCGCGGCGCTGGTACATGCGGAAGTGCCGGGCGCCGTCGTGGTGCAGATGCCAGTGCATGGCGCACTTCCGCGACGAAAATTGCTGTACACGGTACATGCCGATGTTGCGCGAGCCATCTTCGGGGTTCTGTGTGTAGATGCCGGCCAGGGTGACATAGCGGCCGGTGCCGCGCGGGGCGGTCTTGGCGCCGGCCGGGTCGTAGGTCTGGTCGGAGTCGAGATTGCCATCGAGCGGCCAGCACTGAATCAACGGCAGCCGGTTCAGGTCGGCCTTGTCACCCTCAAGCACCACCTGCTGGCAGATGCCGCTGCGCACGGTCTTGGGCGGATAGCTGGCCATCTTCAGCAGGTCCGGCAGCTTGCGCATCTTCTCCATGAGCGTGGTCGGCATCTCGGGCTTGACGAGCTGCTGCACGCGGGCGGCCAGGTTCTCAAGGTTGTCGGTGCCCAGCGCCTGGTTCACGCGCCAGTAGGAACCGAAGAGATTGATGGCCAGCGGCATGTCCGACCCCTCGACGTTCTCGAAGAGCAGGGCCTTGCCCCCGAGTTTGCCGGCCGGGGAGATATCTAGTTCGCTGTGGCCATGCGGCGCAGGCATCTTGCAGACCCGATCGGCGATGGCGGAGATTTCCAGGATCGGCGAGACTCGCACCTTCACGCGGTGGAGTTCGCCTGACTTGTCGAGGAAGTCGATGAATTCGGAAAGGGTTGAGGCTGACATGGGCCGCATGGTATGGCGCGGCGGGGCGGGTCTCAAGTTACCGCTGTTCGATGCTTGTGGTCTGCGCGAATCTGTAGCTGTTGGTGGAGTGGTCGATGCGGTCCCGGCCGGTGCCGCCATCGGCGACGCCGCCATATCGGCCGGCCCGGAAGACATCGTCACCCGCGCCGCCGATAAGGGTATCGCGGCCGCCGTTGCCGGCACAGAGCAGGTCGTTGCCGCCTTCGCCGAGCAGCCGGCTGGATCCGGCGCCACCGATCAGCGTGTCGTCGCCGTTGCCGCCATGCACTTCGCAGGGCAGTTTGACATCGCCCAGTGAGACGTAGTCATTGCCGGCCAAAGCATCGATTCGGATACCCCGGATTCCCCTGAGGCTGAAGATCTTCGCAACGCTGTTGACCACCACGCGCACCGACAGTGGTTGTCCCGGAACCGACGCCAGCAGAATCGTGTCGGCCTCGTTGGTCCCCTTGAAATAGAGGACGCCGCCGGTTGCGATCATGGCCTTGATTTGCGGCGAGGGAGTTACAGTCGTGATGCTTCCCGACTTGGAATCAGCCCGATCCGGCTTGAATCGCGCCGACAGGAATCCGTAGACGATCTTGCCCTGCTGGCTGTAGGTTTTGCCGGCTCCGACCAGCACCACCGAACCATCGGGCTGGAAGATGGCGTTGCGGTTGAGTTGTGCCGAGATGTTGTGGCGAATGCTGACCACGCCGTTGGCCGCGAAGCGCGTGTCGGGCTTGCCGTTGGACTGGTAGTGGGCAAAGAGCGTGGCCGTGGCACTGACGCTGCCGGTGGCAGTCAACACCGGGGCGAAGCCCGCGAGAATGGCCGAATTGTCGTTGGCCACTTTCAAGCCGAGCACGGTCGAGATGCCGCCGGTTGTCGTCCAGCCATTCGTGCCGAACGACAGGTCGGTCGCGCCGTCGCTGGTGATGCGGCTGACGACCACCTTGGGCGTCGTTGTCGGCGTTGCGCCGGCCGGGATGATGGGTCCTGCCACCAGGATGCTTCCATCCGACCCCAGTGCGATGCGCGAGGCGAAGGTGGGCTGGCTGAACTCTTCCTGGAGAATTCCACCAGTCCCAAAGGTTGGGTCAAGCACGCCGTCGCTGGTGAGGCGCGCCAGCCAGAATCCAGTATGTGCGAGCGGGGCGTCCGATTGGCTGGCCTGCTGGCTGGTGCCCGCGACCAGGATCTTGCCATCGGGCATCAGCGCCATATCCTGCGGCTCATCCATGCCACCCAGGTCGATGGTCACGGCGCCGTTGGTTCCGAACGATGCATCGGGCTGGCCGTCTGAGGTCAACTTCCAGACGATCCAGTCTTCGTTGGTTTCGTCGGTGTTGCCCGCGCGGCCGGCAGCGACGATTCCGCCATCAGGTTCGACGGCGAGCTTCGTCACGGCACTGTAGTCATAGGTTGTCGAGTCGACCTCGGCATCGACGATGCCGTTCTGCCCAAATGTGGTATCAAGTTGGCCGCTGGTGGTCCACCGGACAATCACTGCGTTGAGGTTATCGCTTTGAGCTGTCGCCGTGCCGCCCACGAGGATTCCCAGGTTTGCCTGTACGGCGACGGAGTTGGCCATGGCAAGGCTGCCACCACCGAAGTCCAGCACCGCCTGCCCGCCTTGGCCGAAGGAAATATCGCGTGAACCGTTGGTGTTGTATCGGACCAATGCCAAAGTCGAATTGCTGTCGGCCGATCCGGCCACGAACAGCCTGCCCGTGATCGTGTCCGTGGCAGCGACCGCTAGGTCAGAGCCGTCGAAGCCGTTGGCACCGGCGGCGGCGTGGATCGAGGTCAGAACGTACCCGTTGGTGCCAAAACTCGAATCAAGCCCGCCCGCGCTGAGCAAGCAGCGTTCTTCCAGCCGCTCGAAGGAGGCTCTGGCGACGGTCGAATTTGACGCGGTTCTGACGCTCATTGATATAAAAGCCTATTTAGCAAGCAGTTGCAATGCTCTCGTTACCTACAAAGTGCTTTAATTGCTCGCCTCTAGAGACTCCACGGCGGGCTGCATGTTACCGAATCCTATCACATTTGCCGTGAGATCGGAACGGGAATACTGTTGTATCGACAGTCCATCTTACCCAGTTCAACAGGACAGCGTATGACACAGACAGAACTCCAGCGGCAGATCGAATGCGGTCAACTTCACCCGGGTATGACGTTCAACCAGCGGGTGTGGACGTTGACATCGCGTATCCCGCGTGGGCGCGTCACCACCTACGCCGAACTTGCCAAGGCCCTGGGCGGCCGGGGATATCGGGCTGTCGGCCAGGCGCTGAATCGCAATCCTTACGCGCCGCGTGTGCCTTGCCATCGCGTGGTCGGTTCCGACGGCCGGCTTACCGGATACGCGGGCGGCGTTGGCAAGAAGGAAGAGATGCTGGAAAGCGAAGGGGTTCGCATCGAGAAAGGAAAGGTCGTGGGAAAGGAGTTCTTCCGGCTGGCGAAGTGACGCTCACTCCGGCTCGCCCAGATACGCTTCGATCACCTTGGGATTGGCCTGCACTTCGGCCGGCGTGCCGGTGGCGATGGTTTCGCCGTGGTCCAGGACCGTGATGCGGTCGCAGATGGTCATCACAAGTTTCATATCGTGCTCGATGAGCCAGATGCCGACCTTGAACTGGTCGCGGATGAAGCGGATCAGGTCCATCAGGTCGGCCTTCTCGGGCGGGTTCATGCCGGCGGCCGGTTCATCAAGCAGCAGGATGCGCGGGCGAGTCGCCAGCGCGCGGGCGATTTCCAGGCGGCGCTGCTGGCCGTAGGGCAGGCTGGCGGCCGGGTCCTCGGCGCGATCGAGCAGATGCAGGGTTTCCAGCAGTTGCATGGCCTCGTTGTCGTGCTGATTGTCTTCGCGCTGGTGGTGCGGCGTACGCAGCACCGTGCCCATGAAGCCGTGGGTGATCGACTGGTTGAAACCGACCAGGACGTTTTCGAGCACCGACAGCCCGGAAAAGAGGCGGATGTTCTGGAACGTGCGGGCGATGCCCAGGCGGTTGATGCGGAAGGGGGGCAGACCCGCGATGGACCGGCCATCGAAGCTGACCGAGCCGGCGGTGGGTTCGTAGACGCCGGTGACGATGTTGAACGCAGTAGTCTTGCCCGCGCCGTTGGGGCCGATGAGGCCGAAGAGTTGGCCCTGGTCGAGGGTAAAGTTGAAGTTGGACAGGGCCTTGAGGCCGCCGAACTGCAGGGAGAGGTTGGAGATTTCCAGGAGGGTCACGGGTTATGTCTTTTTAATGACCACTCGGCGGCGCGGGAACCAGATTTCGCGGTTGCCCAGGAGGCCTTCGGGGCGCAGGAGCATCATGAGAATCAGCCCCAGCGAGTAAACGATCATCCGCCAGTCCTTGAAGGGGCGGAGTTGTTCGGGGAGCCACGTGAGGAGGATGGCCGCGGCGATGGCTCCGGTAATGCTGCCCGAACCGCCGAGGACGACCATGACGACGATTTCGATGGACTTGGTGAAGCGAAAGGACACGGGGTCGAGGTTGCCGTCGTAGCAGGCCTGCAGTCCGCCGGCCACGCCTGCGAAGAATGCACCGACGGCAAAGGCTGCTGCCTTGTGATAGGTGGTGTCGATGCCCATGGCGCCGGCGGCGACCTCATCTTCGCGCACGGCGCGGAAGGCCAGGCCCTTGGTGGAATAGGCCAGTCGCCAGACGGCGACGACGCAAACGACTACACAAGCGTAGGTCCAGAAGAAGTTGGTGGGTTGGGGGATGTTGTGCAGGCCGCTGGCGCCGCCGATGTCGAATGGCCCCATCTTTTCCGTGGCATTGATGATGGTATAGATGATTTCGCCGAAGCCAAGCGTGGCGATGGCGAGATAGTCGCCGCGCAGACGCAGTGCCGGCAGTCCGACGATCAACCCCACGATGGCCGCGAACAGGCCGGACGAGATCAGCATGGCGAGGAAGACGAAACTTTCGTTCCAGCCTTCGGGGCGGTAGTGGGCCATGGCCGACCCGGCGGTGTACGCGCCGACGGCCATGAAACCTGCGTGACCCAGCGAGAACTGTCCGGTGATGCCGTTGATGAGGTTGAGGCTGGAGGCGAGGATGATGTTGATTCCCACCATGATGAGAATGCGCAGGTAGTACGGATCCATGTAGCGCTGCAAAAATCGGTCGGCCGGCCATAGGGCGAGGATGAGGAGGGTGAGCGCGCCGTTGATGACCCATACCGGCAGGCGCGGGCGGATGACATGAGTCGAGATGGGCGGGGTCGCACTCATGGGTGGATCAGATTTTCTCCGAGGTATGTCGGCGCGGGCGCCACGGCTCGTCTACTGCGGGCCGTGTTTCCAAGCGGCAGACACGGTTTGCAGTAGACAAGCCGTGGCACCCAGCAAGGTTTGGAGTAACCACTTTTCGCATGGTCGTTACACTTTCTCCGGGGCTTGTTGGCCGAGCAGGCCGCTGGGTTTGAAAAGCAGGATCAGGATCAACACGACGAACGCCACGCCGTCGGCGTATTCGGTGTAGCCGGGCGGCAGGTAGAACTTTGCGAAGGTTTCTACCAGGCCGAGGATGAGCGCGCCCACGAGCGCGCCGGGGATGCTGCCGATGCCGCCGAGGACGGCCGCGATGAATGCCTTCAGGCCGGGCATGACGCCCATGAGCGGGCGCACGTCGTAGCGGATGGCGTCCATGACGCCGGCCACGGCGGCCAGCGCCGAGCCGAGCATGAAGGTGAAGGAGATGGTGCGATTGGTGTTGATGCCCATGAGGGCGGCGGTATCAACGCGGTGAGAGACGGCTCGTAAAGCGAGGCCGGTGCGCGTGCGGAGAACGACCCACGAGAGCACGGCCATCAGCGAAAAAGACAGGCCGAGGCTGAGCACGTCGAGGTTGCTGAGCGTGACCGGCGAGGCCGATGCGCCGATCGAGAAACTGAGGACCGTCTGGCGTTCGATCAGCGGCGGCATGGTGCGGGGCGTGGCGCCAAAGACGCTGTCGAGTTGGGCGGTGTTCTGAAGCAGGAGTGACACGCCGATGGCCGTGATTAACACCACGAGACGCGGGCGGCTGCGCAGGGGACGATAGGCGAAGAACTCAATGATGAATCCCAGCAGCGCGCAGGCGATCATCGCGCCGATGAAAACCACACACAGTCGCAGCGACGGTGAAGTGGACGATTGCACCAATCTGCTGCCGGCCAGGTGCCAGGCGACCACCGCTCCGACCATGTAGACCTCGCCATGGGCGAAGTTGATCAGACGCAGCACGCCATAGACCATCGTGTACCCCAGCGCAATCAGCGCGTAGGTTGCTCCGATGACCAGGCCGATGATGAGTTGCTGGACGATTTCCTGCATTTGCGGCCGGATTGTACATGGTTCAGCGATTGGGTGGCACGCTACGCCGCAAACTGTCTTGGCCGAAAACAGTGATTTTGGCCGAACAATCGCATCATTATGCGATTTTAGTTTCAGCGCGAAAAAAGTGGCGCAAAACGCTGG
>JANYKD010000446.1 GCA_025361735.1 Phycisphaerales bacterium
GGCCACCGGTGGGGGACGTGTGGCGGGATTTAGAAACGATCTCCCTGGAGAACTCAGAATATGGGATGCGACCGATGGCCGGGAAATCGCGAAACTTCGGGGCCACATGGGTTATGTGAGCTCTATCGCATGGACGAGTGATGGACGGAGACTGGCGTCGACAAGCGGTGAATTTGGTCCACCCGGCCAGGTTAAAATATGGGATGCTGCCACGGGAAAGGAACTGTTCAACCTGAAGGGCCACACGGGGCAGGTGCATACGGTATCGTGGAGTCCGGGCGATCGTCACGTAGCGTCGGCATGCTCAGATGGCACGATCAAGATATGGGATACCGAAACGGGCAGGGAACTGCGGACGATGCGCGGGCATATGAAGGCGGTGGATCAGACCGCATGGAGCAAGGATGGCCTTCGACTGGCGTCCACGAGCGTTGATTCGAGTGCGAAGATCTGGGATGTGACCACGGGGACGGAATTGCAAAGCCTCGACGTTGGGTATGCATTCTCAGTGGCCTGGCGTGGCCAGAACCAGATTGAGCTGGGCTTTGGCGATGGGAAAATCAAGACGTGGGATCTGGCAACCCAAAAGGTGATTGAGACCATCGAAGCACGCACGAAGGGGGGCCGTCCGACGCTGAGTCCCGACCGAAACAGGTTGGCGCTGGTTGACGATGATTCCACGATCAAACTTGTGGACATCCATGCGGTGGAGGAGGCGACGATTCTGAATGGGGGAAGCAGTGGAATCGGGTCGGTGTCGTGGACAGGGGATGGTAAGAGGCTGGCCACGACGGGTTCGGATATCAAGATTTGGGATGTCGCTACGCGAAAGCAGGTCCAGACATTGCCATGGCCGCAAGGGTGGTCTGTGATGCGGGCCGTGTGGAGTCCGGATGGCCAGCGGGTGGCACCTGTAAGAAGCGAGAAGTCAAGACACCATCTCCGCGGACGCCGCGATATTTGTTTGTTGAACTTCTCGGGGCGTCTATTTGATTGTCGAACGTCTGGCGCACTTCAGGCATTGTCGCACGCTGGCGACGCGTGGCGCGTCGAGACGCCTCGGCCGTTTTGTGACCGCCATCGATCTTCGCATCCTGTGGACGATCGCCTCTGAACCAAACGGTCGGGGTCGCCCAGGCACCTGTCGGGGACTTCCGCAATCGGAGTCCATGAAGATCATGGGGCGTAGCTCGCACGCTGCAAACACCGCGTGCGTGCCGCGCGTCCATTCATCGTCGGGGACTGCTCTTGCGAGCGATCCAATGCCACCCGAGGGACTGCGCGGCTCACGCCGTGTTCAGCGGTCCGACCGATTCGTCTTCGGCTCGTCACTCTCGTCGCGAGACAGGCGATCCACCTGGTCCGCTTCATAGACGTTGCCGCTTTTCCACATGCCCCACATCACGGCCGCCAGGCTTCGTGCGACATTCCGGCGGGCGTTGCGCGGGGATAAGCCACGCTCCTTCCATCGTTGATGTTGTCTTGCAAACGGGTTGTCGCCACACAGCGTGGTCGCGCTCTTGGCTGCGCCGATGATCACGCTCTTGAGCGTCTTGTTTGAGGCCGGGTCCACGCCCAGCCGCACGGGTCCCGAGCCGCTGGTCTTGCGCGTCAGGCCGATGCCCAGGTACTTCCATAAGGCCTGCTTGCTGCGGAACCGCCAGGGCGTGTCGAGGTACGCGACCAGCGTCGCGGCCCGCACGTGGGCGATCCCCGGCAACGCGGTGAGCCGCACGATCAGCTCCTGGTCCTTGGACAGTCTCAACAACTCGCGGCGCAGCTTGCACTCGTGGCGGCGGGCCAGATCGAACGACTCCAGCAGCAGCTCGATCGCCAGCTTCGCCGGCGCCATCGCCTCGTCGCCCTGCAGCTTTTCCATCAGGCAAGGTCTTGGCGTTTTGTCCGCGAAGTCGCGCTGGCTGATCATCACGCCATGGCGTTTGAACGCGCCGATCACCTTGTTGCCCGCGGCCACGCGGTGACCGACGCGCTCGTGGTACGAACCGACGAACGCTTTGAACACATCGCGCGAAAGCTCGTCGCTGTGATGCACGGCCTTGAGATAACCGCCGGCCAACAGGTCCGCCAGCTTGCCCGCGTCGATCGGGTCGTCCTTGTCGCCGCCCTTGGCGATCCACGCGTTCTTGCGCGGATCGCAGACGGTGATCACATCGGCGTCGCCCTTGAGATTCCGGTACAGCCACGACGCCAGCGGCCCTTCCTCGAACGCAATATGACGCGGCCGGCGGACCGACTCGATCACCTGGCGCAACGCCGGGATCGTCGTCGCCACCCGCCACGTGCGCCCGGGCGTGTTGGCCCGCGTCTTCACGCAGATGTCCGTCGTGTAGCTATGCGTATCCATCGCGATAAAATGCTCGATAGGCATGGGGCGTTCTCCTTTCGGATTCCAAGACTCTTCGTTCGCACACACTCGAAGAATATCCCGGCATCCGCGGAAACGCCCTTTGCTTCTTACATCTTCATC
>JANYKD010000455.1 GCA_025361735.1 Phycisphaerales bacterium
CTGATTCATGGCAATGTGCTGGTGCTGGGTTTTCGCGTCGGGAACGTGGCGTATTGCACGGATACGAACCTGATTCCCGACGAGTCTTTCGAACTGCTGCATGGGTTGGATGTGCTGGTGCTGGATGGCTTGCAGTTCAAACGGCACACGACGCATTTCTCGGTGGATGAGGCGATTGCCGCTGCGAAGCGTATCGGGGCGAAACGGACGCTGCTGACGCATATCGCACACGGTGTGAGCCACGCGGGAGATTCGGACAAACTGCCGCAGGGTGTGGAGTTTGCACATGATGGACAGGTGGTGGAAGGGGGATCGGACGCTACAAAATGAAAAATGAAGAAGGCAAAATGAGGTGTGGGCGGGCTTTCATTGGGCGTTCGTGCGGAGGAAAGTTGGCGTAGCGGCACTGGCAAAAAGGCGGACGCGCTGTTAGAAATACGTGCCGGTGCCAGCGGAAGGCACGCCGAGGTAATGAAAGGAGTCCAGAGATGACGGGCCGCTTGCTTGCCGGGGGAGTGATGGTCACGGCGCTTTTTGCGGCCGGCTGCGGGAATCCGCCTGCGTCTACATCTGCCGACACTGCAGCGACGATTGTCGCGGGAAGCTCGGTGGCGCCGGGCCTGGTCGCAAGTGCCAAGCGCACGCTGGCCGAACTGTTGACCAACAACGATGAGATGATTCGCGCCCACGCGATCGAGGCGGCGAAGGACGCGCTGGGGACAGCGGGGCGGCAGGTCTATCTCAACGCGATCAAGGACCGCTCGTCACTGGTGCGTTTTGCGGCCGTGATGGCGATTGGCGATGTGCGCCTGGCGGAAGCACAGCCGCTGCTGGTCCCGCTGCTGACGGATGCCGATCCGAGCGTGCAGGTTGCGGCGATCTATGCGCTGCACCGCACCGGCGAGACGAAATTCAGCGTGGGGCTGGAAAAATCCCTGGGCAGTCCGGAGAAATGGACAAGGTCCAACGCCTGCCTGGCGCTGGGCCGGCTTGGCGAGAAGAGCGCGATCAAGATACTCCGGCCGGCGTTGAAGGATCGCGAGGTCGAGGTGAGATTGCAGGCGGCTGAAGCGCTGTGGCGCCTGGGTGATGAAGAGGGTCTCGGGTTTCTGGCGGCTGCCAGCATAAGCGGCAATCCAGGGTATCAAATGGTCGGCATCCTCGCTTTGGCGGGGCCAAGAGATCCGCGTGTGATCGAGCATGTGCGGGCCGGGCTGACGTCGAATTATCAGGAAGTGGTCCTGGTTACGGCGCGGGCGCTGGGCATGCTTGGTTCGGATGAGGCCTACGACAAGGCACTGGCGGCGACAACCAGCACGGATACCCGCCAGAGGTCGTTGGCCGCCCTGGCATTGGGAGCGATCGGAAAGCGCCAGTCCGCGGAATCGTTGGGCGTCATGTTAAAAGACATCGACCCGGACGTCCGGGTCGCGGCGTCGTTGGCAATTCTTCAGCTTCGATAAAACGGCTTGACAGTCGTAAGGGTACTTGTACACTTGGGTTTACATCGCGAAATGGGTTCACGCACCGTAGCAGGACAACATCGTCCAAGGAGCCAGCCTTGAGTCCGTTGACAAAACTGTTCGTCATTCTGATGATCGTGTGTTCATTGCTGCTTACGGGCGGCGTGGTTGTTTTCGTCAACCAGCAGGATAATGCCCGCAAAGCGTTGAGCGAGAAGGAACTCGCCATGAAGCGCATCCAGGGCGAGCGCGACGCCGCGCAGAACGAGGCCAAGGCTGCCCAGGATCGCGAGAAGGAGCAGGCGCGGCAGGCCAACGGCAAGAGCGCCGAACTCGCCGGCGAAATCCAGAAGCTGAACGAGAAGATCCAGGCCTTGGGTGTTGACAAGGCCCAGCTCTTGAACCAGATTGCCACGCTGACGACCCAGGGCACGGTATTGGCCCAGTCGAATGCGGCGGTCAACCAGAACCTCAAAGACGTGCAGACTCGCTATGACGTGCTGGTCAAGGACAACGACGTGTTGCGCCAACGCAATGCGGAACTGGCCGGCACCAATACCGACTTCCAGAAGAAGCTCGATGAGGCCGAGCGCGAACGGCGCTGGCTCAACGAGCAGGTCGTGCAGCTCAAGAGCGAAGTGGATCGCTGCAGGAAAGTTCTGGCCGATATGGGCAAGAGCCCTGCCTCGCC
Organism: Phycisphaerales bacterium; assembly: GCA_025361735.1. Classification (GTDB taxonomy): domain Bacteria; phylum Planctomycetota; class Phycisphaerae; order Tepidisphaerales; family Tepidisphaeraceae; genus JANYKD01. Next base: position 2,155 of record JANYKD010000455.1, read on the forward strand.
GCTCGACAAGGCTCCGGCCGACATCAAGGGCGTGGTCAAGGCCGTGAAACGTCAGGATGGCATGGCCTTCGCCACCATCTCGCTGGGTTCGGCCGATCGCGTCGCCAAGGGAATGTCGTTCGTTGTGGTCAATCAGAACAACAGCGAATTCCTGGCGAAGATCACGATTGAAGCCGTCGAGACCAACGAAGCTTTCGGCCGGCTGGACGGACCGGGTGTCAAGGACGTAACCGATGGCAATGTCGTGCAGTCGCAATGGTGAGATCCGGGTCGTCGCGCTGAACGAGAACAGGAGTAATTCCCATGAGTAGAGTTGGAGCAGGTGATACAGTAATTGTGAAGCCCACCAGCAACATCTACACGGTGTTGTCGGCGGTGGCTTTGGTGGCGATGATCTTGGCGCTGGTGTGCGTGTGGACCAAGGGCGGCGAGCTGTTCGGCGGATTGCTGACGGATAGCACGCCGACTTCCACGCTTCGGCGCTGATGAATTCCGCGCCAATCCTGGTGCGGAAGGTTCAGGATGCGGCAATACTTTTCCAGGTTGTGGAAACAGGAGCCCCCGACACGGCCGGGGGCTTTTTCGTTTCTCGACCTGACGGGATTGACCGATGGCGAGCTGGAACTGGTGCAGCCGGGGGAACGATGGATCGAGGCGATCCTGGCGGTGATGGCGGACCCGGCCACGCAGGTCGAGGAACACGAATGGACGGGGATCCATCGCGAATCGCTGCTGGCGTTTCTGCGACAGGCGCCCAAGGGACACGAGCCCGGGAACTCGAACCGCCGCCGCGTGCCCATGTACCATTTCTGGATGCGCCTGAGGCCGGAATTTCACGTGCCGGTGCCGATGGGAGGCTCAATTACGCTGCGGGTGGCGACGACACCGGATATCGAGAAGTACTTCGGGCACATCGGTTACGGCGTCTATCCACCGGCGCGCGGACGGCGCCTGGCCGAGCGGGCATGCCGGCTGCTCCTGCCGCTGGCGCGGCACCATGGGCTCAACCCTCTGTGGATCACGACCGACCCGGAAAACCAGCCATCGCGCCGGACCTGCGAACGGCTGGGCGCGGAACTAGTGGATATCGTGGATGTGCCCGTCGGGCATACGCTGTATCAGCGAGGGCAGAAGAGGAAATGCCGCTATCGGCTGGCGGTCGATTGACGTTGGTTGTCCCCTGATATGGGGCTGGAAGCGAAGTTATGACGGCAATTGTTGTTTCGATAGGTGATGAACTGGTGTTGGGACAGACTGTTGACACGAATTCGGCGTGGCTCTCGCGGCGGCTGGCCGAGATCGGGGTTGATGTCATCGAGCATGCCACAGTTGCCGATGATCAACTGGGCATCGAGCGGGCTTTGCGCGATGTCGCGGCGAGGTGCGATGTGGCGCTCGTCAGCGGCGGCCTGGGGCCGACGGCGGATGATCTGACCCGCCAGGCGCTGGCGTCCCTCATGCAGGTCCCGCTGGAATTGAACGAAGCGTGGTTCGGCGAGATGCACGCGTTCTTCGCCAGGCTTGGCCGGACGATGGTGGAGAGCAATCGCATTCAGGCGATGATCCCGCGCGGAGCGGAGATGATCTGGAACACGTGCGGCACGGCGGCCGGAATGGCGGTGCGGATCGGGCGATGCCGGATGTTCGTGATGCCGGGCGTGCCCAAGGAAATGAAGGCGATGTTCGAGTCGCGGGTGCGCGGCGAACTGGGCGACGCCGCGGGCGGGAGCGTGATCCTCTCCCGGACGCTGCACACATTCGGCCTGGGTGAATCGAACGTGGGCGAACGTCTTGGCGATCTGATGGATCGCCGGCGGAATCCGTCGGTTGGCACGACCGTGTCCGCGGGGGTCGTGTCCATTCGGATCAACGCGCGATATGCGGGTATCGATGAAGCCCGGCGCCAGATTGAGGCGACGGACGAGCTTTGCCGGCAGCGGCTGGGCGCCCTCGTGTATGGCATCGACGAACAGACGCTGCCGCAGGTTGTGCTGGGCCTGCTGAAGGAGCGATCGGCCGCAGCGGGACGAGGTCTGACGGTGGCAACGGCCGAGTCATGTACCGGCGGTCTGATCGCGAAGTACCTCACGGATGTGCCCGGCTCGTCGGCGTTCTTCCGGCAGGGATGGGTGGTGTACAGCAACGACACCAAGACGCAGCTTGTGGGTGTTCCGGCGGCCATGTTGCGGGAACACGGGGCGGTGTCGGAGCCGGTTGTGCGCTGCATGGCAACCAATGCGATGCTGATGTCGGAAGCGGACTTTGCACTTGCGGTATCGGGGATTGCGGGCCCCGACGGCGGCACGGCGGACAAGCCTGTGGGCACGGTCTGGATTGCCCTGGCGGGCGACGAGCCGGCCGGCGTGACGGCCAGGCGCTTTGTGTTTGTCGGCGATCGGGAGATGATTCGCGACCGGGCTGCGAAAATGGCGCTGACGATGTTGCGGTACAGGCTGTTGGGCGCGGAGATGCCCTTCTGACTGTAGCAGGGCCGACGCCCTCGTCGGCCGCCTGGCGGCAACGGGGGAAGGCCGACGAGGGCGTCGGCCCCACTTTCCGCCACATGCAATTGTCCTGTTCTTCTGATACGCTTGTCGGAGCTGGATGATGATCACATCGACGCAACCAACCGGGTGAATCTATGGCAAAGGATCTCGCAATCGTCCTGAACAACGGATCGTTGAATTCGGCAGTCGTCACGGCGCTGGCCGGCCAGAAGTTCCGTCCGATTACGGTCTACGCCGATCTGGGTGTGGTTCCCTCGGCACGTTGCCGGACCGCGTACGATCAGCAGGTGGCGCATTTCAAGCCTTATCGAGAGCATACGCTGGCGATGTCGCAGCTTGGCTCGATGCGCCTGGCGGGCGGATCGCCGGCCGCGAATATCGATCCCCGGCAGCAGGGGTTGCTCGCGCCGCAACTGGTCGATCTGCTCCCTGTGGTGTTTGCCGCGGCGACCATTGCCGCCCACTACCAGGCCAGCGCGATCTACATCGGCCTGCGCGTGGGGCCCGCGCCGGACGATCTGGCGCAGGCAACGGAGTATATACAGATATGCAACGAACTGCTGCAATTGCCCTGTGGGCAGCCGGAGCTGGAAATTCAGGCTCCGCTTCTGGAACTGGAGCCGTGGCAGGTGTTGGATGTCGGGCTGCAGGTTGGAGCGCCGCTGGAGAAGGGCTGGTCATGCGCCGAGAGCAATCCTGAGCCGTGCGGCGTGTGCCGCGGATGCCGCGCGCGGGAGTCCGCATTTCAAATGGCCGGGAAGCCGGATCCGTTACGGCCGGTCAAGAAGGGGTGAGCGGCTTCAGGTGCTGGTGGCGGTGCCCGCGTCGTACGCGCAAAGGTATTTGCCCATACCACTCAGGCAGGGGGAACCAGGGAACGTCGCCGAGCGCCAGGATGTCGGGGTCAGGTGCCGCTCGCGGCAGCAGGGGTGCCGCGACCGAAACGGACATCGACCGCTTCGCCCGACTGGAGCAACAAGCCTGCGGGCACGTCGATCAACACGGGGATGCCCCACTCAACCAGTTTCGGGTCGCGCAGGTGATGCTGCGGGATCTGCTCGAACGCCGGGCCGACGCTGCTGATGCGGACATCCGCGCGGCCGCCAGTGCGGGAGCGAATCTGCACGGACATGCCCGCGTAGGGCGCGACATGTTGTTCGGCGCGGATGTAGCTGATGACCTGCTGGCTGCGATCCTTGGTGATGGTCACAATCGCTTCACCGGCCCTGACCGATTGGCCGGGATGGTGGCTGATTTTCGTGATGCGGCCGGCAATCGGCGCCTTGATATCGAGTTCCTGCAACTGGACCTGAAGTTCTTCAAGCTTCGCCTTCTGGGTTTCGATGGCGGCGCGGATCGGGGCGAGAATGCGATCGGAATCGACCTTGGCCGGGTCGGCGTGGCTGGCCAGGCGTTCCTTGGCCGCGACGAGTTGCGCGGTCGTTTCCACGATCGATCGCTGGGTGCCTTTGATGCGCTGATCGACCACGTCCCGATGCATGGTGAGTTCGGCCATCTCCCGCTCGGTAGCCGCTCCCTTTTCCACAGCCTTGCGGAGGCTGTCGGACCGACTCTGCAGTCCTTGGTATTCGACCTGGTCGGTCTCAAGCAGCGCCTTTTGCTGAAGGATCGCGAGTTGCAGCGTTTCGACGTTGATACTCAGCCGACGGGCTTCGTCCATCTGGCGGTCTTTTCGGCTGGCCTGTTCGATGCGCAGGGTCTCTTCCTTGGCGGGCAAATCAAGCTGGAGGCGGGTCATATCGCTCTGCAGCACCTTCAGCTCGGCCAGCAGCGAGCGGTCGTCCAGGCGCGCGACAATCTGGTCGCGCGAGACGCGATCGTGGAGGTTGAGGAAACCTCCCGGTGGCTCGACCAGCAGGCCGTCTTCGGGGCAGGTTGCCGTGGCTTCGACGACCCTGACGACGCCGACGCCGTCGGTGGGGGAGTAGTGGCGCTTCCAGAGATACACCGTGGCGGCCACGGCGAGAGCCATGGTGAGCACGGGCATGAGCTGGTAGCGGACACGCTTCCACTGCTGTGCCAAGGGCGTACGGATGCGCCCGGTGGGAATCGCGGGTTGTGTTTGCTGTTCTGCCAAGGGTCAAATCTCCGACTCGTCTTCCCGGTGATACAGAGAAACGCGGCCGATTCCCGGCGTCCATTCGAGCTCCCGGATAAGCTCGCGGCTGCGGGATGGGTCGCGGAGGAGCAACCTGTACGACAGATCGACATTCTGGCCGTCGCTGTCGCGCTGACTCGCAAGATGGGCGCGGACGGCGTGGCGCTTGAGGACTCGCTTGAGGCCATCAATGCTCTCGGGGCCGCCGGAGTACTGCAGGGACAGGACGACATCGTAGCGGTGGCGGCCGCCGAAACTCGTGAAGCGCATGTAGAAGAAGATGGCGGAGATGGCCAGGCCGCCGACGATGGCAAGGGCAAACTTCTGGGTGCCGCAGGCCAGGCCTTCAGTGATACTCCACAGGACGAAACTGGTGTCGCGCGTATCCTTAAGGACGTTGCGGAACCTCACCACGGCGATGACGGCGAACAGTCCCATGGCGACGCCGATGTTGTTGATCATCAGCATCATGACCATCGCCACCAGCACCGGCAGCACCACCAGGGAGGCGGTGAACATCTGGGAGTACGACAGCCCCGAGTGGGTGAGCATGTACGTCCAGGCGACGATGTGTCCGATGCAGAAGCTGAGACAGAGAATGAGCAGCAGGGCTTCAGGACTGACGCTGCCCACGTCGGCCTGCGTGAGGATATCCGTAAACGGGTTCATGCCAGAATGTTCTCCAGTTCGTCTCGCAGTTTCCGATCGCCCGGACGGAGGGCGGAGGTACAATATACATACTTCGCGCAACTGGTCCGTTGCAGGTTAAATATGCGGGTTGCATCGCGCATCCACACGGGGAATCGCGAGGTGAATTTCAATTCAAGGACGACGCCTCCGATGCGCGGGTGGACGCCGGACGCGAATGTTGCGGTGGAGAACTCGCGATTGAAGCGCAGGCCGCAGATCTGGCGGTCCATGGTCAGGCGGACGCTGTTGTTGTCGGGAGTGATCCAGGCCTCGCGTGTGTAGGAGACGATGACGCGTCCCTGGGCCTGGAGCCGGTCGCGCTGATCGCAGAAGTCCTGCAGCGCATCCCACTCCTTGGCATTGCCAGGGTCGATCAGTTGTTCGACGCGCGGCGGATCGCCATGGATCAGGCCTGACGCACAATTGCGATGCACGGGCGCTCGCTTCTTCAGAATGGCATCGTTGACGCGCCGCTTTATCTCGAGATAGATGGGACTGGCCGGGTTGTCGTCGTAGTAGCGGGCGCGGAGCTTGAAGCGGTTCTTATGGCCCTGGATGGTAGAGTTGAATAGGGCGAGGCCGGTGTTGTCGAGATAAACGCTGTGAATCGGATAGGCGAAATCAGCGTTGGCATCGGCGTGGGAGTCGGGCACGAGGAAACCACGGACACAGTCCCGTATGGCCTTGGCACGGGGCTCGTCGATGAGATATTTCAGCTCGAAGCGATTCTCCTGGAGCTGTGGAACCATCGCGTTACGACTCCTCACGTCCTGGTGCGCAAACAACAAGACACAGCAGCGAAACCGGGATGGATACGGTCCGAGTTCTGAACTTCCACGCCCGGCAGCCTGCCCAGCGCCGCAATATCATGGCGGCAAGCCCGTTTCCGGCCGCCAGGGATTCCTAATGCCTGCGGCTGGAAGGCCTTAGAGAAACGTTAAGCTCTCGCTAAGGCCAAAATGAATTATACTTCGTTCAATCGCCTACGCAAACCCAAATCGGACAAGTTCCACTTCTTTTACATTTGCTCCGGATGCTCAATGCCAAGCAGGTCCAGGCCCAACGCCATCGTGCGCGCGGTCAAGTCGCAGAGTGCGAGGCGGCTGGAACGCAGCGGCTCGTCGCTCTTGAGCACAGGGCAGTTTTCATAGAAGCCGGAGAAGCGCGTCGCCAGTTCGTACAGGTAGTTGCAGAGGTGGTGCGGTTTGAGCTCGCGGGCCACGGCCGACACTGTTTCGCCAAGACGCAGAACGTGTTTGGCTAAGCCAAGCTCATGGGGATCGGTAAGCAACAATTGATAGGATCGGGCGGCCGATTCGTCGCCGCCGGCTTTGCGGAAAATGGCACGAACCCGAGCGTAGGCGTATTGCAGATAGGGGGCGGTGTTGCCGTCCATGGCCAGGGCCTTGTCCCAGGAGAAGACATAATCGCTGGTGCGGTCCTTGGACAGGTCGGAATATTTAACCGCGCCGATGCCGATGGAGTGGGCGATGCGAACGTACTGGTCGTCGGACAGGGTCAGGCCGCGGTCCCCGGATTTCTGCACGACGATGGCTTTGGCACGCTCTTCGGCCTCGTCGAGAAGCTCGGCTAGTTTGACCGTGCCGCCGGAACGGGTTTTGAACGGCTTGCCATCGTCACCGAGCATGGCGCCAAAGGAGGCGTGTTCGAAGGATGCGTCGGCCGTCCAGCCGGCCTTTTTCGCCGCGGCGAAAACCTGGGCGAAATGTTGCGACTGGCGGGCGTCGGTGAGATAGATGACGCGGTTGGCGTGGAGTTGGCCGACACGGAAGCGGATGGCGGCAAGATCGGTGGTGCCGTAGAGGTAGCCGCCGCCGGACTTCTCGATGATGAGCGGGCTTTCGTAGCCTTCGACAACGATGACGATGGCGCCTTCGGATTGGGTGGCGATGCCGGTGGCG
>JANYKD010000473.1 GCA_025361735.1 Phycisphaerales bacterium
TTCGTTCTTCGCCAGGTAGTGCCGGCCAAGCAACAGTTGCAGATCAATGTGATCCGGATCGATTTCGTGGGCCTTTTCCAGATATTTGATGGCCTGCTCGCTGCCGAAATTCCCGGCCGCCACCAGGTTGCCCATCGCGAAGTTCAATTCGTAGCTTCCGGGATCCTTCTCCAGTGCCTGCTTGAGCAGAATACCGGCGCGGATGATGTCGCGGTCAAACTGGGCCGATCGCGCCTGGGCATAGAGCTGCAGCGATTCGGCCGGCGGCTCGGCCGGAAGTGTCGCGGGCGCGCGGCGAAGAACGGGCACGGGTTCGATCTGGTCGAGCGTCCACAACGCCGGATCCGTGGGGCGGGTTGCCGGCTGTGTCTGCGGCACAACCATGCCCTCGCCCGGCGCAGGGCCGGTCGCCTCGGGCAAGGGATGCCGGGCGCAGCCGGCGGCTAGCACACCAGCGACAGCCACGCTCAGCCAACGGTTCATGCCGGATCCTGGTTCCATGACAGTTGATTGTACCCGCAGTCAGCCCTCGCCGCCTCGCCATCGTGTATTACCACTGCGCTTCTTCGAACGGATTCGTCAGCGGTTTGGCCTTCGCCTTGGGCAACACATTGAGTATCGCCTTGGCCAGCGACCCATCCCCAGGCCCGATCCGGATGTTCAGCCGCGATCCTTTCACGAGGTGCAATTGTGATGCGTGCAACTCGGCTTTCTTCGCGCACATTTCCTCGAATTTCGCCCTGGCAAACACCTGCGGCGTCAGCAGGCTGTAGAACCCCGTCGGCGCGTGCGTCGCCACCGGTACATCGCCCTCATCGACCTCCACCAGCGCGCTTCGCAAGGGAGCCGCCAGCACCACGGCCGGATGCTTCTCCGCTGCCTCGAGCACGGCATCCAGATCGGCCCACGGCACGAGCGGACGCGATGCATCGTGTATCACGACATGCGTTGCCTCCGGCGCGATCTTCTCTTTGGCTGCGACGATCTGTTCGATCCACGCAGCGCCCCCGGTGAGCATCCGCACCCCCGTGAAGCTCAGATGCGCGTAGAACTTCCGCTTGGCCTCCTCCATGGCGTCGGCGGCAAACACCGCCTGCACCTGCTTGATATTGTCGCGATTGAGGAACATCTCGACGCAGCGCAGGAGAATCTCCCGCTGGTCGATCTTGACGAGGTGCCCACCCGCCTCCAACGCCAGCCCCGGCGGGGCCGCCGTGAGCAGAATCACACTGAAGTTTGCCATGCACCCTAATGAACCGCCGAGCACGCGCAGTGTCAAGCACGGGTCAGTTGATAGTTGATAGTTATTGGTTGCCAGTGGTCGGCGCTCTGCATCGCGCTGCACCGCCCGCCGGGGCGTCTGCACCCAATAAAGAAGGCGCGACCCTTGGGGGCCGCGCCTTGCGCTTGCGTTGTGATCAGTCATTACCGCCCGGCAGGCTTGGCCGTGGTGGCCTTGGCAACAACCACTGGCTTGGCGACCGGCTTGACCAGCTTTGCCTTGGCCTTGGCTTTGGCCTTGGCTGCCGCAGTCTGGTCGGCTGGCGGAACATCCACAGAGAAGGACACATTAGGATCCAGTTCGGTCACCACTGAGTCCTCGAACACGGCATTGATCTGCTTGCCGTTCAGAACCACCTGCACCGTGAAGGTCGCCGGATCACCCGTCCCGTTGTAGTGGACCGTGTAGTTGTAAACTCCCGCGGGACAGGCTTTGGGCCAGTGAACTGTCTGCACACCGGCGGTCACATCCACGCCGACCGGACCCTTGGGGCTGACAATCACGCCATCGCTGTTCGTGCCTGGATTCACGGCCGGCGAATATTTCTTTCCCGTCGGGGACGTCACCGTGAGATCCACGTCGGGAAGACCCATGCCCGTCGAGCCGTCACCCGTCCAGGTCAGGCTGAACGTGAGTTTGCCTTCGCCGACGTTTGGCGTCGGAGGCGGAATAATCTCGTTGGCGCCCGAGAGGCCGCCGAGGCCGCCGCTCCCACCGCCCGGCACGAACGAATGCAAGCCCGCCTGCTGGTTGCCGGCCGTGCTGTTGTACCCGACCACGCCCTGCTCCTGCTCGCTCAGGGCTTCCGACTGGCTCGAGGTCGCGGCCGATATTCCATAGCTGTAGCCGGCCACGGTCTTATACTGGCTGTTTACACGAATACAGTTGAGCCCGGTCACCGGATCGATCCGCCGAACATAGGCAACGGGCTGGGTCGCCGGCTGCGTGGTCGGAGCCGCAGCCACATCGCCATTCCGCAATTCAATCGTCCGTGAGCCACCCAGCGTGGCGTCGGCCAGACCGCGGCACAACATTACATTGCCACCAAATGCATCGTCTGAAACCTCTACACTGGTGCCCCGGACCGCGAGCGCCGAACTGGGGGCGCGGATCACGGCCTCGTGCTCCAGGCCGCCGGCCTCCACGTCGTAGCGCATCCGGCCGTAGAGCATGCCAAGGTCCGAACGGAAACTGGCACTGCCCCTGGCCGCATCTAGAATCTTCACCTGGGTCAGACGATCAACGGTCACCATCTGCTCGGGCGGTAAAATGAAGACCAGTTTGGATTTGGGTCCCGTGCGCACTTCGCCGCCAACCGGGAACGTCATGCCCGCCTTGGCGATGCGCCACGCGGCGTTCTCATCGTCGCGCACCTGAACCGTGCCTTCCACCGCCGCGACAGTTGCGACCAGCGCAGTCGCTTTCGGCGCTGCCGCAGGCTGATCCTGAGCGGTAGCCACTCGCGCTGTGGCAAATCCAATCAGGCACAAAACAACGATTGAAAGAAGCCGCCGTATCAACATGACATTCTCCAAATGCCGCACCGGCCAACCACCGATGCTTCAATGAACCGACCACAGGACGCCTTCGCAGCACAAACCCCAAGTGGCCATTCGCGAAGGTGCCGACCGGATCGTTGCGCTAGTCTATCACCGAACCTGCAGCTTGGCCAGAAATCTTTTTAACTGCCTGCTAATAAAGGATTATCGGTCACTCGCGCCACGCACCATTGCCCTGATCAGGTCGGGTGGCGATTAACTCCCTGCCCCGGGCTGCCGATCCCTGATACGGGCCTACAGACTGAGGCGGTATATAAGTCCGTCGCCTTGAAGGAGCACCGATAATGTACCGTATTCGCCTGCCTCAACTTGCGATACTGATAACCTGGGCAACTCTGGGCGTCTGGGCAAATCCGACTCACCCGCCGGAGGCGACAGTTGCCCCCGACGTCGCCCTCAAGGCACTTACCGACGGCAATGCCCGCTATATATCGAGCACCGCCACCGACGCGCATCGCGACCAGAACCGCCGCTGCGAAACCGTCACGGGCGGCCAGCACCCCATCGCCGCGATTCTGTCCTGTGCCGACTCCCGCGCACCGGTCGAACTCATCTTCGACCAAGGCATCGGCGACCTGTTCGTCATCCGTGTCGCGGGCAACATCGCCGACACCAACGAAATCGGCAGCCTCGAATACGGCGTTGGCCACCTTGGTGTCGGGCTGATTGTCGTACTCGGCCACACCAGTTGCGGTGCTGTCACCGCCGTCGTCGAGAAAGGCACTGCCCACGGCAATGTCGCCGCGCTCCTGGCCCACATCACCCCGGCCGCCGACAAGGCCCGTGCCCAGCAACCCGACGCCAAACCCGCGGCCCTGCTCAACGCGGCCATCCGCCTCAACGTCTGGCAGAGCATCGAGGACATCTGCGGCAAGAGCCCCGAGATCCGCGCCGCCGTCAAATCCGGCAAGTTGAAGATTGTCGGCGGCGTTTACGACCTCCACAGTGGCACCGTGCAAATCCTCGGCCCGCATCCGCAACAAGACCAGCTTCTGACCGGCGAGGCCAAACCGATCGCGCACGCAACGACACCGCCTGCCGACCATGCTCCTGCAAAAGCCACAGACCATGCTCCCGCCACACCGGCCGACCACGCTCCCGCAAAAGCCGCAGAGCATGCCCCCGCCGCACCGGCCGACCACGCTCCCGTTCCGGCCAAGCCAGCTACTCCAACCGGTCACACGCAGGACGGCCGCGAACTGATCCACAACGCCACCGCCCCGGCCCATGCGGCCACTCCGACCACCCAACCAACCTCCGGCACCGCCGAAACCGCAGAGAAGAAACCATCCAGAACGCTCGCGTTGATTGGCCTGATCGCCGGATCGGCCGTGCTTTCCCTTCTGCTGGTTCACATCGTGCGGACGCATCGATGATGTGAATTGCTAATTCCACGAGCTCCGCTATACTTCCTCTCTTCCCGGTCATGCTCGAAACCATGGTCGGGAATACCTGTGCGTAAGCCGTCCGCGTGTCTTGAGCCGGGTTTTTCCGGCAGCGCTGGGACGCCGCACCAGTTTTGAGCGGGCACTGCCGCCCGTGGAAAGTCGTCTCATGTCTCGTTATCTCGGCCCCAAGGTCAAACTCTCCCGTCGCGTCGGCGTGCCCATTGCCGACATCAACAAGCACACCGGCAAGGAACTGACCATCCCCGGCATGCACGGCTATCGCGGCCGTCGCAACACCGAATACGGCGTGCGTCTCACCGAAAAACAGAAGCTCCGCTATCACTATGGCATGCTCGAAGGGCAGTTCCGCCGCTTCCTGACCACCGCCAAGAAGTCCAAGGGCAACACCGGCAACACGCTGATCCAGTTGCTCGAGCGCCGCCTCGACAACGTCATCCGCCGCCTCGGCGTCGCCCGGACCATCTGGGCCTGCCGCCAGCTCGTGGCCCATGGACATATCCTCGTCGATGGCAAGAAGACCGACGTGGCTTCCTACATCGTCGATCCCGGGCAGGTCATCACCTTCCGCGAGAAGAGCCACAAAATGCTCCGCGAGAACATGGAACAGAACGCCGGCCACAGCGTACCGGCCTGGCTCGAGTTCAACCCGGTCCAGCTTACGGCCAAGATCCTGAACGTGCCGACGCCGGAAGATGTGCCCTTCGAAGCCAACATGAACCTGATCATCGAATTCTATCGGTAATCAGAGCATCGACCGCGAAGATGCGAAGTCGAAGATGAAGACGCGAAGAGGATCAAGCCGATTCTCTTCGCGTTTTCGCGTATGCCTGTCCTCGTCGCAGGTGATGAAGACTCACCACTGAGGCAAGGAACGAATGCGGCATGGTGAGTGCGGAATCCAGAATCAACATTCCGCGTTCTTCATTCTTCATTTTGCATTTTGCACTCTGCATTTTGCATTTTGCATTCCGCCTCCGGCCTTTCCCTGCATGAGTCGTTGTGGCACAATGCCGGATCGACAGCCCGCAAGCCCGAGCAGGAGTACTTCATGAAACCGACAACCTGGACGATCGCATCACTGATACTCGCCACGTCGTTCGTGACCGGCGGGCAGGCACAGACAACCCAACCCGCAACCCGGCCGGCGGCCACCACGCAACCGGCTGCCGCGGCTGTCCCGGACGAGATGCTCGCCCGGCTGGCACCCCGCTATACGCGCATCGCGGCCGGGTTCAGCTTCTGCCCGCCGATCGGCGGAAAGGCACAACAGAAGCTCGCCGTCGGCGCGGATGAGCCGTTTGTCGTCTTCAGCAGCGACGAAGACCGCTGGTCGCTCAAAGTCCTCCAAATCATTCGCCCGGAACCGACAAAGCTCGCGACGCCGCGCGTGGGTGATCCCGCGGCCGGCGTGCAGCGATTCGATGGCCCCAACCCCCTGCCGCCGGCGCCGGGGCTGCTCGACGAACTGGAAGGCGCCGTGCAGAGAAGCAATCCCGGCACCAAGGTGCTGCGCAAAGATGTGATCAACGTTGGCCAGTACGACACAGGGCTGCTGATCTCGCGATACTCGATGGGCGTGCAGACATGGCTGCACCAGCAGGCGATGATCCAGGAAAGCCCGACGCATTTCTTTGTGGTTGACTGGACCACGCCGTCGGGCTGGAGCGCGGACCTGGGCGACAAAGAGGATCCAAGGGAAAGCGTGGCCGTCGCGCTGTTCGATGCGATGCTGCGCACGGTGCAGTTGTTCGACACCCAACCTGTGAAGAACGAGCTGCTGGATCGCGTCGCCTCCGGAAGGGCGATGGGCGTAAATCTTTCCCGCCGGGCGGAGACAGCGCTGATTCCCGAACAGTATTACCGCGTCGTGCTCCGGGGCAAGGATGTCGGCTGGCTGTTCGTCACCGAACGATTCGACGACTACAACGGCAAGCACGGTGTGAAAGTAACCACCAGCCTTTCGCGGAAGGACTCGGCCAATGGACCCGTCACCCGCGTCGATGCGGAATTGTTCAGCACGCCCGAGCGGCGACAACCCGATGAAGCCTGGGTGAGCCGGACCACGATCAATGGGTTGGACAGCTTCAATGAGTACGGGCAAAGCTACAAGCACAACCGGCCGAAGATCATGATTCCGAAAGATCCGAACGCGAAAAAGCAGGCCTTCACGGTGGAAGAGCAGAAGTTGACCGTCAACCAAAGTTCGCAAGGCCAGACGAAAACGATCGAGCGGGACTTGTTCGAGCCCTACTGCTACCTGCCGCAGGCGTGGACGCTGCTGCTGCCGCGATTGTTGCCCGTCAAGGAACACAAGAATTACGCATTTGCGACCTGGATTCCGTCAGAACGGGAAATCATCTGGCGCTACGTCGACACCGAGGGAGACCGGGAAGTCCGGTTCAACGGCCAGACGTTCCGCGCCTGGGTGATCCGCGACCGGATCAGCCTGGAAGGCGATCCAACCTTCCACTACTTCAACGCCGACGCGGTCTATCTGGGCAGCGAAACCCCGGCCAGCGGGGTCAGCATCATCCCGTCGGACTTCAAGAGCCTGAAGGATCTGTATCCGAACGAAACCTTCACGCCACTGTCGCTCCTGAAGGGGCTCGCGCCACCGGCCGCCGCGCCCGCGCAGCGTTTGCCCGCCACTTCGCTGATGCAGGAGAATCCGGGTAGCCGATAAAAGAAGGGTCGGCACGCTGATATCGTGGCGCGGGCATCCAGCCTGCGCCGCAATTTCGGCCGCGGTGACCTAGAATCGTCAAGCCCACACGGATCGGCTGCGCTCATGCTGCGTTCGCTTACCAAGATTCTCGTTCTGCTCCTGCTGGTCGGCGGCGGGGCGTACGGCATTTACAAATATGAAAGCCGCAGCGCCAAGGAAGCACAACTCGCGGCGGAGATCGTCCGGCTCGAGGCCCAGAAGAAGCACCTTGAGGATTTCGTGACGCGTCTGACGCGCGAACGTCGCATGGCCGAACTGGTGGTGATGGAACAGGGCTATAAGAATGGCGACACCACCACAACGCTGCTGTTCTCCGAGATCGCCCGCGACGGCACGCGACTGCCCCCGAAGTTCTTCACCATCGTGGGAAACGTCGTGCACATCGACACGCTGGTGATCAAGTTCGAGCGGGACTTCATCGAAAAGGACGACCCGCTCCGCGGGCAAAGCATCGCGCTGTTCTATCGGCTCTACGGCGACCGCCAGGCGCCGATTGACGGTTTCCCCATCGACGACCCCGGCCAGCCGCCGCTGATCTACCACGACAGTTCGCCCAAGTCGGAGGAACTTCGCCAATTCGAGGCCGACCTCTGGAAGCACTTCTGGCACGCCACCGACGACGCGGCCTACCGCAAGGAAAAAGGCATCCGCCTGGCCCAGGGCGAATCTCCCTGGCGGTACGTCTATCCGGACTTCATATACACGCTGTCAATCGAAGGCGGCGGTGGCGTGAACATGGCCTCGCGGCCAATCGACGACCTGTTCCGCCAGTATCAGGAAGCCATCAAACGGCAACACGCCACCGCAACAGGAAAGCCAAAGTAGGGCCGGTGCCCTCACCGGCTTTCCCCAAGGCCTACGGCACTGCAACCGCGGCCATGATTTCCTCCGACTGGCACACCCACCACAACTGCTTGTGATGGTGAATCGTGCAGACCAGCGGAAATCGGGGCAGAAGCAGGGCAAAGTCACTCGCCGACAGCCGGCCGAGGAGTTTCTCGACGAACAAATTCATCGCCTCGCCCTCATCCCGGCCAAATTCGATGGCCGCGGCATTGTTGAGCGGCGTAAGAACCGCGCTGTCGATCCCCATTTCGTCTAGGACGCCGGGCAACCAATCTCGACTGCCGTGGTCCATCTCAAAGGCCCAGTGACTCATGGGCACGATCCACGCCGGACCCTCGCTGAGTCTCAGCCAAACATCCCTGGCCATGCGGGCGAGATTGGGTTCATGTGGCGGCGGCATCTGGCGGACGAATTCGCGCACGGCCGGGCGAATGGTGGGATCGTCCGGGCCGATCCATCCGCGATAGACGGACGGCGTTCCGCGCGGGAATCCGAAGGCGCCGGAGTTGTGGTAGTTGCACACAAGACCCATGCTCTGCATGGCGAGCAGGACTTCGGGATAGGGTCGGATGGAAGGCAAGAGCGGTCCTCGGTGTTTGGCGGCCAATGGCTGCCGCCACTACCATAGCGTACGCCGTCCACAGTGGACAGCGACTGGAGTGTGCATGCGGCGTTGGATCGTGTTGACGGGTGGACCGGGGTCTGGAAAGACCGCGGTATCGGCCGCGCTGCTCGCGGCCGACCCGCGGCAATACGCGCTGGTTCCTGAGGCGGCCACGCAGGTGTATGCGGCACTGCAGACGCGCTGGGACCGGCTGGACGTGCCCGGCCGGCGGGACGTGCAGCGGCAAATTTATCGTCTGCAGGTGGAGCAGGAAGCGCGTGTGGCCGGCGAGAACCCGGACAAGACCCTGCTGCTGGATCGGGGGACGATTGACGGCTCGGCCTACTGGCCGGACGGACCGGAAGACTACTGGCGCGATCTGGGCACCACGGCCGAGCGGGAAATGGCCCGCTATGACGCCGTGATCTGGCTCGAAAGCAGCGCCGCCATCGGCCGCTACGATGGCGACAATTCCAACGCCTGCCGGTTCGAGAATGCCAATCAGGCCATGCGCAACGGCGAACTGCTGCGGCGACTGTGGTCCGGCCATCCACGCCTCTTGACCGTCGCGGCGACGCGGGACATCGAAGAAAAAGTGCGACATGTGCGGGAGCTTCTATTGAGCGAGACGAAATAGCGACGTCTTCGTTGACGCTTCCAAATTTTCCTGCGTTTTCCAATTGCCTTGCGCCCGCCTACTCGCGATAAACTCATGCATCCACACGAAAGGTCCTCCCATGGGTATGTCGGGTTTGTCGTTCCTGATGATGTTTGTCCTGCTCGGCCAGGGAGGCAACCATCTCCTGGACTATGCCAGCACCAATGCCTACTGGCAGACGCAGAAATTGGCACCCACAACGGAGAACATGGCGGCCATCCTCAAGACCGGCGACGGGGGAGATCTCCTGCCGTTGCTCGTCGAACTCGGTTCGCCCGATCCCAAGGCGCGGACCGCGGCCGCGGAGAAATTCCGGACCGCAGGCGGCCGGGCGCTGCCCGTGCTCGCACAGGGTGCACAGATGCCGGATCCCGAAATCGCCGCGGCATCCAGAACCCTGACCAAAGAGTTACAGAAGACCGGCCGGGTGCGCCGCCTGATGGCCATCCGCACCCTGGGCGAGTTGAAAAAGGCGGAGGCCCTGCCGATCCTGCAACCGTTGAGCGATTCGAAGGAGCCCTTCGTCGCCGAGTATGCCCGCCGGGCCATCGCCTCCATCCAAGGTCAGCCGTTCGCCTCCGCCAATGATCTGGCCGAGCGCAAGCGGGATGTCGACATGTTGCCGGCCGACAGCCGGGCGGTGGCGCAGAATTCGTTCACCAGCGCCCCGATGGCCGTCGAAGACCTCATCAAGAAAATCGGCCCGCTGGTTGGCGACGCGGCCACGGCAACTCAGGAAATCACCAAGCACGTGCTGGCGGTCGCCGAAATCACCGGCGACATTCGCCTCGACGGCATCACGGTCGGCGTGGCCGGCGATATCGGCAACCAGACCGGCTGGGTAGCCGTGATTGTCCGCGGCGAATGGGATGCGGCCGGCGTCAAAGCCTGGGCTCGCACGATTGTCCCGGCGCAAATGCAGTGGGGAAAGATCGGCGATGTGGAGGTGCTCAGCCCCACGAAGGAAGTGGCGCTCGCCCTGGTTGACTCACGACGGGCCATCTTCACCGCCGGCCCGCGACAGGTACTGCTGCCGACCGAGGCGATCATCAAATCCATCGCCGCCGGCAAAGGCCAATTACTGGCCGACAAGGACATGAAGCCACTGCTCGACAAGGCCGACATGTCCCTGCCGCTCTGGGGCGTGATCAAGGTCACGGATGCCTATCGCCAGGCTCCTGTTCTGGCGGCGTTCGACCAGCTCAGCATTGTGGCCAAACCCGATGGCGCCAAGCTGCAACTCAGTGTCAGTGGCAGCGGCTCCGACGCGGCCAATGTCGCCGGTGCCGTCAAGATGGTCAACGATGGCGTGCAGATGGCGTCGGCCGCGATTCAGAACATGGGCGTGCAGGCGATGGTGATGCCGGGCGTGGCCCAGGGGCGCGACTTCCTCGCATCCGTCAAGTGCGCGGCCGACGGCACCAAAGCGACAGCGTCAGCCACGGTCAATCGTGATACCATCCTGCCGCTGATGTCGATGTTCTTCATGGGAACACGCGCTGAGCCCATCGCACCACCCGCACAGCCCGCGCTGCCGCCGCCGCCGCCCGTGGTACAGCCGAATTGAGATCCACAACATCGCCGCAACCAAGGGGACTGAGGCACGAAGGCACGAAGTGGAGGAAGCAACCCGAGTAGCCAATAGGGGAAGGAGATCCGCTCAGCCCACGAAGCACTGATGGTTTGTGTCACGGGGAGAACCGTCCGATTCCCCGGATGGATTGCACTGCGCGTGATCCGCGGTGGGACAGGCATGCGTGCGTGTCATTGGATGGCCTTGGGGGACATTCTCGTCCCCGAGGCCAACTAAGCCCGGTCGGCAGCCGCATGTACTATGACCGTACCCCGTTCCCAGTTCCCGCGCTCGGGCAGTGACAATCGGGCAACGAATGCTTGACGATTTCCCCCTTCGCGGGTCAAATCACGACATCTGGGTCCAGTTCCCGATTTATTTGAGGCATGCCCATATGTCCATGTTTTCCCAGACAGCCGAGTACGCCCTGCGAGTGGCCGCGTATCTTGGCAGTCTCGACGGCCGGCCGGCGACCATCCGCCAGATTCATCTCGCCACGCGCATCCCCGAGGGATACCTGGCCAAGGTCCTGCAGTCCCTTAGTCGCGCCAAGTTGATCAAATCACAGCGGGGTCTGCACGGCGGATCCGTGCTGTCGATTCCGCCTGCGGAACTCAGCATCTACGACGTCATGCAGGCGGTTTCGCCGTTCCAGCGGATCAGCGAATGTCCCCTGAACCTCAAGACTCACGGCGCTGTACTCTGCCCCGTGCATAAGCGGCTCGATCAGGCATTAAACATGGTCGAGCAGGTTTTCCGCAAGAGCACGATCGCCGAACTCCTGGCCGAATCCACCACGAGCAAGCCGCTCTGCGAAACCCCGGCCGAAGAAAAGCCCGCGACGCTCACAGTGCGACGGCGGAAGTGATCGCCAGCCGCAGAATCGCCTCTTCGCTGAGTTGATCACGACGCAGTTCCCCTGTGAGCCGGCCCTCGTGCATCACCAGGGTTCGGTCGGACATGCCCATCACTTCTTCCATCTCACTCGATACGAACAGAATACCGACGCCTTGGCCGGCGAGTCTTTCCATCAGCCGGTAGATTTCCTGTTTGGCGCCGACGTCAATGCCGCGTGTTGGCTCATCGAGCAGCAGGACCCGCGGGCTCATCGCCAGCCACTTGCCGATGACCGCCTTCTGCTGATTGCCCCCGGAGAGGTAGCCGACGATCTGCCGGTCGCTCGGTGTCTTGATGCTCAGCCGGCCAATCATGTCGGCGGCGATTCCCTGCTCCGCGGCACGGTTGAGAAATCCCGCGATGGCATCGCGCCGCACGCGCGGCAGCGAGAGATTCTCGCGCACCGCCATCTCCAGCAGCAGTCCCTGTTGCTTGCGATCCTCGGGCACGAGCGCCAAGCCGCGGCGCACCGCATCGCGCGGCGACCGGATGGCCACCGGCCGGCTCTGGACCCGGATGCGCCCACCGACGGCCGGCGCGATGCCAAACAGCGCCTGCAGCAATTCCGTCCGGCCTGCGCCCACCAAGCCCGCCAGGCCGACAATCTCTCCGGCTCGCAGCGAAAAGCTGATCTCATGCCGCGGATGCGCCGGCGTCCGCAGTGCGTCCACTTCCAGCAGGACCTCGCCCGGCGCGTGCGATGCCCGCTCGTAAAACTGGCCGATATCCCGGCCAACCATCATCCGCACCATGCGGTCGTGCGAGATCTCATCACGAGCCAGTTCCCCCGCATTCCGCCCGTCGCGCAATACCACCACACGGTCGGCCAGTTCCTTCACCTCGCCCAGGCGATGCGAGATGTAGAGGATGCTGATCCCCCTGCTCCGCAGATCCTTGACCACCCGGAAAAGCTGCTCCGTCTCATGGGCCGACAGGCTCGATGTCGGCTCGTCCATGATGAGGATGCGGGCATTCACCGACAACGCCTTGGCGATCTCCACCATCTGCTGCCGGCCGATCGTCAACGAACTGACGATCGCCCTGGGCGAAAGATCCAGCCCTACGCGCGCCAGCACCGCCTCCGCATCGCGATAGATGGTCCCGCGATCGATGAAGCCAAGCCGCCGCGGTTCGCGCCCCAGGAAGATGTTCCCCGCGATATCGAGGTTGTCGCAGAGGTTCAACTCCTGGTGAATCAGCACAATGCCAAGCGACAGCGCCTTCTGCACCGAGTCAATCGCGACCGCCCGGCCATCCAGCACGATCTGCCCGGTGTCAGGCCGCTGCACACCGGCGAGTATCTTCATGAGCGTCGACTTGCCCGCCCCGTTCTCGCCAATGACGGCAAGCACCTCACCCGGATTGAGTGACAGGCTCACATCCGCCAGCGCCTTGACGCCGGGGAAGGCTTTACACAGGGATGAGACTTGAAGGAGAGGTGACATGAGGGTTCAGGGTCCGCCGTGCGCTGCGTCGTTCTCGACAGCAGCGCGCACGACAACCCTCATTATCCTGGCGAGTTGGACGAGCGCCGCTGGCGGTCGATCACCGCGTCAATTTGCTCCGGAGTCATCGCATCCAGCCACTGCGAGCGATCCTGTGTGTAGTCGCCCTGCCCGGGCTCGAACTGTTGCAGGAAGCGTATGAAATTGACCGGCCCGAGATCCCGGAGCAATGCCGCGTAACCGCGATCACGAAGTTGTATTGGCGTCAGTTCCGTAGTTGTCATGGCGTACTCACCTCGGCAATCCACACCAGTGGGTTGGCCACTCTAACCGCTCGGCGAGGATTGTAATCCTCCGGCCATCAGAACGCCAACGAGTGCGTAGGATCGCAGCATCAGTCAATAACTTGAGTTGAGCAGATTCCTACCAATATCCACACCATCAATCTCCAGGACCGCTCGCGACGGTGCGGGCACGAGTTCGGCCGGTACATTGAACGGAGCCTTGGCGGCAACCGTGATGTCGCCGTTGGATGTCTTCGCCGTGGCACGGACGGAGGTTGCGCCGGCGGACACATCGTACTTCTGTGCCTCGATAGTCCGGACCCAGTCCGCGAACGATGTGTCGGTCAGGCTTGACGCAACGCTGACGGCGATAACCGCCGCGGGCGGTGCAGCCGGTCTGTCGGTGGCGATGTGGTGATCGAGTGTCAATCGGATGGCGCCGTAAGCGTTCCCGTCGTCCAGCAATTGCAGCGTCGCCGGTTTGCCCGCACAGTCGCGCGACCAGGGGAATCGCACGGCCACCGCCGCTGATCCTTTGCGGAAAACCACGGGCGACCCGGCCGGAACATCAACCTGCCATTGCTTCTGATTGTGAGTGATGGATTTGCCATTGACGATGATCTGCTCCACATCGCGCGGCATGACCCAGTGCGTCTGCAGGGACTTGCATTCGGCCGGGATGTCCTTCTCGCGATAGACCACGAGTGCCAAGGCGTCAGTCTTGGACTGGGCGGCCGTGAAGAAAGTGTTCAGGTGCAGGGCCTTCTCGTGGCCGCTCTTCTCCATGATCTTCAGTTTGCCGTAGGGGTCGCCCCGGCCGTCGGGAATGTAGTAGCCGCGCACGCTCTCGCGGGGACCCGGGAAATCGACCGTGAGCGGCATGTCCATCCAGCCGCCGTAACACGCGGCCGACGAACCGAGGGCAACATCGCGCAGCACATAAAGCGTGCGCGCGTGCTGCTTCTCAAGGCCCCAACTCTGGCGGACCAGACGGGGAAAGCGATCCGAAATCTTGCGCAGGTTCTCGCCTGGCTCGTAGCGGCCAAGCATTGGCCAGATGATGCCGAACGATCCGATCGGCGGGCCGTCGATCCAGCCGTTGTACCAGAGATGGTTGTCGAGAATCCCCAGTCCGCGAAGATAGTCATAGGTGCGGCTGTTGGGTCCGGCCAACTTCTGCGACGCCGGGTGGTAACTCGCGGCGACATCCGTCCAGAACAACTCGAGCAGCCGCTTCGCCTGAGCCCGGGCAACCTCGCTTTTGCATTGCGCCTCCAGAAGCCCCAGCGTGTCGAGATCGGTTCCGTAATAGGTCGGGCTGTCGTACTCGTGCGTGCCGTTCGCCAGGATGTACTTCGCGGCCGCATCCAGCCGCTTGAGCCCCTCTTCAGTGGCCTTGGAATTGTCCAGCCCCTCGCCCAGCAGGATCAGGTTGGCCGCCGACATCAGGGCGATGTTCGTGTAGGCATCGCTGACTCGGTGACGCATGCAGCCTTCCGTGCCCAGTTCCAGCATCTTCTTCAGCGGCCCGCGCACCTCGGCCGGCAACCTGTCCCGATGCCGAACCCACAGCAACGATCCACCGGCCATGCAGAAATCCACGGCGTTGCGATCCACAATCTCCGGCCGGTTCCAGTTCCAGCGAAAGTTGCCGTACGTCTTGCTCGTCTCGTCGCGGTCCTGCATCTTCGCGGCCACCTCAAGCATCATCTTCACGCGCCCGACATCGCCGCCGGCCTCGAGGTAGATCAGCGACGCCGCAAAGAGGTCGCGCGATGAGGCGTTGGATTTCTCGGGATCATCCGCCGACCGGGCAACCCGCTCGGCGCTCTTCAGCGCATAAGCAAGCAACGGCCCGCGTTCACGCGCGCCCATGAGCATGGGGACCAGGCACAACACGGCAATCGCTCTTCGCATACGTTCTCCAATGACGCGACACGGCAATACCACGCACCGGGAGGGTCGTGCTTCTGCACGACCGCGGCCGCACAGAGTGCGGCCCTCCCGGGCGCTTCGCCACGCCCAATCCGGACGCCTATAGTTATACACTGGCAGGAGACACGTTGCTCATATCCACTGGAGTCAGCGCATGAACCGCAGCCTAGTTCTGATTCTGACCACCGCCCTGCTCTGGGCCGGCATCGCGCGCGGCGAGGGTGTGAACTTCGATCGCGATATCCATCCCATCCTTTCCGAAAACTGTTTCGCCTGCCACGGCCCGGATGGCGCTTCGCGCAAGGCCGGCCTGCGCCTGGACCGCCGCGAAGACGCAATCGCCCCCCGCGAAGATGGCCCGGCCATTGTTCCCGGCGATCCGGCCAAGAGCGCGCTCGTCCGCCGCATCACCGCCGACGATCCGGAAGAATTCATGCCGCCCCGCAAGACCGGCAAGAAGCTGACCGCGAAGCAGATCGATACGCTTAAACTGTGGATCACGCAGAAAGCCATCTACCCGACGCACTGGTCGTTCATCCCGCCGACCCGGCCCGCGATACCGGCCGTCAACGATGCCGCATGGGTGCGCAACCCCATCGATGCTTTCGTTCTGGCCCGGCTCGCGCACGACGGGCTCAAGCCATCTCCGCAGGCCACGCGTGAAACGTTGATCCGCCGTACCACGCTCGATCTCACCGGCCTGCCGCCAACGCTGGCCGAGATTGACGCTTTCCTGGCCGACAAGTCCGCTGACGCCTATGAGAAACTGATTGACCGCCTGCTGGCCAGCCCGCGCTTCGGCGAACGGATGGCCGTCGACTGGCTCGACGCGGCGCGATATGCCGACACGCATGGCTACCACATTGACTCCGGCCGGGATATGACGCGCTGGCGCGAGTGGGTTATCAATGCCTTTAACACCAACATGCGCTTCGACCGCTTCACTGTGGACCAACTGGCCGGCGATTTGCTGCCCAATGCGACACTGGACGAGAAGATCGCCTCCGGTTTCAACCGCAATCACATGATCAATTTCGAAGGCGGGGCGGTTCCCGAGGAATACCACAACGCCTATCTCGTCGACCGCGTCAACACGACGTCAACTGTGTGGCTGGGCCTCAGCATGAACTGCTGCCAGTGCCACGACCACAAATACGACCCGATCCCGACGCGCGATTACTATTCCTTCTACGCCTTCTTCAACAACATCCCCGAAAACGGCCTGGACGGAGCCAAGGGCAACGCCGCGCCGTTCATGCAGGTGCCGACGCGCCAGCAGCAGGTGGCCCATGACCAGGCGGCCGCCGAGATCCGCGAGCTCGAAGCGGAAATGCTCGCCGCGCGCGAAGATGCGGATGCGGCACAACGAACCTGGGAAGCCACGGCGTCTCAACCGGCAACAGCATGGTCCGTGCTGAAGGCCGCAACGCTGAAGTCGGCCAACGGATCGACATTCAGAACGCTTGACGATCAGTCGATCCTCGCCACCGGCGTCAACCCCGAGAAAGAGACGTACACGCTGACCGCTCCGGCCACGCTCGACACGATCACCGCGATCCGCCTGGAAATATTGCCGCACGACTCGCTCGCGGCCCACGGCCCCGGTCGGAGCGACAACGGCAACGTGGTCATGACCGGCGTCAAGCTGAGACTTTCAGATGGGAAGGAAATCCCCTTCAAGTCGGCCTCTGCCGACTTCAGCCAGGAAGGCTTCCCCGTCTCCAGAGTCATCGGCCAGGGAAAGGGCTTCGGCTGGGGCATCTTCCCGCAAGTCGGCAAACCCCATTACGCGATCTTCGAACTGGCCACACCGCTGACGCTCGCCCCAAGCACGTCGATCAGCGTCTCGATCGAGTTCAATTCCAGCTTCGCCCGGCATCAGCCAGGACTCTTCCGCCTGGCCATCACCGCCAGCCCGCGGCCGCATGACAAGGACGGCATGCCGCGGAATGTGCTGGCCCTCCTGCAAACGCCGGCCGATAAGCGGTCCGAGGCCCAGCGCGCGGACGTGCGACGTTTCTACCGCGAGAACATCTCGGCCGAGTTCGCGCCCGTGCGTCAGCGTCTTGCCGCATTGCACAAACAGCAGACGGACCTGAACGTATCGATTCCCACCGCCATGGTCATGCAGGAGATGCCCAAGCCGCGCGATACCTTCATCCGTGTGCGCGGGCAATACGACAAACTCGGCGACAAAGTCACGCCGGCCACACCCACCGCGCTGCCGCCGATGCCGACCGAGTTGCCCAGGAACCGGCTTGGCTTGGCTCGCTGGCTGGTCAGCGGAAATCACCCGCTGGTCGCTCGTGTCACCGTCAATCGCTACTGGCAGACTTTCTTCGGCACGGGCCTGGTCAAGACGGCCGAAGACTTCGGCTCGCAAGGCGAGTACCCCGTCAACCGCGAATTGCTCGACTGGCTGGCCACCGAGTTCGTCCGCAACGGCTGGGATGTCAAAGCCATGGTGCGGCTGATGCTCACCAGCTCGGCCTACCGTCAGTCATCGACGGTCACGCCGCCGCTCGTGCAGCGCGACCCGGAGAACCGGCTCGTGGCCCGTGGCCCGCGATTCCGCCTCCAGGCCGAGTTCATCCGCGACCAGGCGCTGGCCGTCAGCGGCCTGCTCAATGGCGAGATTGGCGGCCACAGCGTGTCGCCCTATCAGCCGGCCGGCCTCTGGGAAGAGTTGATGTCCCGCGCCGATGGCGACAATTGGACAGCCCAGAAATACATCCCCAGCCACGGTAAAGACCTCTATCGCCGCTCGATGTACACCTTCTGGAAGCGCAGCAGCCCGCCACCACAACTGAGCACGTTTGATGCCCCAGATCGTGAAGTCTGTACGGTCCGTCGCGCCCGCACGAACACGCCACTGCAGGCGTTGATCCTGATGAACGATCCGACGTACGTCGAAGCCTCGCGCAAACTGGCCGAACGAATACTCAAGGAAGCCCCGGCTGACACCAGCGCCAAGCTCGCCTTCGCCTTCCGCCTGACAACCGCCAGGCTCCCCAAAGCCGCCGAAATCGCCGTGTTGCAGACCGTCCTCGACAAGCAGCGCTCGGCCTACCACAAGAACCCGGAGATGGCCAAGACGCTCCTGACCAACGGCGAATCACCCGCAGACGCCACGCTCGATCCCGTGGAACTGGCCTCGTGGACGGTTGTGGCCTCGACGATTCTGAATCTTGATGAAGTCGTGACGAAGAACTGAGCGGAACTGAATAGAAAGGACAATGTCGAATGATGATTGACGAATGACGGTTCGACATTCTCTCGTCATTCGGAATTCGACATTAGACATTACTAGAGCCCCATGAACCCCCAACTCGAACACGCCCGCCTCATCACCCGCCGCCATTTCTTCGGCCGCACCGCCGCCGGCATCGGCGGAGCCGCATTGGCCTCGCTGCTCAACCCGGACCTCTTCGCCGCCGAACCGGCTGCGGCGCAGATGCACGGCATCCTGCAGCAGCTTCACCATGCCCCAAAGGCCAAACGCGTCATCTACCTCTTTATGTCCGGCGGCCCGTCGCACATCGACCTCTTCGACTACAAGCCCGAACTTCGCAAGTACCACGGCAGCGAACTCCCGGCCACCATCCGCATGGGCCAGCGCATTACCGGCATGACCTCCGGCCAGAAATCATTCCCCTGCGTCGCGCCGATGTTCAAGTTCCAGCCCCAGGGAACAAACGGGACGTACATCTCCGAACTGCTGCCCCATATCGGTTCCATCGTCGACGACCTGTGCATCATCAAGACGCTAAACACCGAGGCCATCAACCACGACCCCGGCATCACACTCATTCAGACCGGTTTCCAGCAGCCCGGTCGGCCATCAATGGGGTCGTGGCTCAGCTATGGCCTGGGCTCGGAGAACCAGAACCTGCCCGCGTTCGTCGTCATGATCTCCCAGGGCTCGGGTAACAAGACTGATCAGCCGCTCTTCTCACGGCTCTGGGGTTCCGGTTTCATCCCCAGCCAGCACCAGGGCGTGCGTTTCCGCTCCAGCGCCGACCCCGTTCTCTACCTCAACAATCCGCCCGGCATCGACGCCGGGTCTCGCCGCAATATGCTCGACGGCGTGCAGGCGCTCAATGGCATGGCCGAGCAGGCCTTCGGCGACCCGGAAATCAACGCCCGCATCGCCCAGTACGAAATGGCCTTCCGCATGCAGACCGCCGTGCCCGACCTGACCGACCTCTCCAGCGAATCCAAGGACACGCTCGACATGTACGGCCTGGACGCGCAGGGCGGCGGCAACGCCTTCGCCCGCAACTGCCTGCTGGCCAGGCGCATGGCCGAGCGCGGCGTGCGTTTCGTGCAGCTATTCCACCGCGGCTGGGACCAGCACAGCGACCTTCCCACGCAGATTCGGGGACAGTGCAAGGATGTCGATCAGGCCTCCGCCGCCCTCGTGCGCGACCTGAAACAGCGCGGCCTGCTCGACGACACGCTCGTGATCTGGGGCGGCGAGTTCGGCCGAACCGTCTATTCCCAGGGCACGCTCACCGCCACCAACCACGGCCGCGACCACCACGGCCGCTGCTTCACCGTCTGGCTCGCCGGCGGCGGCGTCAAACCCGGCCTGGTTTACGGCCGGACCGACGACTACTGCTACAACATCACCGAAAACCCCGTTCACATCCACGACTTCAACGCCACGTTGCTGCACTGCCTGGGCATTAACCACACCAAACTCACCTATCGCTTCCAGGGCCGGGACTTCCGGCTGACCGACGTGCATGGAAACGTCGTTCACGAGATCCTTGTGTAACCCCTGGCGGTGGCAATGACGAATTCCGAAACTCGAATGACGAATCAAATCCGAATGTCCGAATGACCAAACAGGCCAGGCCGCTACTGGGGTATCCTCGCATGGATCGGAGGGCTGGCACAA
>JANYKD010000488.1 GCA_025361735.1 Phycisphaerales bacterium
TGTGAGTTCAGCCAAAGCGGTTTACTTCCGGCCCTGGTCCCAGTAACCGATCATGTAGAGGAAGCGGTTCTGGTTCAGGACGGGAATCCCCAACTCCAGAGCTTTGTTGCGGATGTCGTCGTAGGCCTTCAGGGCCTTCAGGGCGTTTTCGTGCTCGAACTTCTTGACCGGGTCGGTGTCGAGCTGATCCTTCGGATAGTTCGGAACGACGGGCTCCTTGCCCATGACCAGGAAATCGGTGTCGATGTCGATGGCGTCGGTGAGAGCCCCGCCCCAGGCGACGATCAGACGCTTGACCACGTCAGTCTCGGCGGCGGTCGCCATGCCGTTGTGGTCGATGTCGAAGTCGCCGTAGACCTTGAAGTGGAACTGGGTGTTCTTGTCGTAGATGACGTTGGCGATGATGTCGCCTTCTTGCGCCTGCTGGCCTTCGTTCATCTTGATGATGCGGCATTCCGAGCTGCCGGGACCCACGCGGATGATTTCCAGCGAGCCCTTGCCGGGTGGAAGGTCTTCGGCCGCGCCTTCGAGCCGCGGGATGCCTTCAAGCTTGTCGTAGATCTGGAAGGTCATGCCCTGGGTGACGTGCTGGCCAAAACCAAGGTCGATATACACGACGTTGTTCTTGCCCATCTGGATGATCTTGCCGTCAGGCTGGCGAAGTATGGCATTGGCGTAGTTGGTCGGACGCCAGGATGCGATCTTCTTGACCAGCCTGTCGTTTTCCTTCTTAACTTTCTCAATCTCAGCCTGGACGGTCTTGAGCTGAGTGGTCAGATCTTCGGAGGCTTTGCGGCCATCTTCGACCGCCTTCTTCAGCGATTCCTCAAGGCCGTCAATCTTGGTCTTGGTATCGGTGAGATAGCCGTTGCCCTTGGCCGCTTCGGCTTCTTTCCCCTTGTTGGCCTCGGCGATGGCTTTCTCGAGCTCGTCGGCCTTCTGCTTGCCGGTGTCGTTGGCCTGTTTGATCTGTTCATTGAGCGCGGCCGCCTGGGTGGTGAGATCCTTGATGCGGTTCTCGCGCACATTGATGGCGTCGGCAAGCAGGGCGATGCCGTTGATCATGGCGCCGCCGGGCACGGTGACGCCCGCGCCCTTGAGGCTCTCGTTAGCGGCCGCCACGGTCTTGGCGGCGGCGTCAATCGCTTCCTTGTTGGAATTGGGAGGATTCTGCCCGGTGATCTGGCGGGCGAGTTCCTCGCGCTGGCGGAGGAGGATGCTGTAGACGGAGTCGTTTGTGCTGGTCTCTGCGCGGAGCTTGGCGGCCTGCTCGTTTGCGGATTGCACTTCCTGTTCGAGCACGACCGTGGGGAACTGCTTCTTGTAGTTCACCAGTTCGGTCTCTCTGACCTTCAATTCCGAGTTGGTTTTGACCGCGAAGATCGCGGCAATCAGGAACAGGATTACGAAGATCACGAGCGCGGTGATAAGACCGCCTCTGGATCCGGGCTGACTCACTGTGGCCATCGAGTACCTCCGAGCAAGGGTGCAAACGCCTACGGTGGAGTATGTTACGGCAGTCGGCTAATGTACAAGCCAGCCGATACTTAGGTCAAGCCGGTGAACAAAGATCGTGGGACGATTAACTGAGAGCGAAAGCCACATGGCACGGACATTCTACATAATTGACGGCCACGCCCAGATTTTCAGGGCCTATTTCGCGCCTTTCCGCGATCTCACCAGCCCGACGGGCGAGCCCACGAAGGCGACGTTTGTTTTTACCCAGATGCTCATAAATCTGGTCCAGTTGCGAAAACCCGACTACCTGGCGATCGCCATCGACACCGGAACCAGCGTGGGTTTCCGCAGGGAGATCTACCCGGAATACAAGGCCCACCGGCCAGCGCCGCCGCCGGACTTTTGGCCGCAGGAGCAGCGGATTCTGCAGATTATTCGCGATGCGGGTGTGCCGATCTTCGCCAAACCCGGCTTCGAGGCCGACGACCTCATCGCCACGCTGACCCATGTCCTGCGGGGCCGTGACTTCGATGTGGTGCTCGTTTCCAAGGACAAGGATCTGCGGCAGCTCCTGGCCGACCACGTGCGGATGTACGACGTCCAGGCCGACACATTTACCACGGCCGAGTCGATGGCACAGGAGTTGGGGTACACACCCGCGCAGGCGATCGAGGTGCAGACCCTGATGGGCGACGCCACCGACAACGTGCCGGGCATCCCAGGCGTGGGCGATAAGACGGCCGTGAAACTAATCCAGAAATATGGCTCGGCCGACGCGGTGCTCCAGCACCTGGACGATCTGACACCCAAACTGCGGGAGAATTTCCAGAAGCACGCGGCCATGCTGCCCATGTCGAGGCAGCTTGTCACGCTCAAGACCGACGTCGAGTTCGGTTTCAATCTCGAACAATGCGCCTTCCGCGGGCTGAATGTCGGCGGCCTGCGCAAGCACCTTACCGAGCTCGGATTTACCACGCTGCTGAGCCGCGTGGAGAAACAGGCCGACGTCGCGCCGCCGGCGAGCACATCGACGAAACCCGTGGAGATGGGCCTCTTCGGACCGATGACGGAGGCCCGCGCTTCCGACCAGCCGGCCGCCATCACCAGCGAGGGTCTGGACTATCGTCTGGTCAACACGGAGGAGAAGTTCGCGGAGTTTCTGGGCGAGCTGAAGCAGCAGAAATGCTTCGCGTTCGACACGGAAACGGATGATCTGGGCGCTATGCGCTCCAATGTCATCGGCCTGAGCTTCAGTTGGCGCGAGGGGACGGGCTACTACATAGCGCTGCGCGGTCCCGAGGGGTCGACGACGCTCGATCCCGCACGCACGCTGCATACGCTACAGCCCATCCTTTCGGATCCGGCGATCGGCAAGGTGGGGCACAACATCAAGTACGACATGCTGGTCATGCGCGTCGCCGGCGGCGCCATGGACTGCGGTAGGGACCGCTCGCCGAGCGGTCCGCCGCACGCCGAGAACCGCGGTTTCGGCGAAACCGCCCTACCCAGTGCCGGCGGGATCGAGCTGTGCGGCGTGGTCATGGACACCATGGTGGCCGCATTTCTCGTGGATGCGGGACGGAACCAGTACGGCATGGACGGGCTGGCCCGCGACCTGCTCGGGTTCCGCAAGATCGCCACCGAGGAACTGATCGGCAAGGGCAAGCACCAGATCAGCATGGTCCGCGTGCCGCTCGAGAAGACAGCCCGCTATGCCAGCGAGGATGCGGATGTCACCTGGCGGCTGGCGCAACTCCTTCGCGGCAAACTCAAGGAACTGCCGGCCGTCGAGAAGCTGCACGATGAGCTTGAGGTGCCACTGGTCGACGTGCTGGCCGAGATGGAATTCAACGGCGTGGCGATCGACCCGGCCATGCTCCGCGAGCAGTCGTGCGTGCTGGCCGAGCGTGCGGAGAAACTTCGCGGGCAGATCATGGAGGCGGCCGGGTGCGAGTTCAACCCCGATTCGCCCAAGCAACTCGCCGACGTCCTGTTCACGAAACTCGGGCTCAGATCCCTGCGCGAGAACAAGACCGGCCCGAGCACCGATGCCGAGGTGCTCGAGAAGCTGTCGCTCGAGCACAAGGTGCCACGCCTGATTCTCGAGTATCGCGGGCTGGTCAAGCTCATCAACACCTACCTCGACAAACTGGCCGGGGATATCAATGCACGTACGGGCCGGATTCACGGCAGTTTCAACCAGACCGGCGCCGCGACGGGCCGGCTGTCGATGTCCGATCCGAACCTGCAGAACATCCCGATCCGCACGGATGAGGGCAGCCGCATTCGCCTGGCATTTGTGCCGGGGGACCGGGAGAAGGATGTGCTGCTGACGGCCGACTATTCGCAGGTCGAACTGCGCGTGCTG
Organism: Phycisphaerales bacterium; assembly: GCA_025361735.1. Classification (GTDB taxonomy): domain Bacteria; phylum Planctomycetota; class Phycisphaerae; order Tepidisphaerales; family Tepidisphaeraceae; genus JANYKD01. Next base: position 3,827 of record JANYKD010000488.1, read on the forward strand.
GCGCATTTCACACAGGAACCCGCGCTGCTGCGGGCGTTCGAGGCGGACGAGGACATTCACCGGGCCGTGGCGGCCGAGGTGTTTGGCGTGCCGCTTGACCAGGTGAGCAAGGAACAGCGCGGTCAGGCGAAGATTGTCAACTTCGGCATCATCTACGGCATTTCCGCCAGCGGCCTGGCGCAGCGCATTGAAGGCATGTCGGTCGCTGGAGCGAAGCAGCTCATCGAGGCGTATAACAAGCGCTTCCCGTCGATTGCCGGGTTCATGCAGAAGTGCGTGATGGAGGCGAAATCGCAGGGGTATGTGGAGACGATCCTCGGCCGCCGCCGCCCGATCCCCGAGATCAATTCCGGCGTGATTGCCCAGCGCAATATGGGCGAGCGTATGGCGATCAACTCGGTGGTACAGGGTTCGGCCGCGGATCTGATCAAGATGGCGATGCTGCACATTCACCGCCGGATCCGCGCCGAGGGCTGGCGCAGCCGGTTGCTGCTGCAGGTGCACGACGAGTTGGTGTTCGAAACGCCCAAGGAAGTCGTCGAGCGCGAGGCCGAGGCGATCCGGCAGGAGATGGTTGGCGCCATCAAACTGCGCGTGCCGGTGAAGGTGGATATCGGCTGGGGAATGAACTGGCAGGAAGGGAAGAAATGAGGGAGACGAAGGAAGAAGGTAAAAGGAAGAAGGTAAAAGGGATGAGGAAGAAGGGCGAATGCAAAATGCAAAGTGCAAAGTAGAAGAGGAAGATCGATCTGATCACTGAGAATGACGAATCCGTTCAACGATGAGGAGCAATTCCATGAAACCACGACACATTCTGGCAACGACACTCGGACTGGCGCTGTTGGCCGCGACCGCAGGTGCAGTGGATTGGCCCTGTTATCTCGGTCCCAATCGTGACCTCACCTCCACGGAAAAAGGCCTGAAGCTCTGGGCGGGC
>JANYKD010000506.1 GCA_025361735.1 Phycisphaerales bacterium
TGGCCTTGAAAGCGCACAATTCCTCTGATTTCCCAGCGTTTTGCGCCACTTTTTTCGCGCTGAAACTAAAATCGCATAATGATGCGATTGTTCGGCCAAAATCACTGTTTTCGGCCAAGACAGTTTGCGGCGTAGCATGCGACCCCAACCCCTGCAATCCAGGCCGGTGTTGCCGCGCTCGTGGATCATTGTCATCACTGCCGCCGTTCTCCTCTTTGTCGTCAACCAGTGGCGCAGCAGTTCACCCGTGGCACTGGACAAGCCCTTCCTCGAATTGCGGGCAACCCATGTGACTAAACTGACCACCAAGGGTCCCTCACCGCAGCGTTACGAAAACGAAGCGCTCCCACCGGGCGTTCGCGAAGTCCGCTACCCCTCGGGCGACCTCACGCTCAAAGCCTGGTACGCCGTACCGCGCTCTCCGGGGCGCCATCCGGCCCTGGTCTTCTATCACGGCGGATTCGCGTTTGGGATGGAAGATCTGGATGCCCTGGTGCCGTTCTACAAGGCGAACTTCGTCATTCTCTGCCCGAGCCTGCGCGGCGAGAACGGCAATCCCGGGAACCACGAGATGTTCTACGGCGAACTCGATGATGCCCGGGCCGCCATTCGCTGGGCTGCCCAGCAGCCCGAGGTGGATCCCGACCACATCTACACCTTCGGCCACAGCGCCGGGGGAGTTCTGTCCGCCCTGCTATCGCTCTATCCCGACTGCGGCGCGCGCCTGACGGGCAGCGCGGGCGGGCTTTACGATGAAACCCTGTTCAGTTTCAGGCCCGGCGTTCCCTTCAATACGCGTGATTCGCTGGAGTGCCAGCTCCGCATCCTGCCACCCCATGCTTCACAGATCAAACGCCCGCACATCGCCTACGTCGGCGATGGAGACACGCCGGTGCTGCACGGCGTCCCGCGGGCTGAATCCGAAGCCCGAAAGACCAATGCCCCGCTGACGGTTGTCAAAGTCCGCGGCGATCACGGCAGCAGCCTGGATCCGGCCGTCAGCCTCTTCTTGAGCGAGGTCCAGAAGACACTGGCGCCTCCGCCCCAGAGCGGGCACTGAGCCCTGACAAACTGAACGGGACACACTGCACAGGATGGAACGAGGAGTGGCAGCGGCACGAGGCCGCTGCCACCCTATTTCGTTTGTATGCAGGCCGGGCTCAGAGCGACCAGCCGGTGCGATATTCGCGGCGGATGAACTGGTTGGCGGCTTCGAGATTGGTTATCCGCAGGTTCGCGGGATCCCAGAGTAGCGGACGTTGGGTAAGCGGTTCCCGCAGTTGCACGCGCAGGGCGACATTGCCGAGAAGAACGACCTCGGCGAGAGGACCGGCCCAGTCAAAATTGGAGCCGGCCGACGGACCACCCTTGCAGGCCTCGATGAATTCCTTGTAGTGGCCGATCGAGGCCGGGATGGTCTTTGGCTTGGGGCTGACGGCGGAACGCAGGGACTCCGGCCAGACGTTGTTGCCCAGAATAAAGCCCTTCTCGCCGATCAGGAGCCGGCCATTGTCACCCATGACGGCGCCTTCAGGCAGCCCCTCGGGACGCGGCGGGCGCAGGCCGCCATCGTACCAGGTGAACTTGAGCGCCGGCATGTCGCTGGCGCCGGCTTCGGGGCCGCTGAGTCCACGGACGTGAACGTTGCGCGGATCAACCTCGGCCTTGCGCGCGGGGAAGTGATAGGTCACCATGGAACCCAAGGGATAGGTCTCCACGTTCACACGCGTCGAGGCAGCCTCGACGGAGATGGGGTGGCCAAGTCGCAGGGCGCGGAAGACGGGATCGAACGCGTGGCAGCCGATGTCGCCGAGGGCTCCAGTGCCGAAATCCCACCAGCCACGCCATTTGAAGGGATGATAGCTTGGGTGATAGGGCCGCATGGGCGCGGGGCCGATCCAGGTGTCCCAATCGAGCGTACCGGGAACCGGCGGCTCTTCCTTTGGACGAGAGACGCCCTGGGGCCAGTACTCGCCGAAGAGACCCTGTGAGGGGCGGTCAGTCCAGATATGTGCTTCATGGATGGGACCGATGATGCCGGACCAGACGCGTTCGCAGAGCAGGCGGGTTTCGGTGCTGGCCTGGCCCTGGTTGCCCATCTGCGTCATGAGCTTCTTCTCACGGGCGAACTGGGCGACTTGGCGGGCCTCCCAGACCGAGTGCGTGAGGGGCTTTTCGCAATAGACGTGCTTGCCGGCACGCATGGCGGCCATGGAGGCAAAGGCATGCATGTGGTCGGGGGTGCCAACAATGACGGCCTCGATTTCTTTCACCTCGTCAAGCATCTTGCGATAGTCCTTGTAGACCTTCGCATTGGGGTAACGCTTGAAGGTATGGCCGGCATGGTTGGAATCGACATCGCAGAGAGCAACGATGTTCTCGGTCTCCATCTGGATGACGTCGTGGCCGCCCTGCCCGCCGATGCCGATGCCGGCGATGTTGAGTTTCCGGCTGGGGCGCGTGGCGCCATCGGCACCAAGGGCGCGGCCGGGGATAAACTGGAAGGATAAGGCCGACACAGCGGAGGCTTTGAGGAAGGTACGACGGTTCATCAGACGGTCCTTTCGACTGTCAGTGAATACAGGCGACGGGGGGCTGACGTTGTCGAAGGTCGTGGAAACAAAACGACCCTCGAGAGAATCTCGAGGGTCGCGTGGTTTTGGAAACGGGAGGAGACACTCAGCGGACGGCCGGCATTGTCGCCGGGATTCCAGAGATCTTGCTGCGGGCGATCCGCAGGCGTTCCACGGTGTCGTCGGAGAAGAGCTTCTTGTTCAATTGATCCATCTCAGCAATCGCCTTGGCCGCTCCGGCCTTGTCGCCAAAGTCAAGACAGAGCTCGATCTTACGCAGACGCCACTCAGCGTTTGCGGGATCCAGATTGATGGATTTCTGGATGGCATCCATTGCGGCTTTCTGGTTCTTTCGCTTGCCCTCTACGAAGGCGAGCGTGTCCGCGAAACTGGGTTCACGGGGCTGCAATTCAACGGCTTTGGTGGCCAGCGCTGCGGCCTCGTCGAGTTTGAGTTTATCCTCCGCAAGGATCGTGGCCAGGTTGTTCATGGCGGCTGCGCTATTTGCCTGAAGCGACAACGTCTTGCGGTAGCCGGCCTCGCTGGCCTTGCGATCCCCGTCCAAGGCCTGCCAGTACGCCGCGCCATAGACAACGGCAACCTTATCCGGATTGGCATCGAGAAGCGTCTTGAGGATTTTCCGACCATTATCCCGGAAGTCTTCGCGTTTGTGCTTAATGCCCGCGCGGATCCATCCACCGGCGAGAACAATCTGTTCGTCGGCCTGGTTGGCCGGAGTCACCTTGCCAAGGGCTGTGAGCCATTCCTCGACCGTCTCGGCCTTCTTAATGCGTGTCGCGGCGAGATCGCAGTAGAAAGCGCGCCATTCCTTCTCCGCTAGGAGCGGCCCGAGAAGTTTGTTGGCGCCGTCGTAGTCACCGCTCGCTACCAGAATGCGCGACTTCATACCTTTGACGGCAATCACCCCCATTGGCTTACTCGTTGTGGACGGCAGGTCTTGTACGATGTCCATCTCCTTGTTTGCCGCGGCATATAGCAATTTAGCGCTGGCCACGTCTTTGCTTGCCTCCGCAGACTCCGCCTGTCGCAAGTACATATTGGCACAGAACAGATTGGCATCGAGAGGATCTCCCGAGACCAGCTTCTTCCATGCTTCCGCTGCAGCGAGAGCCTGATTCCAGTCGCCAGCATCCGCCTGGGTCTGGGCAGCGAGCCGGACGAGCTCCACTGAATTTGGCATGGCCCGGGCGATTCTTGAGGCAATGCTGGCGGCTTCTGCATACTGACCCAGCCCGCGATAGCCATTGACAAGCAGGTGTTGCAGCGGGATCAAAAGCGGAGCACGATCGGCCAGCAGGCGCAACTGGGACATCGCCTCAGACGAAGATGGCGAGCGGCTCGTAGCAAGCAGGTTGAGCGCCTCCGCCGCCGTAGCAGAATCACGCTGCCCGCGCAGGATCCAATCTCCGAGGGCAACAGCGGCTGGAACGCTCTTCAGTGTAGTCAGAGCCCGCTCTTGCTTGAGGAAGTTGGCGATGGGCTCGTAGGACTTCAGGCTCGATGACACCAGCCTTGCTGCAGCCAGCGCATCGTCGATCTGATCACGATGTAGAAGATTCGAGAGGTACGAGACCTGCACCCGAGCATCGTTGGGTGCGGCTTTGGCCGCAATGACGAACTTTGCTGTTATCGCATCCAATTTTGCTTTCGCGTCCGCCTGGGTGTCGCCCGCCCTGGGGCCGCCGTGGCGTTCGAGGATCTCCGCCTCGGCAAGCTCGCGTTGCCCGGCATCCAACTTCAGCGGCCGGAGCTGATCAAGTGTCGCCCGCGCCTGGTCCATGCGTCCCAGCGAGGCATACAAGTCCGCCAAAGTGATGATGTTGCCGAGGCTGGGTTCGGGTAGCAGGCGCATCATCACGGCCAGTTCCTTGGCGGCGCCCTCAATGTCGTCCTGGCCTCTGAGAAGATCCGCGAGCAGCCGGTGTGCATCAATGCTTTCGGGCGCGAGGCGGATGGCTTCATCGAGAAGCTCGCGGGCCTTGGTGGTTTCCTCTTGCGTTCTTTGGTTCTTCTTTATCAGGACTTCGGCGAGGGCTTCGCGCCAGAGCTTCGCGCCATCGCCGGAAATTGCCTTGAGGCGTTCGACAGTACGGTTGATGAGCCCACTCTCCGCTTGTGCGCTGAGCGCCGTGAGCACGGCCCACTGGATTGTGAGATTGCCTTTCAAGGCCGGATCATCGCCGAGTTCGGTCCATGCCTTGCCAGCACCGGGATCGCGGATCGATTCCAGCAGGCGGGCCGAGTGAAACCGCCAGGCAAGTTCATCTTCCGGCTTTGTGCTCGTTGCGCGAGCCCGCTCATACGAGGCGACAATGTCGGCGGGCTTCGACAACAATAATGCCTGCACGAACGCCAGCTCCGGCGTCATACCGTGTTTCTTGATCGCCGCGTTAATGCACTCATTTTCCAAGCCAAAGCCAGCATTCCGACTGGCCTCGGCGAGACGAATTAGCGTGATCGAGGACAAAGCGCTCTCCTTGGCCAGAGCGCCTCGCAGGACCTTCTCCGCCTTATCCTTCTGATCGCGCTCCAAGAGGACGCGAAGGCACAGGAGTAACCTGGGTTCATCTTGAGCGATCGCCAGATCGACGGCGCTATCGGTGCGCATAGCCGAAGCGAGGATATCCTGGTAGTTTGTCTGGGTGTCTGCGTTACGCAGACACTGCTGCGCTAAGGCCGCTTGCTGCAACGCCTCACCCATTTGACCCATTTCACGCCGGCGCTGTGAAAGTCTAAGGTGCGGAAGAAACCACAATGGTGTGGCGTTGGCAGCGTGCGTAAAGTCAGATACGGCAAGCTCTCGCTCTCCAAGATCGGTATGGGCGTCACCGAGCGCGGCCCAGAGGTATGGCGAGGGCTGTTCCCGATCAGAATCGATTGCGCGTTGCACGGTATCAACCAACGATGAGCGCTTGTCCTCATCACCAAGATAGTCCACGCGCAGAATCATCTCCCAGGCCGCAGCCACCTTCGTGGCCCTCATCTGCACAAGTTCATTCTTGGTGGCAGCCTTGAGAGCCTTCATCCGCTCGAGGTCGTCGGCGATCTTGGAAGCGGCACTCTTGGCAGCCTTGATCTTGGACTCCTTGTCAGTCCGTTCGGCCCGGGCGGCCTTGATGAGGCAGACGGCATGAATCGCGTGCAGTTCGATCTCTCCTGCGACGGCGTTCGGCCTTGGGGAGAAACCGGCGAGTCTCTTGTTGACTTCGGAGAATTCGTTGCACTCCCAAAGACGCAGAGCCAGCACATCGCGCACGCCCGGATTGTCGATCGCCGGATCAATCTTCTTGAGCAACGCGACCGATACGGGATACATGCGGAGGCGATCGAGCTGCCGAGCGATGATCAGCGTAAGACGAAGCTCTGCAGGATTCCCCGCAGGCCGCGTCACTGGGTTTGACGCGGGCTGTGACGCAGGCTGCGAGGTGGGTGACGAGTCCAAGAGCCTTGAGGCCGATTTGAGGGCGAAGAGGGCGGCGGCATGGCGGGGGCCAAAGGAATTGTCCGTGACGTTTGGGTCAAGGCGTTTGCGAATAGCGCCGTCGACATCGAGCTTTTCAGCCAGCTTCCAAGCTTTCTTTCGCTCATCCAGCGTCCAGGCGTTCTCCTGCTGCTGTGGTAACGACTCATCCACCTCCGAATAGGCAACCGACATGAGTATCTCCGAGGCGGCGGAATCGGGCTGTGACGCATACCGCTTGCTGGCAAATGGGAGGATTTCAGCCATCTTGTCCTGCTTCCCCAGGAGCTCGACCACGCTGACGCCGTTCTCGATGTCCTGTGGCCTAATCGAGGCGATCTTCTGGGCAAATACAAGAGCTTCCTGGGGCCTGCGCAGGCTCTGCAAAGTGGCGACCACCCAATGGTTGTTCTCAAGATCGTCGGGCATCTTGTCTGCGATGCCTTGGGCGAACTTGAGGGCCTCCTCGGTCCTGTTCAGCTTCCACAGCAGAATGCGTTTCTGGTGGTTGTTCCAGATGTCGTTCGGCAAATCGCGAGCAAGCTTCTCGGCCGACTCAAGGGCTTTCTCAGTATGGCCCAATCCGCTCTCGCAGTAAATCGTGGTGCGTAACGCGGTCGTGTTGTCAGGCTCCACGCGAAGGACCTCGTCGGCCGCCTTGATCGCCTCGACGTATCCCCCCAATTGAAGATAGATGTCAATCAAGTGCTTCCACGCCTCCAAACCATCGGGCTTGAGAGCGAGATACACGTGGAACCAGTTCTTGGCCACCTTCAAATGCTCGGGACTACTGTCGGCAACGAGCAAATTGGAGAGCGCAAACTTGTAGATAACGTCCGGCTCCGTGCGGTTCGAGTTGGGTCGAAGATAGACCGCCAGATCGTTACACGCCTGCTCATACTTGCCCTGGGCAAATTCGGCCAGACCAAGATCGCGCGCGGCGATGAGCTTTCGTTGCCGCATCCCGCCGAGCACATATACGCCCACGAGAAAGAGAAGGGCGCCGGCGACGACGATGGCCGCAAGTTGGATCAGACGCTTCTTTTGCTTGGGTTTCATGATCGCAAGACTCCCCGGATGAACTGGCGGATGGTCGCGAGAATGATCACGAGATCAAGCCGCCATGATAGATTCTCGACGTATTCCAAGTCGTAGCGTATCCACTCCTGAAAGTCGAGACCCTTGCGGCGGGTGCGTTTGACCTGCCAGAGACCGGTGATGCCCGGACGAATGGAGAGGCGGGCCTCACGCCAGGGCGGGCAGAACTGGTTTTCGCTTCGTGGGCTGGGCCGCGGACCGACAACGGACATGTGTCCCAGCAGCACGTTGATGAACTGCGGCAGTTCGTCGATGTACGACTTGCGAATGAACCTGCCAACGCGCGTGAGGCGCGGATCCTCCTCCATGAAAAACTGAGGGCCGTCCGCTTCATTTTTCCCGGCAAGCTGGGACTTGATGCGGTCGGCATCCTTGCGCATGGAACGGAACTTGATGCAGGAAAATTCCCTCCCACCCATGGTCTCCCGGCGATGGGCGAAGAAGAATGGCCCCCCGTCCTCAAGCCAGATTGCCAGCATCACCAGGGGATAGATCCAGGATGTCAGGAGAAGTGCCACAAGCGCGAAAGTGATATCGAACATGCGCTTGGTGACGCGGGAGAGCGATGCCATCTTGCGCGGGTTGACGGGACGAGTCGTGTCGGGAGCCGGCTCGATCTCCAACCACTGGATATCAGAAACGGCCGGGCGACGGGCGGGGTCGTCCCAAAGAATACCCGGACCAACGGCACTTACATCAGCTCCGAGAGTGCGCCCCGCGCCCACCCAGATGTTTCCCGTGAGAGCGGCGCCGGCATCAATGATCGAATCCGGATCGGCCCACAGGCCGGGACGAATCGATCGCGGACGGTCGATCGTCGAATCCGGCTGCCGCCAGCGAAGAGCGAGTTCGCGGAGAAACAGGGCAACCTCGGTGCTCGACGAACGGTCGAACACGCGGCCATGCTGGGAGACGACCGACCGGTTGTCACGATCGACCTCGAGTCGCAGCGCATGCCAGGCCTCCTGCACGCCGGTGCAACTCTGCCAAAGCTGGGCGAGCCGGCGGTCCGTGGTCAGCACGACGCGGGCAAGACGGGCGTCCGAGCCTCCGTAGCGGCGTTCGAAGCGGACGAACGCGCCATCGTCTCCGGTAAGAACACGCTCCTGGTAGCGTCGTTCGCGCTCATCGTGCAGTCGGACGTAGAGGATGTCCGGCTTGAGCCACGAGAGAACGTCGACAGATCGCATCAGCTTGAAGATGGCCAGCGTGCGGGCGTCCGTCAACAGGAACAGTTCGGCGTGATCGACGATTTCGGAGGGCTCGCCCTGGCGAACGACCTGGACACCGCGCGCCGCCCAGAAACGATCGTGCAGTTGTGTGGGCGTAAGCCCCCAGAGCGTCGGCTGGGAAACCGCGGCGGAATTCAGGGTTGCGGAAGTATTCATGGTTGTTGTGGACGGGTGCCTGCCTTGCTCGCCGGCGAAGAAGTCGCCACAGCGCCGGCAACGGGACCGAACTTGGAATCGATGTGCTCCTGCGGCGGCGGGGCGGATCGGCCGCTCCGATCAAAAGAGGTGATACGCGTGGTGCTGGTGGCCGCATCCACATCGCGGGTACCGGCCCGATTGAAGACCATTCCCGAAAGACGAGCGCCCAGATCCTGCAGATAACGAAGCGACTTCTCCACCAGCGGCCGGTGTTCGCCGCGCGAAACGACGAGAATCACACCGTCGGCGGCGGTGGCGGCGGCGGATGCCTCAAGGCTGCCGGGGACGGGACCGGTGTCGATGAGGATGATGTCGAATTGCTCCCTGGCACGCGCTACCAGGTCTCGAACGACCTGGGGCGATAGTTTGGACACGTCCGTGGGCGACGCAGCGCCAATGGGAAGAATGCAGAGACCCTGAATGCCTGTTTCCGCCACGCAATCCTCAATGGGTTCGCCAGCGAGGGCCTCAAGTATTCCAACCGGCGCCTCATCCTGCTGCGCAGTCAACGCACGATCAACGTCATCAATGGTGAGGTAGCCGAGTTCAATCAGTATTTCACCCAGTTTGCGCTGCGAATTGCGGGCAAGCCGCAGGGCCGTTTCAAGCTGTTGCTCGGTAATCGTGCCATCCCGTTTGAGAATCTGGCCGATTTTCCGGCGAATGATCTTTTCGACGCGGGCGGTCAGACCACCGCCAATGACGTCGCAGTCAATGATGAGGGTTTTGGAACTGGCGGCGGCGAATGAAACGCCCAGGGCCAGAGTCAGGCTGGTCTTGCCAGTGCCGGCAGCGGGAGAGGTAATCGCGAAAGAACGCCGTTCGTCACCGCGATGGCCAACCTGCAGCAACGTCCTGATCTGGTGAACGCAATGGGCCGCCATGGATGCCTGCTCCGGATCAGCCAGATCCTGCGGAAGGTCCGGGAGAATTCCAAGCAGGGGAAGCCTGAAGGATGTTTTTGCGTCATCCAGGCTGCGCATGCGACGATCAAGCAGACTCAGGAAAATGACGAAGGCCACGCCCAAGCCGAACCCGCCCATGCCAAAGGTGACAGCGGTCTTGGGTCGCGGATCCTTCAATGGAACCGGCCGATCACCCAGGGATACAATGCTCACACGAGGGGTCGCTTTGCTCTCGGTTCGAAATATCTCGAGTCGAGCCACAACCTCGGCAAGTTGCCTGTCCTTCTCGCGTTCCTCTGATCGCAGTCGTTCGATCGCCAGCATCGGCTCGTTGATCTTCTTGATCTCTTTCTCTAGGGCCGCGATGTCCTCCTCATATTCCTGCTTGGCATCTTTCAGTTGCCGGACGGATATGGCGGTAGGATCCGGATCAAGTTCCTCCCCACCGTACGGCGTATTGGCATGGGACTGCCGCCACTTCTCGGCATAACGTTCGATCGACTGCCAGCGCGCTCTTTGACTGCTGCGAGCTTCCTTAATCAGGGGGTGATTCTCCCCCTTCTTCTCAAGGTCAATACTCACACGTATTTCGGCATCCCCATACTCGTCATACAGTTGTCGCATCCTTTGATCAACCAGAGCGATATCGCTGACCGTCATGTCCCTGCCCAATTTCGGGGGGGGCATCAGTTCTCCAGCCGCGGTCTTCCCTTGAATGCCCGGCTGCTTGGAAGGCATCGTAGTAGACATCGCCCTTGGAGTAGGCGACATGGCGATCCGATCGGCGAGTTTGAGTTTATATACAATCCGGTCACGTTCAGATTGCTTCTGATTGAGGCGTATCTGCATATCCGCATGCACTGGCCGCAAATCGTCGGTGCCACAGCGGACGGCGATGTCGTGGATCTCCTTGCGCTTGTCATTCCGCTCTTTCTCGAACGTATCGCGGAAAACTTCCAACGTACGAAGGTTCTTGTCCTGTTCGTCCTTTTCCTTGAGAAGGTAACGCTCGTTGTATGCTTTAATAACACCTGTGACTGCGGCGGTGCATGCTTGCTTATCGGGGTCGGTGAAAGTCACCCTCACCATTTCGTCGCCGCCTGCGGAAACCTGGAGACTCCCCATAAACTCCTGGTAGGCCTCGTCGAGTACAACAGGACGATTGACGGCATTCCATTCCGGAGACTTAAGAGCGGCGTCAATGACGTCCTGCGAACGCAGGAACGCCACCTGGGCCAACACATATGACTGGTAGGATCGCATGTCCCCAGTCAATTCAGAAGGACGAACGACCGGCGTCGTCCAAGGCCGGATATGGATCGTCCCTGTCGACGACCACGTGGGCTTCTTCGCCGTGGTGTATCCATAGTAGCCTCCACCCGAGCCAAGGACCAACCCCAGAAGCACTGCCCAGTGATAGCGGCCGCGCAGCAGCCGATGCAATTTGACGAACACGCCTTCGTGTGGTTCGCCCTGACCGTCGCCCTCATGTAGCGCATAGGGGTCAACAATTTCCGGCAGATTGTCCTGGCGCTGTCGCACCTGGAGATCGTAACTCATCTGGTACCTCCCGCAGTCAGGGCATTGATAATCGGCATATTGGCTTCCATGATTTCCAGGAATATCCGGTCGCGACGATCGGCGGGCAGCGAGTCATCCATTACAACTTGTATCTGCGACGCACCATAGAACTGCCGGAGAAAATCGGCGGCCGCACCCCCGATGTCACGCATGTCGCGCACCAACCCGGTTTGGGGCAGCAACAACAATCCGTACACGCGGAGTTTCAGCGTTCGCAGGCCGTCTGTCTTGGAGAATGCATATTCCAAGCCCGGAATCTTCCGATCCCCAATCACCCACTCCCGTTCGATCTGTTGATCCATCGCGAACCCTTGCGACGGATAACAATTGGGGGGCCAATGGCCATTGAGGTCGCGGGCGTCCTTGCAGTGTACGATGAGCATACTCGCGTTTTCGCCCGTAACAGCATTCTCGAAACGCCGCTGGATCATAAAATTGGGGCGGAGAAGCTTGACGGCACCCCGCATGGGCTCCTGGTCACTACTCCGCCAGTCTCCGAACTGCTTCGGAAGTTGCTCGGAGACGCCCCGCACGAACGCATGGTACGGTTCGGCATCCTTTGGCTTGGGCCGAGCGAGTGACTCGATGGCCACTCCAGCCATCAGGATTAGGGCCAGCATCGCGGGCAGAAGATAGTAGATGGACCGTGTCATTGGTTCATTCCCCCGCCAGCATGAAATGACGCACCGGCAGCATGGCCCACTGCAGGACGCGGATGATGGACATCAACAACAGAAAGGAGACCACGAGCATCGCCCACCCGGCCTTGTCGTGAAACCAACTGGCATGCTCCGCAGTCGCATAGCCGTACATCCAGATGGTTGGAACCATGCGAATGACGTTGCAGGCAATGGCCGACACGGGGCTGGCGAGAAGAATTATCGCCCGCACGTAGTTCCGCAGCGGCTCTCCGAAGGCAAAGGCGTAGGAGACGAGCAGCAGAGAGAACACCATACGCAGACCGTTGCAGGCTTCTTCGATGGCGACCGGGACATTATTGATTGTGAGCTGATTGCCCGACCGATCCACGGGAACGCCGACAAAATCCGATATCCGCTGGGTCACATCGGCGGTGGTGCGCATCATGGGTTGCGAGATGCCCTGCCGAATTCTCCCCGGGATGGGCACGAGAAAAACCAAAACCAGGAACGCAGGCAGAAAGCGACGGATCAGGTCGCGGCCAACGACAGACAGAAAGCCGCCGACGGGAACCAGGACGGCGCCGAAGTGCCAGCATGCCTGGATCGATCGGTAGAACCCGACCGTCGACAACACCCAGCCGATGGCGACGATCGCCGGGCCCAGGAGACTGCCCATCGGCCGACACCCGCGAAGGCGGCCGCGGCGTACCCAGACCAGCCAGGCGGCAACCGGAAATACGAGCCACATCTGGCTGGCTTCCTCGTCCTTGCTGGCGATGAAATACATGTCGGCCCACGGCTGGAAAGTAACCAGAACGCCGAGCCCGATCATCACGAGGGCTGCGGCAATATGCGCCGGCTTCCATGTGTTTCTCGATAAGACGGAGGCCATCGCGATTATTCCTTTTGTCTCCGGCCAGCGCTACCTGCGGCCACGATCTGGTCGACGATCACCTCACCGCGACGCACGCGTCCGCCCGGGCAGACGACGGACTGAACGAGCGTCGCACCGGCCTCCACCACACCACCGGCCAGGACGATGGAATCGTGCAGGCGGACGTTGGCAGCCACGGTCGCACCATGCTCGACGAGGCTGAACACATTCTCCAGATTCTCGGAAAACGGGTCAGCTTGAACTGGTCGGCCCGCCTCCCGCAGGGTATGCCACCTCAAGGCGTGGACGTACTGAGGCAGCGAGCGAACGGGCAGGCCGGTCGGCTCGGCGAAACGAGCCACGCCAACCCGGTGAGATTTGGCGATCGTCGGCAATGCCTGCTCCTTCATGTCCACGAATCCTCTGTCAGGTATGAGCGACAACACCGAACATCGAACCAGCATTAAACCCGATGGCGTGCCATCTTCATGGTCGGCCACGACGATCTCCGCCCCCTCCTTAGCCCGTTCGGCCATCGCCATCGCGCAAACACTCAACGACTCGACGAGCACTTGAGCGGCATTGGCCACGAGCAATAAATCATGCTCCTCATAACAACCGGCCAGATCACGCAGAACGCCGCCTGTCCCCCTGTAGTCATGCGGATCTCGTTCCACCTGGAGTGGCGCCAGATCGACGCCGGCCGCGGCTACAGGAGCCAATATTGTCTCGGGAGAGTTGCGGTCGACCATCACGCGAACAGGAAGTCCCGACTGCCCGATGCTCCGGCCCAGTGCGGCCGTCTGCTGGCGCCAGTAGTCAAGGATCGACCGCCCGGCATCAAGGGGCAAGGCGAAGATGGGTCGGCCAATGGCAGCACTCAATCGGCCCGGCCGCACAGTGCCACCGAGCAGTACGACGGCGCGCAGCGCCGACAACCGGTCAGAAACCGGCACGTGGGCGAGTGATAGAGATTGTTTTGCCATCGTCGCCATGTTGCCAACGTCCTATTCTACACTCTTTTGCGCTGCCGAGTCACGACGCGTCAGTCGGCTGCAAATCGAGCCGCACAGCAGGCGTGCAGCAAACGGCAGCCCCTGAACCAGGTATCGCCTGGCCAGCCGGCGTGGTTCTTGCGACAGCCGATGAAGCCATTCCAACCCGGCGTGCTGCATCCAGGCCGGCGCCCGCCGCACCCGCCCGGCCATGAAACTGAAGCTGATCCCGACGCCAATCCACCAGGCCCGGGGCAAGTGCTGGTGAATCTGGCCAATCAACCACTCCTGTTTGGGCGAACCCAGTGCGACGTACACAATATCAGGATCGGCCTTTACGACGCGGTCAATGAGAGCCCTCATGTCCGATTCAGACCGCTCGAATCCCATTTGGGGGCAGTCGATGCCGGTTATCCGGACGTTGGGGTACCGGTCCCGCAAGATTATAGCCGCTTCATCCGCAGAGCCCGGATCCCCGCCGAGCAGATAAAGTGAGCGGCCGGCGGCAGCGGCGGCGGCACTGAGTGACCAGACCAGCCCGGATCCCGGCACACGCTGCGGAAGAGGTGTGCCGCATATCCGCGCCGCCCAGATCAGGGGCATTCCATCGGCCAGGGACAGGCTGGCTGTGGAATAGAGGTCTCGCACCTGCTGGTCCTTGGTGAACCGCCGGAGATGATCGAGGTTGGGCGTGACGACCCAGCCGCCACGACCCTCGGAGACTTCGGACAGGATGTGCTCGATCGCCTGAGACTCGGTGATGGCATGCAAGCGCATTCCCATCAATTGGATTTCGTTGAGTGCCATCGTGTAACCGTAACATGGGCGTGTCGCCCAACTTCTGCGGCATCCCGCAGCATCCGTTCTCGTGGTCCTGACTCTCGCGGATCCGTGGACAGGCCGGCGTTCGCTATGACTCCCGCGCCGTCCGGACCCACTCGCGCTGCCGGCGTGTCACAAACGCCACGAACCTGGGAATCTTGGCAAGCATATACACGGGTATGAACAGCACTTGCCGCAACGGGAGAATGTCTCTGGCGAACCGCCACCATGCGGCACCGATCGATGCGAACAGAAGCACCGAGCCTGCGGCAGCAAGAATCAGTGGTAGTCGCCAGCCGGCAAGAAGTGCCCCCGACAGGGCGCCCGCGCTCACACCTATCCACGCCAGCACCAGTAACGACAGCGGCGGGACGGCCAGTTCCAGCGCCAGGCCGATTAGCCAGGGCGAAAACGCAACAATGCCCCGGCCGATCAGCCGGGGTGCCTGTGTCATCATCGTCTGCAAGTGGCCATGTTCCCAGCGGGTCCGTTGCGTGTCGGCAACGGCAACCTGTGCAGGCAGCCGGCCAACGACCATCGCACGCGGACAAAGCCGCGGCGGATGGCCGGTGATAGCCAGATCCAGGCCGAGTTGCATATCCTCCACGATATTTCCGCTGGCGAGCGCCGCCTGGGAGATGGAAGCCCACGAGAATGCCATGCCCGTTCCAGTCAGCAGGCACGGCAAGCCCAACCGATGAAGCCCCAACGGACGAACCTGGTTCTTGACGAGAAACGCGAATGCGGACACGCAACTTCCGGGTGAGGGTTCGGGCGGAGTCTCCATAAGGTAGACGGCCTGCTGTGGGCATCCGGTTTGAACTACGCCCGCGGCCAGTTCCGCCAGGGATCCGGGCCGGCAATCACAGTCGGCGTCGACCATGACAACAACTTGGGGTGGGCTGGCCGCCAGGTGGCGAATCCCGGCGTCCAGCGCGTAACCCTTACCGCGCAGTTCTTGATCGACACGCTCCACGACCTCCGCGCCGGCATCGCGTGCGATGTCGGCGGTCTGATCGGTGCAGTTGTCGGCAACCACCACCACACGATCACCGGGCCGCAGTTGCGGCGAGATCGCGGCCAGCGTCTGCCCGATCCCCCCTGCTTCGTTGTGTGCGGGAATCAGGACGGCAAGGGTCGGACGGCCTGGCGTGGCGCCGTCAGTCGCAGACGGTCTTGTCCGCGGCAGGAGCGCCAGCAGGCACTCCGTCGCGACAACCGCAACGGGCAGCAGAACTGCGAGCACCAGGCAGGTCAAAATTATCTCGGCCACCATGTGAATGCTACTTCGTCATGCTGCGGGCTTCCGCCGGCGCAACCGGTCCACCCGCGTTGAGTTGCGCTGTCTCGATCTCTCCTATCGCCTGCCGGAATAACTGCACCAGTTTCTTCGCTTCGCACCTCGCATCGTGCATCTCCAGAACCTGCCGCCTGCCGGCGAGGCCCATTTCCGTCAGACGCTCCACGGGGGTCTGCAGGGCAGATCTCAGCGCGTCTGCCAGAGCAGCCACCGAACCCGCGGGCACCAGCCATCCGTCCACGCCCGGCTGCACGAGTTCCGGAATCCCGGCGATCGACGTACTGACCACAGGCCGGCCCAGTGCCAGCGCTTCCATGATGACAACCGGAAGTCCTTCGGCGAAACTGGGCACGACGAGGGCGCGAGCCTGGAGGATCTCCTCGCGAACCTCGGCGCTGTTCCGCCACCCGGTGATCGTCACATGCGATCCCAAGCTGTGTTCGCGGATCAGTCGCTCGATCAACGGCCGCATCGGACCGTCACCCACCAGAATCAGTTGCAGAGACACGCCTTCTTTTACCAGCTTCGCGACGGCTCTGATCAACGGGACGTGGCCCTTTTCCTGCGACAACCGGCCGACACATACCAGCCGATTGGTCGGCGACACTGCAGCGGGCGTCTCGGCGAGGAACCGTTCGTCGACACCGCAGCGCACGATCTTCAGGCGGTCCCAATCGTCAACGGCCGAAAACGCCATGCACTGGCTGCGGCAAAACTCCGATATGCAAGCTACGAACGCCGCGTGCTTGATCTTTGTTCCCAGCCCCCATCGTTCCGGCGCGTAGAACATACTAGGACCGTGGACAGTCATGCTGTAGCTAACGCCGGCCAATACTGATGCCAGCATCGCCACTGTGCCTGAATTCTCGCCGATGTGATCGTGGATGTGCTGAACGCCGGTGTGCCGGATCAACTGCGCCAGCAGTGACGCCTCTAGTAGGTACGCGATCTGCCACACGCGGCCCTTTAATCCGCCGGGACCGATCGCCAACGCCATGGCCAGCGACCGTGCGAACCGACGCGGCGAGCGCACGGCCTCGACGACAGCCGCCAGGGGCAGCCGCCGCAGTTCTTGCGGTCCAGCCAGCAGGTAATGTGTGTTCGCCTGCTCGGTCGCGACCTCCGCGTCCACCACCTGCGCCTGTTCCGCGCGGCGCACGGAGAAGGTCACAACGGTATGCCCCAGGCGACGAAGTTCCTTCACCTCGCCACGGATGAACGTGTCGCTGGCACGGGCATACTGGCTGGTGATGTAGCCGATTCTCATGCGATTCCCTGGCCTGCGGTTTCGGCCCGGACGATTGTCAACGGACCGTGCGTGCGATTCAAACACTCCTCGTACCCCAGTAGCGGCGCCCAACCGAGGAGTTCCGCCATTTTACGGCCACTGAACCGCAGGGGCTTGAATCTCGCTGCAAAGCGGCGAGGCACCAGGATGCTCGGGACTCTGTCCCTGAGCACAAGCCGGGCCAGCGGATGGGCGGCTGACACAAAGCAGGCCGCCAAACCGTAGGGAACGGGGACGCGAAAACCGCCGCGTCCACTGCGCTTGAGGCAATCACCCAGGTAGTCCCACGCCTCGAGTGCCGTGTTATCGATCACATTGAATATTTCGCCCGAAGCCTTGCCATGATTAACGACTGTGGCAAACGCGTCCGCACAATTCTCCACATGCGTCATCGGCAGCGGCCGATGAGGGCCGAACACCATGTGTAAAGGCCCGATCTTCTGTCCGATGATGGAAGGATAATCCAAGCCTAGTCCCCAGAGCGCACCGGGCCGAAGGATGGTGACGCTCCACGCGCGGTCGCTTAGGAGCTCGCGCACGATTTGCTCCTGGCCGAACTTGGCGATGGCGTAAGCGTCGCGGGCGCCGATATCGCTCTCGAGCAGCGAATCCTCGTTCAGTTCACCTTCGATTCTGCTCCAGTCGTACACCGAGAGACTGCTCGCCAATACCAGTCGTCGCACTGGACTGCCGCGCATGGCGGCCACCAGTCGCCGAGTTCCCTCCACCGTATTGGTGATGACAGCCTGTGACTCGCCCCGAAGTTGTGCCGCCAGGTGGATGACCGCATCGACGCCCTCCAGTGCCTGGGCCAACCCAGTCCCATCGCAGAGATCCGCGCAGATCTGTTCGACGCCCAACCCAATCCAGCCCAGCGACTGGACATCGGCCGCCTGGCGATCCAGTGCCCGCACGCTATGGCCCCGCCGGCACAGCGCAGCGACGACATGCCTGCCAAGAAATCCGTTGGACCCGGTCACCAGAATCTTCACGCGACGATGACTCCCTTCGGCCATTTCATATCACATCGCCCAGGGCATGGGCGCAATCGGTTCGAATGTGCTTTGCACGCGGTATGAGCCCCCTGCGTGTCCGGCGTGCTGGATCGCCAGGACCACCTCGTTGACGTGCAGACAAAACTCCGCCGACAAGCGAGGTTGCCGCTTCTCCGCGACCGCCGTTGCCATCTCGACCACGCCGCGGCAGAAGTCCATCTGTGCGGCCCCGCGCCGTCGCGACACGCGTTGCGGCGCCTTCACCAGCGGATATTTCCTCCGCCAGGGCGTCATGAACGATCGCCGCCGGATCGTCATTCTCCGTCGGATATGCACGGGCGACGTGAAATACCAGCAGTCATCGGTGGATAGCACTCCCTCGTCGCCAACAATCCGCAGGCTGTGGTCGTGCGGTGCGATGATGCCGCAGGTCAGTCGAGCCACGACTCCGGACTGGAAGCGGATGCACGCCACCGAGAAATCCGGTGCCTGGACGTCCAAGGGCACATCCGTCAGCTTGTCCGGTATCTGACAGGATGAGAACGCCGTTACGGATTCCGCCGGGCCGAAAAACGCCGCGAGCCAGGTCAGGTAATAGCCCGCATGCTCCAGCGTGCAACCGACTTCAAACTCATCCTTGGACGGCCAGGGAATGCCGGACTCACTGGCCCATTTCCGGTACGGCATCCGATGCAGCATCCCATCATCAAGTTCCGCGTAGACAACGCGGACTTTGCCGACGACCTGCTCACGCAACGCTTTCCAGATGGTCTGAGCGGTCTCGCCCAACAGGTTGCCGGGCGCTCCCGACAGTACGAGTCCCCGGGCTCCGGCCATCTCGACCAATTCGCGGGCGAGATCGAAATCCATCGCCACCGGCTTTTCGGAATAAACGTGCTTTCCGGCCTCCAGGCACGCTTTGGACACATCATAGTGCGACCGCGGATTGGTCAGATTCAGCACGGCCTCGACGGTGCGGTCCGCGAGCAACTCCGCCAGCGAGCCGTACGCGGGCACAGAATGGTGCGACGAGAAATGCGCCGCCCGCTCTGCATCGCAATCCGCCACACCCACAAGCTCCAACTCCGGATGCAGGCGCAGCGTCCCCATATACAGGTCCGCCACGAAGCCGCATCCAACGATCGCAATACGCATGCCGCTGTCCCGTCCTTCAGCACTTCCAGAGTACGCGGTAATCAAGAACTGGCGCCGAAATCCACGTAAACATCACCATAAAAGAATCGTACGTCGCCTCTTCGAACATCGAGTTCCTTTACAAAAGCACCGTGGTCGCACCATGTTGGCAGTTCGAAGGCCATTTGCTCTATCGGCGAGAAGTTGAACCGCGGGTGCCACTTCTCCTCGAGATAATTCAGACAGGCCAACGTGCCGGACCATAGCTCATCCGTGAGATGGTATTCGAAACACAGACGCCGTGGTGGAGAGGTCATTCCGCGGAACACCTCCAATTCAAACCCCTCGACATCGATCTTACAGAACACCGGATGACCGTACTCGCGCACCAACTCGTCAAATGTCGTTATGATGACATCAGCATACGTGTCGCCTGTGTCATGCCAGCCCTTCATCATGCTGGCAAATTGCGTGCTCTTTGCGCTCAATCGCAGTTTGCCCGCGCCTGGTTCACTGCCGACGACCTTCGCGACGATGTGCACACCGTCGTTACCGCAATACCTGGCCGTCAGCTCATCGATGCATTCACGTTGAGGCTCGACCGCAACGACTCTTGCCCCAAGCGCAACCATAGCCGCCATTTTATCACCAATATTTGCTCCAAGGTCGAAACACAGTTCTCCACGCTGTATGAACGGAGCGTAAAACGCGACGTTCTTGTCCAATTCCCTCAGCCGCCACCGCGCAAAAAGCTGGTCGTGGATAAATCGCATGGGGCGGTACACCCCTAGTTGAATCGCCAGTGGCTTCAGATGCTTCAGCACAATGCGCTCCTTTGGATGTTCGCACAACTGAACGGACGTCAGAGTACATATCTAATATTTCAGGTAGTTCCTGGCAACCGCTTCGTTCCCGGCTGTTTCGCGATTGTGTCGCTCTTGTATTCGATCAAGGCCGCGCCCCGTCCCGACATCCGATCTCGAATGCAGCGAATCTGGCCGAGTGTCTGAGCCACCTTGCCCAGCATGGTCAGGCACGCATACTTGAATGCAGTGCCTCGATCGGTCACGCGCGCGGTACGAGACCCAATCCTTGCAAGCTGCAACGGCAAGACGGAAATTGCCAGGAAGGGCAACACGACGCCCCACGCTGCATTCATCGCCCACCACGTAAGCATCGCGCCCGCTATCGCACTTGGAAATCCAATCGCCCATGCCAGCGCGCTCCAAACGACGCGACGAAACTCAGGTACGCGAAAACGCGTGTAAACATCGAGCGAGCCATAGCCAGTCCTCACCTGGCGCCGCCACCACTGGCCAAAATGGAGCATCGCAGCATCGTGGTATGTCATGTCCGCGTCGACACGCACAATCGTCCAGCCCTCGTTCCGTAATCGCTGGCAGAACTCTGGTTCCTCACCCGCCGCAATGGTCGGGTCGAACCCACCCAAGGCCAGCAACGCCTTGGTTCGAACCAGCGAATCCCCGCCACACGCCTGAATCTCACCCGGCGGCCCGTTCCATTCGAGGTCACAAATCCGGTTGTAGATTGAAGCGTTTGGAAATCGTTCATTTCGTCCGCCGCAAACGACGGCAACGCAGGGTTCCGCATCCAATATGCGTGTAGCGCTTTCGATCCAGTGTTGCGCCAGCAGGCAATCCCCATCGAGAAACTGCGTGAACTCGGTGGCGGGAAACAGCGACAGGAGCCGCTCGGCGCCGGCATTGCGGGCCCGGGCGGCGTTGAACGCCCGGCTCATGTCCAATTCGACGACCTCGGCCCCCATTTCCCGCGCCAGGTCCACCGACCCATCCGTCGACCCGCTGTCAACGTAGACCACCGGCAATGCCAGCGCCCGGAGGGACTCCAGGCATGCCCGAAGTCGCTCCCCTTCGTTCCGGCCGATCGCAACTACTCCAATACGACTCATGAGTTTAGCGGGGTGAGGGTCTTGATCACCTTGGCGGGCACGCCGACAGCCACTGAGTACGGCGGCACATCCTTGAGCACAACCGCGTTGGCCCCGACCACGCTGTCGTGACCGATGCGGATATTGCCTAGAATCGCGGCCCCGCAACCAATGTCCACGCGATCCTCAATGATCGGCAATTCAAAGTTGTGATTGGTGCGGGCCACGCCGAATGTCGTGTTCTGGCGGATGTGGCAATCGCTGCCAATCTCGGCCGCGTGAAGAATCATTCCGCCGTGGTGCCAGATCCGCACCCGCCGCCCCAGCTTCACGGTATAGGGCAGGCTGATGCCGCAGGTCCACTCCACCCATTTGTAGAGCAGCTTGTAGGCGACCGAAAACGGAAACCGCAGCAGCTTTGGTCGAACGCTCATTCGCCAGTTACCGAATCGATGAACCGCGACGGCCCAGAAGCCCTGCTCGAACAGTTTGCTGTCGTGGATACGCAGATCCTCGCGAAGCAACGCCAGAACACCGACATTCGGCGGATTCTGATTCGTAGCGCCCAGCACGTGGCTCGGGAGGGACCGCACGGATCCGGGTGACTTGGTTGATGTAGCTTTCAAGGGTGACATGCCGAACCTCTCATAACCCCGGTTACCGCAGACGGTCTTTGAGGCGCAGAAAGAACCGCTCGTAGAGGTGATAGCTCGCCGAAGCCAGCAGCAGAGACAGTGACAAGAACACCGAGAGGCGAACGCCATACTTCGAAATCTTCGGCCAATGATCGATATGTGCCAGCCATACCTTCCATGTTAGATAGTGTGCAACAGGATGGTACAAGTACATAGCGTACGATATTTTGCCGATATAGGCGAGCGGCTTAAAACTGAGGGCACGCGTAAGTGCGGTCGCAGGTCCGCACCACAACATCGCCGTGACCGCCGCGAACTCAATTGCCAGCACAGGCAGCAGCCATCTCGAATAGGGATCAAAGAACCCGGATATGCGGTCGTATCCGTAGCTGCACAGCACCAGTGTGAACGCTGTGACGGCTAGCACGGTAGCCGGAAAGACACGACGGTCGAACCATCCACGAAGACCGCTGAGCGAACCCCGCAATGCGAGCGCAACCGCGCATCCAAGAATGATGGCAAACCCTCGTGTATCGATCCGGTACATCAACTCCGGGACACTCTGTGCGAACTGACGCCGGACGAGCATGGCAAGGAGGATGGACCACGCCACCAGTTCTGCGTATCGTGTCCTCAGGGCGAGCAGGCAAACCGCAGGCCATACGAAATAGAACTGTTCCTCGACACAGAGGGACCAGAGATGCCCAGTAATGCACTGCCAAAACGTAATGCCATCAGGGGGGGCGTAATTATTGAAGTAAAGCCACATCGAAGCGATGAACTCGCGGATACTCCATCCCCCACAGGGAAGCAGTCGCGGATCTGTGTGCAGCAGGACCGTGACACCGCCGACGAACAGCCAATATGCCGGCATCAGGCGAAGGAAGCGACGTCCCCAGAACTTCGCTAAACTGATGGTTCCATTCCGCGCGTATTCCTCCGCCAGCAGCGTCGTGATAAGAAAGCCGCTCAGGACGAAGAAGACATCAACGCCCACCAGCCCAAACCCAAGCAGCGGAGCCCCCGCATGGTGCAGCATGACCATCAGGACCGCCACCCCACGTAAACCGTCCAACGCCGCAACGTGCCGCAGGACACGACCGGCTCGAGCACTTTCGGGCAACGGTTGTCCCAGAGGGAGGGACTTCGTCGATTCCGATGGCTCAGCCATGAGAGAGGACGCAGATACTGAAGAATCACTCAACGGCGACCATCCGGTTTACTACTCAATGATGCAACCAGCCCATTCATGCTGAAGCGAAGGAAGTCCCAGAAGAACCATGGTGGCTCGCGAACGGGTGTCAGCGTCACGAGTCGTCGCAGCCTATAAAAAGCGTATCCCGCCAGAAAGAGTGCATCGGCGAACAGTGTCGTCATCACTCCATGATTCTTCCGGAAGAACCGCTGTCGGGATTCAAACCAGTACGCCGGCCGCCGCTTGGGTTTCATGTCAGGGTTGTTGATCCTCGATGCCTGCCCCACCAGGTGAACAACGCGACTTTCGGGCACGTACCAGCACTGCCAGCCGGCTCGTCTGGCCCGCAGGCAGAAATCCACTTCCTCGTAGTACATGAAATAGCCTTCGTCCAGGAGTCCGATCTGCTCCAACAAAGCCCGGCGCATGATGAAGCTCGCACCCGCAACCCAGTCAGTTCGATGAGCGTCGTATCGCACGGGCGGCGCCAGCTGCGATCGAGCCACCCATCGCTCCACGATTTGCAGGTGAATTCCATCGTTCAGCTCGCTCCAGACATTCGGGAAGAGAAACGCCGAGCGCTGCGGACAGCCGTCTGGATCTTCCAGGCGACTTCCGGCGATTCCCACATCCGGCCTGGCGTCCATGAACTGCACCAGCGTGCTGACTGCTCCGGGCCGCACGACGGTGTCAGAGTTGAGTAGCAACACATAATCTGGCATCGCGGCCGTCCCCAACAACGGTCGAATGGCCGCATTATTCCCGGCCGCAAATCCCCCATTCCCGGCCAGCGCCACTACCGAGGCCCATCCGCTCCATCCACGATCACGAATCTCGGCCTCAAACCGCTGTACCGAATCATCTCCTGACGCATTGTCAACCAGAACAACCTTTGCCTCCGGGTATCCGACAATCTCCTGTTCCAACGAACGCAGGCAAGCAATCGCCATTTCCGCAGTCTTATAGTTAAGGATGATGGCGAGGACACTCGTTGGTTCTTCGGACCTTTGTAATGACATGTTACGTTTCAACAACATGCGCTGTGGTTCATCGGGAGGGACCACGAAGTCATGAACCAAGACCATGCGTTCGCATCCTACCTTGGCCGTCATTGTTCGGCTCCGGCGCACACGAGGCAAAATGGCGGTCGAAAGGCTCAATCAACGTGCGAACTCGTTGGGCACGCTCTCCCGCAAATATAGGGGAATCGCAGAGCACGTTGATTTGGTCCTTGAACTCCCGATAGTTCCTGGCGACTGAAGTTCCCAGGTAACTTACGCTGGACGACGCCTTGGACAGCCCGTTAATGAGTTCAGGAATTGTCGGAACAACGCGGCGTGTACTGTGGCCAGGCACGATTTCCTCCAGGATCGCGAGAAGCAGGATGCGAAAAAGTTCATCGACAACCGTCTGACCGGCTCGATCCCGAAAGATGCGGTACGTGAAAATCGTCCCGTTAAAGTGCACGAACTTGGGAGGTAGCGCCATTACCCCGACTTTTCCGGTCGGATAGTCCAGATACTGCGGATACAACATGCTGTCGAATTCCGCTTCGCCATCCGCAGTCTGGAGACGCCGTCCTTTCAGCGCGTAAGGGGGCCTGCTCCGGGCCCACCGGGACGAGTACATCAGCTCCCATGTACCCGGGATCTGGTAACCCAGTCGCTCGAAGAATGGATCCCAGCGAGCGGTAACCCCAAGGCTGTACATGCCTCGATCGCAGCATTCGCGGTATTGACGCTCCAGCCCGCCGGCCTCCAGAAAGAACGCGTCGGCGTCGTGCAGGAAGATGTGTTCGCAACGAGCCTGGTGGGTTCCGTTGACCACCATCATCCAATGCGTGATGGCACCGCCGGGCGGCCGAGTGCGTCGGATGAACGCGTAGTCCCTCCAACGCAGATCCACAAGTTCCAGTCGTGGATCCTTGTATTCGCCCATGACAGACTTGAGCGCGGCCCCACGATCATCGCCCCAACCGTCGGGAACGATCAGAATCTGGCGGCAATGCGTCGTGTCCAAGTGCTGCAAGCCTTCCAGCGCGTACCGAAGAAGGAAAGGCATGTCCATCGGCGAGGGCAACAGGATCGTATAGCCGCTCTCAGGGCGACCCATCTTGCGCCAACGCCCAAACGCAGTTGCCAGCAACAACGTTCTCAATTTGGACAGCATGCGTATCAGCCTCCTGAAGGTTCTACCCCTCATGATGCACTATTATCGGGCGCGAACGTCGCCCGCCACCGAGCCACAAGTTCGCCAAATGTCGTCTTGCACTCTACCCGCGCAAACGCCTCCGCCGTGGACTTCGACAATGCCGCATACGCGCATTCGTCGGACACCACCATCTTGATCTCATTCGCGAGTGACGCCGGATCCCCGGCACGAAAGAAACGTACACCCTCGCCATCCTGAAAAGACCGCTTGAACATGACTTGATCCGACAGCACGGTCGGGGTCCGGCTGGCCAGGGCCTCCGTCAAGACCAGAGAGCCGCCCTCCTGCAGGCTGGGGCGTGTCGTCACGCACATCACCGTGCATTGCCGCATATGTTCGAAGAGTTCGTCATTGCCCACGCGGCCGGGAAACGCGACAGCGCCTGGCGCGATGTTCCCGGCCAGTTCGCGCATCCGCTCAAGATCCGGTCCCACGCCCAGTGCGGTCAATCGGACAGCCGTCCCCTGCTGTTTCAGAATCCCCACGGCTTCGATGAGATCCCCAATTCCCTTGGCCTCAATCATGTTCGCCGCATACAGCAGATGGATGGGACTCCTTCGATCCAGTTGCTTCGGCTCGTATTGGGATGGACGCCGCTGCGCCGGCCAATCATACGCAACGACCTTCTCCGGTCTTACACCACAGTCAATGAGGCTCTGCGTGGAGACGTTTCGGTGATTGCCGACCCAAGCAACACTCGGATGGTTCAGGTACTTCGCCAGACTCCGCTCGACGCGCCTGCCAGACCAGTCGGAACTCTCAAAGTTATTGGCGAACAGCGCCAGCGTGGGCCAGTCATGACGCGTGCTGTGCTGCAGCACTTTTAGCGCCACATGTCCGGCCGCCCGCATGAGTAGATGCGTGGGGGCGAATCGCTCCAGTTCGTCGCACACGCGCCGCGCCCACAACATTTTGTTCAAAGGTCCGCGCCACCACAGTCGCGGGATGGGAGAGGGAATGCCCACTGCCAGCCCACTCCCCAACGTCGTGCATTCGGGCGGGGCGTTCAGGCTGATCACCAGGAACGGAAGATCAGCAAATAGACTCTGCAGCGCCTCGACACTATGGCGCATTCCCGAGTAAGGCTCATTCCCGCCCGCTCGAACCAGCCGCACCGCCTCGGCGTAATCGCCATACTGGACCACCGCGATTCTGTGTTTCAGAACTTTCACGACTTCAGATTCCCCGCTTGCATACGATCAGAAAGTACGACCGTCACAGGTGCGCCTCGCTCAAAGACCGGATCCTGAGTGACGGCCCATAGCGCCCATCAACCCCACGACCGCTCCCTTTGTCGCCGGTCGCCGGGCACGTGCGGAGCGCAACGGGAGATACACAAGAGCTAAGCCGGCCGCGGCGCCGCTGAAGAAAGGATTCAGCGGACTCAAATCCAGTACAACCAGCCCGTAGATCGTGTGCATCGGCACGAGCACGATCAACGCGATAATGGCGCCGTCCGCGGGCCGGATCGCTTTCTCTCGGCCAACATGGCGCAAAGCAATCCAGGCTGGTAAAAGACCCGAGAGCATCCATGCCCACAGCCCGATCAGCCCCCGCTCCCCAATCGCCTTGGTCCAGATCGCTTCCGTCCAGGCGTTCTTACCACGTTCGGTCATCACTTCAAGCGACCGACCGTAGCCGCCCCAGCCAAACACCGGCTGCTCCATCGCGCGCGTGATGATCGCATCCTCGAGGAAACGTCGCGTGTTCAACGACCCGCCCGCCTGGTCGTCCTTGCCGCCGTAGAAACTAACAAGACTCTCCCCGGACCAAAGCCCAGAGACGCGCGCCGATGTGTAAGCCAATGGTAGCATGATCAGCAGCGCGCAGGCCAACTTGCGATAGCGGGCCGCAATGACGACCCCGGCGCCGAGAACGAAGATGGCAATCGCCCCATTCGACTTGCAGTTCAGCATCGTCACGATCACGAGAAGTCCGAACCAGGAGATCGGCCAGCCCCAGAGCCGTATAGCGCTCTTGCTCCACCAGAGGGATAGAGCGCAGATCGAGGCATACGCCATGAATCCGCCGAGCCAGAGCCCATGAATGAAAAAAACGGACGGGCGCCACCCGCCAGCCTTGAGTTGTTCCCACCAGTTGTGCGGATAGTAACCGTATACCTTCGAATGAAAGAACGGACCCGCCCGCATTTCCAAAAGACAGAAAGGCACATAAACCAATCCCCCAATCATCATGCCAATTGCCAGTTCGCGTGCTCCCTCTCTATCCCACACGTACAACCGGGCGATGAGATAGGGCAGCCCATACAACGTGACGTTGGGCACGATCTCAGCCAATCCGTCGTAAACACCCAATCCGTTCGTCACTGAAGAGACGAAGGGACAAAGACACCAGATCACCATCGGAATATCAATCCAATGGAAACGGTACTTCGACAGGCGGGATCCGTCGAAAATGATCACACCCAACAATGTTGCGAATACGGTCGCCTCGCTCTTGCCAAATGCCCGCAGCACGGGAACCTGGTAACTCGCATTGGGCAGGAACATCGTGCCGATGATCATGCTCGCAATCACCGCCCGCCGGGCCGGTAGCATGGTGAACAGAAGCGGCCCGACCAGCATATAGCCGAAAATGGCAATCGGTACGGTTATGAACACTCAATCTCCGGTCGCTTGTTGCCCTCTGAATGCCGGTGATTTTCAATCAACTCAAAGATACGATCCACCGCCCCCGAGTTGAACGCCAGGTCGCGACAACCCTTCGCCCGGGAACGATAGTATCGTTGATAAAACGCGCACCGGGCGAGTTTGGGATGCAGCCGGCCGGGCAGCAGCCCCAGCAGCCGGTACTTCAACACCAGACACTTCATGCTGAGCCATTGCCAGGCCCATCCCATCGCTGTCCCACGCCGGCAATGGCCGGCCAGTACCGCCAGCAATGCGTTGCAGCTGGCCGTATCAATGATCCACTTGTCTCGATATGCCTCGGTGAGCCGCTCGTTTGGAATGAAATGTCGCAGGCTCAGCGACGGAACGTACCAGATTTCCCACCCCATCCGATACGCAATAAACATCGCCTCCAGATCCTCGCCTCCGGAGAGACTGCCGGGCGCCCGACCGACATTCATGGTCCGAAACTCATCAAATACCAGCCTGAACAGTGCGGTTCGGCCACTCATCCCCGCTCCGACCGGGGTCGAATCCTCCGGGAACTTCAGTCGCCGGGATTCGTCGCCCTTGTCATAGAGCGACAGCAATCCCGCAAAACGCTCTTCAAAGTCCGGCGGTTTTCGCGACGGATCCTCAAACAGCGGCTGGACTCGCGCGCCGATAATCCCCGCGTCCGGGTGCTCCCGCAGGAATCGAACACACTGCATGATCCAATCCGGACTCAATACGGTGTCATCATCTGGAAACGAAAGCAAATCCGATCCGGCCTCCAGCGTTGCCCGACGCCGGGCGTTGGCCAGCCCGGGCGTACCTTCGTAGACCAGTCGCAGTGGCAGCCCCAATCGTGCTCCCATGTCGGCCACAAGCTTGCTGGTTCCATCCTTGCTGGCGTTGTCGATGACCAGCAATTCCCACCGCAGACCGGCCGGCACCTGCTGTCTGGCCAATGACTCCAGGACGAGCCCAATCCGCTTCTCGCTGTTATAGGCGCAAATCGCGACCGTCAAATCGATGCTCGCGCCATTTGCCAGCGCCACATCAGTGCGTGTCTCGGGCTCCTTCACAGCGTCCATGTCAACTCCATCGGCTGCAGCATACACATCCTCCACTTACGCAAACCATCCCGCTCAATGTCCTCGCAGGGCACATGCCAGCAACCGCCATGAATCCATTGCCAGAGGAGCCTTTCGCCACGCGCCCCAGGCGTGCTTCCTCGCGGTCCGCGTGTTGCCGGCCGCCAGCGCCCACCACGCCCAGTTCCTCTGGTGCGTCAGCCGCGTGACACAACCTCGCCCGGGCACGTGCGGCACATCGTTCACATCGCCGCCCCGCCGCTGCGCGGCAGCCTGCAGGATCGCCGTCATCACGGGCGATTTGTCCGCCTCCCGCTGATGCACGATGCTCCCCAGATGCAGCCGGTACCGGAGCAGCACGGCCGGCAGATTCGCCAGTTCCCCCACTTCCGCCAACCGCAGGAACAGGTCATGGTCTTCCCAGGTCCGATACTCCCGGTAGCCCCCAATGCGCCGCAGGGATTCCGCCCGCATCATGACGCTTGGATGCACCATCGGCCATTGTCCAGCCAGCAACGCCGCATCAATTTCCGCATGGGTGTACTTCGTGTCCGACTTGGGCGCGATCGGCTCCCCATCGGCATCGATGAACAGCACCTGCGACCCCACGGCCGAACACGCGGGGTGGCCGTCCATCCACTCGACCTGCCGGGCAAACCGGTCCGCCACCGCCACGTCATCGGCATCCATTCGCGCCACGTAGCGTCCCTGCACGAGTGCCAGGCCCTCGTTGAGTGTCTCGATGATTCCCTTGTTTGGCCGGCTGACCAGCCGGATACGCCCGTCCTTCCGCGCCGCCTCTTGCAGAATCTCCGTCGAACCATCCGTGGAGCCGTCGTCGATCAGGATCAGCTCAAAATCGCCCAGTGTCTGTTGCAGCACACTGTCCAGCGCATCGCCAAGATAGGCACGAGCGTTGTAGACAGGCATGACCACGGAAACCTGGGGAGGCATCAAACTCATTTCGCCTGCTGCTCACACATGGCTCATGGTCGTATCGAAGATCCGGAACTGATCGGCCGACAATGTCTGATTCGATTCGCGTACGATGCACAGTGGCACTTTCCCATAGAACGACGCCCACTGCGAAAACGTGCTCGGCGGGCCGATGATGTAATCGCACTTCGCCAGCGAATAGAGATCCGCCACCATCTGCCCGTCACCGATGCTCCAATGCAACCCTTGAAACTCCGCGGCATCCTGCTTGGCGTTTGAACAAACCAGGAAGCCAACTTTCTTCCCCGCAAAGAGCATACTGGCCTTGCGCATCAGTCGTGCGTACGCCGAGGTCTCGTAGAAATATTTTCCGTCAAGGTGCTGCTTGTAGTCACCCTGCCGGATATGCATTCCGACGAGTACATCGCACCCATCCCGGGCTCTGCTGGTCGCTGCGGCGGCCCGCGCTTCAAGCTCCGGGAGCGGTGCGAAAAAGCCTCGAATCGCCTCCGAATGCTTCTCAAACCAGGTTGGAGCTTTGAATTGCCAGCCATCGAGAATGAGAATCCATGTTCTGCTGATGTACCCGCGGGTCTGTTCGGAATCCAGGCGACATTCATCGTGCCAGCCCACAGGAATTGTCCGTGCGACGCGGGTACTCAGGTGATAACGCGGGATCAGGTCCGACACATACGCCCCGGGCGTCCGAAACAACCCGGCCGCCCACGTGCTCAGCACGGGCAGCGGATTCCGGGCCGGGAAACGGCACAGCGGATCATCCTTCAAGTGGATGAAGTTCATGGAGTAGTCTTTGAATGCCGGATTCAGCACGCTCGTTCCGCACTCCAGCGCAGCCGCCATGGCATGCGCCATGGTGAATATCTGGTTGCACATCAAGCCCCATTTACGGGCGATGACAATCATCGTTCAACGCGCCTTTCTTGCACCGGTCCTGCGCCTACGCCGCCTGCGGACACGCCATCTGGTTGGCGATCCAGTCGTATGTCCGTCGTAACCCGGTCTTCAGATCCACCTTGCACGACCACCCCAGGATCGCGCGGGCGCGATCGCAGACCGCCACCCGGCCACGATCGCCTTGCGGTTTCCCCTCGTCAAACACGGGAGCGATGTTCTTCCCGCTCAGTTGTACGATCAACTCGGCCGCCTCGCGCAGCGAAGTCGCCTTTTCCGAGCCAACCTGGATGACGCCATGGTTCATGCCTTTTGACGGCATCAGGCGCAACGCGTCAATTACATCGTCCACAAAGATGAAGTCGCGATACTGATTGCCGCTTCCCCACACGGTGAACGGCTCGGCCGGATGCAGAATCGCCTTGCGAATAAGCGCCGGCAGTGCCTGGGAGTGTGCGGGATCGAACGACACGCCGGGTCCGTAGACATTGTGCAATCGAAGCAATCCGACGTTTATCTTCCCGCTGCGCTGGGCCAGTTCAGCTTCATACTCACCCATCAGCTTGCTCCACCCATAACCTGATTCCGGCTCCGCGGGATAGGTCTGTTCCTCGCGGAGTTTGGCTATTCCATCAATCATCTGCAGATGCTTTGGGAAGCTGCAGGCGGTGCCGACATAGACGTAGTTCGGAATCTCGTTGGCCATGCACGCTGCCAGTACATTGGTGTTGATCAGCAGGTTCTGCCGGAAGATAAAGCGCTCTTCCCTGAAGGCGAAATGCACGCCGCCGACGATGTCGGCCAGATGATAGACCAGGTCGGCGCCGCCAATCACCTGCTTGCAGGCGTCGAAGTCCGTCAGGTCCACCTTGTGGAAATCCCGATCGACATCGATCACGAAAGACCCATCGGGCCGCCGCAGGTTGTCAAGCGTGCCGCGCCACAGATTGTCAACCACCGTCACCCGCGCACCGTCCGCAACCAGCCGCTTGACCAGATTGCTGCCGATAAAGCCAGCGCCGCCGGTCACGATAGTTCGTAGGGTGTTGGAGCTCATTTGCTTATCTCTTCCTCAACCGGATTGGTTTGTGGGCCCCGCATCATCTTTCAAGGCCGTTGGTTGGATATCGATGGTGCAGGACCTCGAATATCCGCGTCAGACGCGCGCATTTGCGACTTGGACTGCATGGCACCGCATTGCATCACTCGTGACGACCAGGTCATCCAGAGCGCGCAGATCCACCAGAATCAAGAAGGTAGTTCCAGAACACCTCGCCGGCGCGGATTGGAGAGTGGCGGTCTCTCACCGCTTCGCACCCGCGACGCGCCGTCTCCGCGGCCTCCGCTCTTCCATCCGCCACCCCGACGAGTATCTCTCCAACCTCCTCCGGCACCTCGTATTTCAGGAATCCTCGCTCCCCTGCATCGATGTTCTCAAACGCAATATCCGAGCCGATCGCCAGCAGGCCCGTTGCCATCGCATGCAGCACTTTCCCCTTCGTCCCCGCGCCTACGGCATAAGGGCATAGCATAACATCGTGTTGTGCCAGCTCTGCTGCAAAGCTCTCAACCCATTGTCGGTGATCCACGCTGTACCCCGAAGCAGTCAGGCCGGCAGCCATCCCTTCCCAGTTCTTTCCGACAAAGCTGAGCGCCACCCGTTCCCGAAGGCTGGACGCCATGCGCTTCAGATTCTCCACGATCTGCAGCGCATGATCCCCCATGTATACCGTGTTCGCATTGCCATTCACGAGGATCTTGATCTTGCCTTCCAGGCTCGACAGTTCCCTCAGATGAGGCGCAATATCGTAGTGTGGATGAACCGTATACGTCGCCCGCTCGCATTGCGCCATTGCGTTGTATCGACGAGCATCATCCAGACCTACCACATGAATGCGTGCCTTGCTCGATACCAGGAACTCCTCCAGTACGGTTGCGCTCCTCAGCGACGCCACTTCTCCGTCCAGTTCCGCGACGGACCGCCAGCGCCCCAGCCGGATGGCCCGCTCCTGGTGCAGTACCGCAGAATCGGGACCTGTCACCACAACTCTCTCCGCCTCCAATTTCGGCACCCATTTGCTCAACCAATGCGGATACAGCCACACCATGTCCGGCGCCGTCTCATGGATCGCGTTCAGGAAACGCTCCCGCGGAGGGAACCAGTCCATTTGCGTCGGGAAACCCTCTTTGCTTGCCTTTCCCCACGATCCCAGCCAGGATTCCCAACGGGTCCAATATGGCGGCAGCTCCGTCGCCGATGCCAGCCGCAACCTCGCCCGGTCACGAGCCCACATTTCCTGTTGTGTCTCTGACCCTCTGAAATAGAACAAGTGGATGTCCAACTCGTCCGGCGCCTGCCGCAGAAGATAATAGGGCAGTGATGTCGGCCAGCCGACATTATCGCTTGTCGGCGGCCAGGCAAGAACCACCGCGATCGAGGTTCTTCTATGAGGCGTTGGCAGGAGAGTGTCGGCAACGGAGAACAAGCGTATCCGCCTTCAAGGTGAAACCGGCGTCATATTCGTGACCGCTGGAACAACCGGCGTTGATTCGGCCGCCGTCGCCAATCCATCGGTCCGCGAAGGATAGAATCGGTCGCGCAACCGCAGAACAGGAATCTCCACCAATTTGGCCATCGCAATCCCCACGACAATGCTGAGAATCGCAAATAGCCCCACCGCCATCATGGAGTAGGAGTCGAGCCCGAACTTCCGGACAAACACGCCTTGCACAAGCCAGGATAGCACCGGCACATGCCACAGATAGATCGAGTACGAATGCGCGCCCATGAATGCGAAGGCTCGTGTAATCAGGTTTACGGGCAACTCCCGAAACACCAGCGACAGCAAAATAAATCCGCTCCCAATGAAGAAACACGTTGGTCCCAGCGTATACGTAAACGGTGAACTCTGGCGTTCCAGAAGGAACGCAGGCACTAACAGCGACACACCCAATGTCCGCAGGATCAACTCCCGCCCGCGAATCAGTTGTTCGAGCGCCCGCCGCCGAAAGTGAAACACGTACGCGATGAGCACGCCGAAGAAGAGCGAGTCCACTCGAAGGTGCGTCCGTGCCAGATGCGACTCAAAACCGTATGCGCTGGTAGCCGCCGTATAATAGCGCAGGCCCAATGCCACCGCAGCGACCGCGATAAACACGCCCGGTAGCGCCCGGAACGGATCGGCCAAGCCTCG
Source organism: Phycisphaerales bacterium (assembly GCA_025361735.1). GTDB lineage: Bacteria > Planctomycetota > Phycisphaerae > Tepidisphaerales > Tepidisphaeraceae > JANYKD01. Next base: position 33,816 of record JANYKD010000506.1, read on the forward strand.
CCCCCGCACGGCAAGCGCGGCCATCACCAGCGAAATGCCAATGTAGAAGTGCTCTTCGACCGCCAACGACCACGTATGGTTGCACATGTGCGGACCATAGTTCTGCACAAACAGCGTCTCGCAGAGGAGTGCCTTCTTCCAGATATGCTGGTGCGTACCAAGTAATACGATCACGATTATTGCCAGAAAGACATAGAAGCCTGGATATATCTTCAGTCCACGGCGTACGAGAAACCGTCCGACATGAATCTCGCGGTGCTTCTGATATTCGCGGAACAACAACCCCGATACGAGAAATCCGCTCAGCACAAAGAACAGGTCCACGCCCACCCATCCGCCGCGGATCAATGCCTCCGACACGGCCCGTAGGACCGCTGGATAGGAAGGACCCAGCGGCGGCATGTGATTGCCAAACACCAGAAGCACAGCTACCGCCCGGAGTACATCGAGCGTCAATGATCGTTGCTTCGCCACCATACGAATATCACACTTCAGTCCGCTCTTGCGGCCGGAACTGCCTCTAGCCGCCGGAACGGATACCTAGAGAACAGCCCCCACGCACCGGCCGCGCGGTACATCGCCGCCTGGGCCCACAGCGGATAGTTTGCGGAATCCGCGTGTCCGCTGCGCCGCACCCACCCCACGACCTTCATCTTCGTCGCCATCAACCACCACCGAATCGCTTGCGCCAGGTACACCCAGCGGTTCCGCCGCGGTTCCATACCGCGAAGATAATTCAACCATGCCTCACCTTGGAAGTTCCCGATATGCAGCCGCTTGAGGTAGTTCTCCGTGAGCCGAAACGGAGGAAGCACATGTCCCATCCGTAGCGTTGGCGTATACCATGCCTCACCGCCCAGTCGCATGATCAGCAGGCCGATCTCATAGTCCTCTCCAGACACGAGCTTCGTCCCCTTGCGCCCGCTCAAGTGACACCCAAACTGACGAAACACCCGCCTCACCAATTCCGTCCTCAACGTCAACCCCGCTCCGCACGGAGGATCGTTCTTCGGCGGCACCAGTTGAAAGGCTTCCGGACCCAGGTTCCACACCGCCAGGGCACCCGCATAGCGTTCGTCGAAATCCGCCGGCCGCGACGCTGGTTCCTCAAAGATTGCGTCAATCCGCCCGCCGATCACGCCCGCCTTGGGATGCCCCCGCATGAAATCCACGCACTGCTCCACCCAGTCCATCTCAATGATGTTATCGTCGTCAACGAATGAAAGGATCTCGCCTCGTGCTTCTTCCACGGCCCGGTGTCTCGCATTGGCCAGCCCGCGGCGCTGCTCCAGCACCACCCGCACACCCAGTTTCAGGCGCGATGACAGCTCTCTGGCCACATCTCCGGTCCCATCGCTGCTGGCATTATCCACAACGATGATCTCCCACGAGATGCCCGCCCGGACGCGTTGACGCGCGAACGCCTCCAGCACCGCCGGCAGGCGCCTCGCCGCGTTGTACGCGCACACCGCCAGCGTCAGGTCCGGCACGTCCTGCCTCGGAGCTACCTCATCCCTAATCAAAGTATCGCTCATTGTCATGGCTCAGAGTCTCTCAGTGGCTGATCCCCATTTCGCGATTCCGATCGATTTTCTTCGCAGCAAGGCTTAGCTGCTATTTCGTAGCTGAAATGCCGTTTGAGTTGTAAGAAGTGCTTCTCGTACAAATGCCAACTCACATAGGCAATCCCTGCGGTAAACACGATGCAGGCCAGGTTGTACAAAATAACACTGAGCGTCCATCGACCAGTCCATGTCACGATGCGGTGAGCGGCCAGCGGAGTTCCCCCGACTATAGAGCCAGCCACGAAATGGAATGCGTACATTCCATAGCTATATCGACCGAAAAATGACATCAGTCTGTTTGCGCAGACCCTATTCAGGATACTCCGTGAGTGTGATCGCAGAATCAGCACGAGCAGCGAACCAAAGAACAAGGCCACGAATGTAAAGCCCAGTGAAGCCGTCGCAGATGCGTGCGGATCCAGCCGGCACCACCAATACATCGTCAGCAATACCATCGCGCTTAAAGTAAGTATCGGCAGCACCATCCGCGACAGCAGGCGTTGCCCTGAACTGTTGCGCGCCAGCAAGGCAATGCATGCCCCGATCGCTAGCGCGTCTATTCGACACGGTGTGAAAGCGTAGGTCAGCAGCGGTCGGTCCAGTAGAGCGATACGGCAGCACACGGCCATTACCGTTAGGCCAGCAGCAACCAAGATAAGCGTCTTACGTTCGAATAGAAACACGATCATGGGCCAGATCAGGTAGAAATGTTCCTCGACCGCCAGCGACCAAAAATGCCCAAACTCGAACCCGATAGCGTTAGGCACGATCAGTTTTCCATATCCCAACACAGGGTAGATATTACTCGCATAGAACCAAAGCCAAACCTGACCGCTAGACTCGCCCATGTAATGCCGCGCGAACACCGGCGCCAGGATGAAACAAGACACCAGTATGCCGTAATACAAAGGAAATATCCGTAGAACTCTCCGCATATAGAAGTTACGGAAGTAATGGTGCGAACCCTTGGCGTCATATAATATACCGGTAATAAGGAAGCCTGACAGCACAAAGAAGAGATCGACCCCGCACCAACCGACCTTGGCAAGGCTGAACAAAACACGCCCGAACATCCCCGGGTACTGCGACGTTCCGTACCCACTGGCCAGGTGAAACACCATTACAAACAAGATCGCCATTCCACGGAGGCCATCCAAGGCCGGAATGTGCCCCTTGAATTTCACGCGAGGCATAACCTCCAGTAAGATAAGGGATGGCATCTGGTCCTTGGGAAAGGTCGGCACCCGATCATTGCCTAGCCCACAGGCGGAAAGATCGGGGTAATTCGCCAGACCTATTGCAACAGGTTCTGATTTTGTCTGGCAGGCCACACCACATGCACCGTCTACCATCCCTGCTGGATCCTTGGCACGAGATCCCCGCCCGGACGCGTTAGCGCGCGAACGCCTCCAGCACCGCCGGCAGGCGCCTCGCCGCGTTGTACGCGCACACCGCCAGCGTCAGGTCCAGGGTTCCTTTCGCAAACTCAGCCGTACGCGTCTCGATAGCGTGCATGAATGTCATGGCTCTGAATCTCTCACTCGCCGATCCCCATCATCGTCCGTAGTTTCCGCTTCAAACGACCCTTCATACTCAGGTCCATCATGTTCCAGGGCTGGTCGCTCCACCCCATACCGCGAGCCACCGGTTTCTCCGTCAGTTTGCGGAACACCGACGTTCGCCCAAACTCAGTGACCAGGGCCCAGCGCCCTTTCTCCTGCAACAGGAAGTCCCGCAACACATACCCAGTTGGGATTTGCGTATCGTCCACCACCAGGTAACCGTTCGCGTTGATCCGGTCAGCCGTGTAGTACCAGTCGATGAATGGGATCGGGAACTCGTGAGCCCCGTCGATCAGCACCATGTCCAGCGGCTCGGTTCCCAGTCGATAGATCACATCCTGCGAGGGCGTGGCCTCAAACGCCACTTGCCCCAGGTCCATACCGTGACCGGCGCACCATTGACGAATCAGCGTGTGTTCCCCCGCAAACGGCGAGAGCACCGTGTGGCGGGCACCGCCCGCCGACGCAAATGCAACCGTCGAGTAGCCGCACCCCGTCTCCAGCGTGCAACCACCCTGCGGCACATTGGTTTGAATCCAGTAGAGCACGTCCGCCGCCAACCCCCAACTCTGTGTGCCAGCCGCTGTTTCGCCGTGGAACGATGGGCGCTCCGCCAGAAGGGCATTTACTGGATTGATTCTATTCGCGTCTATCATAGCAACGTTCCTCTCATACGGGGCCCTATCTCATCCGGCCATCGCCGGCTCCTTCACGTCGAAGAATGCTCTTTCGATCACCGTTGCCATCTGGCTGCGCAGAAAGGCCTGATGCTGGCCCCACCATTCCCGAATGCGAGCTGAGACCCGGTCGATATCGATTCGCTGCAGCAGCGTCTCAAGCGTCTCCCAATGCATCAGCCGCGGTACGGGAAACTCCCCGAACGCGGCCTCCCAGTAACTCTGCCGCTTCAGCGGGTTCCGAAAGTGGTATTGCCAGTAGCTCCGACGCCAAAGACCAATCCTCATGAAATTCCGTGGATCCAGGAACTCTTTGCACATCGCCAGACCACCCTCGTCTTCCACGATCGGAATCGCCCCAGCATCCAGCGCCTCGTACAACCGGAAACACTCCACCGAACAATTTCCCCGTGGGCACAGCACGAAGACCGTGTCGGACAACAATGCCGCATAATCCTTCCGGGAAAGCCCGCGTGGATCGTCCCAATCGTGCGTGAGGTGCGCGTATCCCCCCTTGATCCGCTCTGCCGATTTCAGCATCGCCTGCCGCGAGGTCTTGATCTGCCCCGCAAAGGACCATGTGTACTTGCGCTGGTTGATCGGCTTGCTCACCAGATTCTCTTTCAGGCCGACCGGACTCCCCAACGGATAATAGAACCCGTGCCCCGGCTTTTGCCCCGATTGTCGATAGTGGTTGCGAAACACGAAATCCACATGCTCGTAGTACCCAATTGGCTCGTCAAAACACTCGTCGGTCACATGAGCAAGCCCCACGCGTAGTCCCCGCTCCCGGAACGATCGTAGGTGTGCCCCGATCCGCGCCTCGCTGTCCGGACCGCCCGGCGCTGGAACCACAATCGCCCGATCCAGCCGGACCGATCGGTCCGGATCCAGAATGCACTCCACGTCAAACCCCTTTAGCAGTGCGAGCAGCCATTCCATGTGCCATTTCTCAAAGCCGAGGTTCTGGTAGATCAAGTGAATCTTCTGGGCCATAGGTCTTCAGTCACTCCATCCCACCCCTACGACGCCGGCGCCCGCCGGGGCCCCGACCGCTGTCGTTGCTCAATCGCCCGACGGTAGCTCCGCATTTGCTGCTCGTACACTGTATCCGGGTTGTACACCGACAGCACGCGCTCGCGGCTGGCCCGCCCCAGATCGATGCGCAGCCGCTCGTCTCCCAGCAGCTCGAGCACCCGATCGGCGATCTCTTCCGGCCGCCCAGGCCGCACGAGCCTCCCCACCCTCCCATGTGCCAGTTGTTCTGCAATCCCCCCGGCGCTCGACCCCACGACTGCTCGTGCCGCCGACATCGCCTCCAGGCAAACGAACGGGAAGTTCTCCCACAAACTGGGAATCACGCACACGGTCGACTCCGCCAGAACCTCCGGTACTTTCTCCCATTGCACCTTGCCCTTGAAATGCACCACGTCCCGATATGGACCCAGCAGACCCGTCAAATGATCCAGCATCGACACCCTGGGATCCGGCGAAAATCCCGTATCGCCGACAAACCAGAATTCCGTGCCCGGCCGCGCCTTCACGATCGCAGGAATGGCCCGCACGAGATCAATCACACCCTTGCGGATCTCCAGCCTGCCCACGAACGTGACCAGCTTGTTCCGCCTCGAACCCGGCGGAATTTCCAGATGACTGGCCCGCGGGGTGAACGGATATGGATAACACGACAGTCGCTCTTCCGGCAATCCCAGCACCCGCACCGCACGCCGGCCGATCGCCTCCGAAGGCGCCGCCACCTCATCGGCCGCCAGCACATGTTCCGACTCTCCGATGTAGTCCGGATGGAACGGCGACCAGAGCACCTTCTGCCCACGCCGCGCTGCCCCCAGCCATATGCGAAACCGTCGCAGCGGCGGAATCAACGACGCCTCAATCTCTTTCGCCTGCTGTCTTGTCGTGTGCAGTTTCACCACCAGGGGCACGTCCGGCGCCAGCTTCACCGCCTCGGATGCGTCTGCGTAATAATCCGGCCCCTCCATCAGCTCAAATCCGACCTCGCGGTGTCGCGATGCAAACACCGCCCCGATCCGGGCCGGGAACTTGAAGTGGTCCGGTTCCAGCACTCGGTGTACGCGCACGCCCCAGGGCGTCTCCTCCACGCCCTCCCGCTGCCGGCTGGATGCAAACACCTCCACCTGGTGCCCGCGCTCCGCCAGCATCTTCGTGGCCTCCGCGACATACGTGCATATGCCACCATCGGCTGTGTCAGGCGGGTATTCGAAACTGATAAATGCTATCTTCATATCACTCACTCAGCATGGAAGCCCATCATTCCGTCACGCTCCAAACGCATGTCCGTCCAGCCCCGCATCAGGCGTATACGAGCAATCCGGCCCTGTCCGTCCGGAGTCCGCTCGACAGGCCTCCGCCCCATTTTCACCCAGGACCGCCTTGAGCACTTTCTCCGACGCCCCCCGCCATTCAAACCATTCCGCGGCCAGCCGGCGTGCCCCCGCGCCGAGCCGCGTCCGCAATGTCGGATCTCTCAGCAGGCTCTCCATGGCCCGTGCCAGGTCCTCCGAGTCGCGCGGCCTGCACAGGCACACGTTTTCACCGTCGACAAAGGGCTTCTCCAGCCGACCCCCGCGCGTCGTGACGATCGGCAATCCGTGTGCCGCCGCCGCCGCAAAGGAACTGTTGTTCAGATATACACCGTCCACAAACGGCAGCACGCACAGGTCCGCGGCATGCAGATACAATGACGCCATATCGCTGTCATGCGCGAATTCCCCCGTCTGCTCGACCTTTATTCCGGACCTGCCCGGGATCTTCCGCGACTCGCCGGCCCCCAATTCCACGATCTTCATCTCCAGACGCCGCCGGAATTCGCGCGAGTCGGCATCATTGTCGGCCAGCGGACCACCAATCAGCAGCGCCTGCGCGTTCCCCATCAACCCACGCGATGCCAGCATTCCCAGCGCCTCCAGCAGGTTCTCGATCCCCTTCTTCGGGTACACGCGGCCGAAGTAGACAATCAGAATCGCGTCGTCCGTCAATCCCAGCTTCGCCCGCCCGCGCTGCCGCGCCGCGGCCGCATGACCTTCCGCCATCCGCAGTAGCGGCGGCGGAGGCACCAGCACAGCCTTCTCCCTGATGCCCGGTCCCCGAGCCGCCAGCAAATCGGCGTGCTGATCACTCAGCACGAGCAACCGGTCGCTGTCCCGCAACAATGTCCCAAACTGCCCATCCGCGCCCGCGCCGGCAAACCAGCTCGCCGCCCGCGAGCCCCATCGCGAAAGCCGCGTCCGCCCGCTCGTTCCCCACACGTACTCGAACATGGTAACAAACCGCATCGCCGGCCGGGCATGCTTCGCCATTGTCGCCGCAAAACTGATCATCGGCTCATCGTTGTACTGCGCCGGAAACAGCAGCAAGGTGCCGTCATATCGCCCCGTTCGCAGACACCGCCATAATCTTCCCACCTCCGACCACCCCCATCCATCCATATCGTCACGGATGCGCCAACCAAGCGCTGACCCATCACGCACCGCGTCCGATCGCCGCGTCGTCAGCAGTTCCACATCCGCTCCACACGCGGCCAGATTCGCGCACAGGTGCATGGCGTGATCCGCTTCGCCGCATTTCATCGGCGGATACGCTCCGGAAATCACCAGCACCCGCGGCCTGCCGCCAACCGACGTCATCACATTAATCCTCAATCACGCCTGCCACACGGCTCCGTCGCCAACTTCACTGCCAGCTCACGCCTCGGCGGACGATTGCCGCCGGATTCCCCGCCAGAAGCACGTTCTGCTCGTCGAACGCCTTGGTGATCACCGAGCCGGCCGCCACGACCGACCCATCGGCGATCCTCGCGCCTTTCAACACCTTCACATGACTGCCGATCCATACCCGGCGACCGACCACGATCCCGCCTTCCCGCTCGCGTCTTCCCTCATACGCAATCGTGTGCCAGTTCTCATCCAGGAATTCGCACCCCCAGGAAATCACCGTCCCCTCCCCGATCTCCGTCCGACGGGCCACGATGACATTCGTCGCCCCGGTGACCGTGCATCCCCGCAGAATACAGGTCGCTCCCGGACCCACGTCCACCCGGCAACCCTTGCCCAGTGAAACGTCCCCCTCCACCACCAGCTTTCCGCGAACGTGCATGTACGACTTGTCGAAATGCGACAGAAATCCCACTTGGTAGACGCCCAGGAACAATCGCCCCGCCTTCGTCTCGATGTTCCGGATGCCGCGAATTGTCGTATTGTGATGCGCAAAGATCAGCGCCCCGCGCAGATGACAGTACGCCGACTTGGCCAGGCACCGCCCCAGCCGTACATCCGTGTTCGGATCCCGAGCCAGGCGGTAATAACTGCGGAGAAACACGCTCGTCGCGCCCATGCATTACCTTTTGCCCGTGCCATTGCCGGTGCCGCTCACCGGATCGCTCCGGCCACCCGCCGCTGCCCGATACGCCTGCAGCGTCTGCATCGCACACCGGTCCCAACTGAAACGCCGCACGTTCATTGGCTGGCGGGAAACCAGTTCGCTCCGCACCCGGTCGTCCATCATCCCCTGCATCGAGTGGGCCAGCGATTCCGGCGATCGCGGGTCAAAATACAGCACGCTCTCCCCACCCGTCTCGTGGAACACCTCGATGTCGCTGGCGATCACCGGACAGCCCAGGCTCTGCGACTCCAGCAGCGGAAAACCAAATCCCTCCGCCAGCGATGGAAACACGAACGCCTTCGCGTCGCGGTAGGCACGCTGCAGCTCAGCGGTCGACACCACGCCGCAATGCCGCACCCGGCTTTCCAACCCCATCCGTCGCACTCCCAGTGCTTCATGCACGCTGAACGGCGGACCCACCAGCACCAGGTCCACGCCTTTTGGCCACGCCCGATGCAACATGGCTTCAAGCACGACCGCGAAATTCTTGTATCCATTGCGATCGCCCACGTACAACGCATACTCCGGCTCGTGCAGCCGCCCGGCCTCGACCTGCGCCGCGCTTGCCACGAGGTGGTCCGCCCCCAACTGGGTCACGCGGACCTTCGCCGCCACGTGCGGGTAGAACGCCTTGACCTCGCGAGCCGACGCCTCCGAAACCGTGACACACACCTTCGCCGCCTCCATGGCCCGCCGTTTGTCCTCCACATGCTCCGCGCAGCCCGGCCAGTAGCACAACCACGGAAACCGCTCCGGGATCATGTCGTGCACGGTCACGACTTCCGCAGGTCCTTCCACCAGCGGACGCGTGAAGAACGTGGAATGGAACACGTCGTAACCGCCAAACTCACGCCGGCACCGTCGCCACGCGGCCCAGGCGCGAATGCGCCCGGGCAGGTCCCGCCGCCGCGGATAATATCCGTTCCGCGGTTCCAGCACGCGGCAATTCCCCGGCACCTCGCCGTGGATCCCTTCCTTCACCCAGATGTCCACATTCACGCTCGGTTCCATGCGCGAGAGTACCTCGAAGAAATATCGCTGCACGCCGCGCTGAGTCGGATTCCGCCAGGTGATCCCGTCAACCAGAACTCGCATTACGCCTTGCCTGCTCTCTGCCGCGGCCATCCCCATCAGATTAATCCCAATCGCTGCTTGATAATCCACCACACCCGCTGCCCATGGGCCAGCACTCCCCAGAACCAGCTCTTCCCAGGATTCTTCAGCATCCCCTCGCGGCCGGTCAAGCCGTGAAACGCTCCCTGCAAAACGGCCGCCTTCTCCCTGGGAAACCACGCTTCCTTCTTCCACGCCTCACGCCAGCAAACTCGCGCTACACGCCGCGCCGCGATGCGATCCATATTGCGCCGCGCCAGCACGACCTGGTTCCGCCAGCCGTAATACAGCACCGCCTCCCCCACACGCGCCGTCGACCGGCTCACCTTGTGCCACAACTTCGCCCGCGGCTCATACCAGACCCGCCACCCCGCAGCCTTCGCCCGCAGGCACAAATCAACATCCTCATCATAATACCCGTACGCTGCGTCCAGCATGCCCACTTGCCGCACCATCTCCGCCCTCAACAGCATGCAACAACCCGTCACAAAGTCCGTCTCTCCGCCGGACGCCTCGCCTGTATCACGTTTGCCCTCGTCCACATGCCTGGCGATCGGCCACCCCCCAAGGTCAATCCGCCCGCCACCGTACCAAAGCTCATCAGGCCGGCTGTGGTAATAGATCCTCGCCCCCACCACACCGATCGTCGGATCCGCGTCCGCCGCCGCCACCATCTGGCTCACGAAATCCGCCGCGACCTCCGTGTCGTTGTTCAACAGCAGCACATACTCGGCCCCGTCCGCCAGCGCCCGATCCATGGCCGCATTGTTCCCGCCGGTAAAGCCGAGGTTTTCCACGTTGGCAATGTGCGTGAACTGCGGGAACTCCCGCGACAGTACCTCGGCCGAGTCATCACCCGATCCATTCTCCACGACATACACGCGCATTCCTCGATACGTCGCCCCAGCCAATGAGGCGCAGCATTGCAGCGTGTCCACCAACCCTCGCCAATTGAGTACGATCACCGCCACCGCGGACACTGCGCCCACCACTACACTCGATCCCGCTTCTGTTCCTGTTAAAGACATCGGCCGCGTCCTCGCATACCAGCCGCCGTGGCGATCTGCTCGCGTATCTGCGGAATAACCGCCCGCGACGAGAAACGCTCCCAAATTCGGTCACGCCTCGCTTGCGCCCAATGCCCGCCAATCCGCCCCTCGCGGATCATCCCATCAATCGCCTCAGCCATCTGCCGCGGGCAAAAGCCATCTACCACCGCACCTGTCTCGCCAACTTCCTCCGGAGCCCCGCCTGCCCCTGAAAAGCACGCGACGGCCTTCCCCAGCGACATGGCCTCCAGCACCACGATCGGGCACGGATCCTCCCACGACGTCATCGCCAGCACGTCGAATCCCCGGTAATAGTCGAGCGGCCGATCGGTGTGCGTCACGAACTCGACCACGGCCCCCACGCCCAGTTTCCGCGCCATGCCCCTGTAAATCTCCCCTTCCACGCCCCCGATTAACCCTACCCACACGAACCGCACATCGTCCCGCAATCGGCGCAGTTCAACCGCCATCCGCAGCCAGCTTTCCACTCCCTTACGCATGTTGGTTTCCCCCGCGCCGCCAATTACATACTTCCCGTCCAAGCGATCTTGTCCCGCCGCCTCCGTTGGTCGCTGATCCATCCGAATGAATTCGGGGATCACCTCCACCTGCTCGCCGCCGATCCCCGCCACACGCACCATGGCTTCCCGCACCGCCTCAGCGACGGCGATATATCGGATCGGCCGCCGCACCAATTCCTCCTCGTGCGATGCGCGATACACCGCAAGATACGAATCCAGTTCATGCACATGCAGAATCATCGGCCGCGCTGGCAACCTGAGCCCGCGGACCAACGGCAACGCTGCGACCGAGTTTACATACACCACATCCGGTCCCCATCGTGCGAGTTGCCGCTCCAGGCCCCACTTCGCCAACTTCCGTCGCGCGCGCCTCGACCACGTGTTCCCACTCGGCAAGTCCCCAACCACCGCTGTCGGCGCTAATTCTCCGCACCGCCCCGCCAGTGCTCCTCCCTCAAGCGACACTACCATAAACGACACATCCGCCGCCAACTCCTCCACGATGTCTAATGCGATCTTCGGCGCCCCCGTTCTGGACAGGCTGTGCAATAGTAGCAATACCTTGAGACGATCCTTCATGTCCTTGTTCGACTGCTCCATTACCGTCTCCGATTGCCGCACACTATCCACGCGCCAAGTCCGTGCCACCAGATGTCTTCAACTCCATTAACATCACAACGCAGTCTTAAGATGAAAGGTGAAAGGGCGACAATCTAAATCTGTCCTTGGACTCTGAAAGGGGTTATCAATGCAGATCTGTGAGCCCCAAATACCGCGCTGAATGCCTATCGATTCTCGAGTGTGACGTCTTTGCTTCGCTCAAGGCCTGGGAGCCAGTACCCGTCTGACGCCCAACGCAAGGCTCCGGCGACAGAACCCCAGAATCGTCCTCGCTGTCCGCCATGATCGGCAGAGCCTTGTCGCCTGCCACATATTCGCCATGGCTCCGGAAAGATCCCCCGCCGAAAGCAGCGTCGCTGCGCTGCTCGTCGCGTGTTGTGCGAAGCGCTCCCTCGCTTCTCTTACTAGACTCGCAGCTAGTTCCCGGGGCAAGGAATTGCGCGTGATGTCGATTGAGCGGGCAGCCGCCGCGATGATTTCCCCCCGTCGAAACATCCTCGACGTGGCGGCCCCGGCATGTTCGCGATAACAAACCAATATCTCCGGTTCGAACCACACATCATAATTCAACGCAATCCGCTTCCACATATCCCAATCGAGAACAGGATCGTTGTCGCTCGTGAATCCACCAAGATTCTCATAGGTCGATCGCTTCACCACTATTGCCGGACAGCGCACCACATTATCGACCGCAATTCGCTCCAACCAACCATCCAACGTGCCGGCCGTGGTTCGCTCGATTTCGGAGCAGCCAAGCGGCATTCCGTCGCCATTGACGCGGTTGTAGCGGCACCATGCAGCTCCAACTCGAGTGCGATCTTGAATGCCGTTCCGGAGGCGCTGATAGAAACCTGGCAATACGTAATCATCATCGTGAAGGATATGGACCCAGTGCCCCCGAGAGCGCGCAACACACGCATTCCAGTTCCCGGCTACCCCGAGATTGTGTTCCTGACGAAACACCGCTACGCGATCACCTGCAATGCGCTTAACCGTTGCGGTCATGTCGACTGCTGTGGAACAGTTATCCACGACCTCAATCTGCATCTCCTCGCGGCCGGGATCTTGATCGAGCACACTCCGCAGAGACTGTTCTAAGTAAGTCGTGCGGTTGAATGTCGGAATCATCACCGACCAGAACGGTCGTTGCAACTCCGAACTCACCGGCGATACGCGGGGAAGATTCATCTGTCCGAGACTCCTCTACACGCAAACGAGAGATTACGTCGCCTCCATATCGAGCGGCTTGGAAAACGGTTCCATCTCCGTGATCGGCTTCCCAAACGCCAGCTTGGGATACGCGTTCGCTTGTGTATCGACCATCACCTGCAACAGCGAGGGCGTCCCAGGGTCTCTCCACAAACACTCGATCGCGTCACTCAGCTTCTCCGGCGTGCTGACCGTCGCCGCCTCAATGCCGTACGCTTTGGCGATCCGCTCGAAATCCGGACAACTGTAGCCCCACAGCGTGGACTGATAGCGTCCTTCAAAATAGCTCTGCTGAAACTGCCGCACCATGCCGTGGCATTGGTTGTTTACAACCACGATCTTGATCGGCAGGCGATTGCGCACCACGGTCTGAAGCTCCTGGATGTTCGCTTGGAATCCGCCGTCTCCCGCGATGACCACCACTGGGCGCCCGCAGGCTATGGCCGCACCGATCGCGGCTGGAAGAGCAAAGCCCATCGACCCCATCCCGCCGGAGGTCAGAAAGCGCTGTGCCGGTGTTAGCCGAAGCGACTGGGCCGCCCACATCTGATGCTGACCCACGTCGACAACGTATGCCGCAGCCGCCTCCGACACTTCGGAAACCTCCCGCATCAGCACATTCGGGTTGATGCCAGGAACGCCGTTCAATTCGCCGGTGTCGGGCCATTGCTCGCGCAGAGCGCCAATCTCGCCAAGCCACTCGGCGATGCCTAGCATACGCCGCCCTTCCGCCATGCCGGCCGCAGCCTCCAGGAACCGCCGCAGGTGCGCAACGTGCGAATGACAACCCGTGACCCGGTTATTGATCTCCCCCGGTTCACAATCAACGTGGAAGAACGGACGATCGCCCTTGAATCTAATCGGATCCGCACCCGTCTGCCGCACATCCAGACGGCTTCCCAGCACGATCACCAAATCGCTCCTGCCCAGCGCCAGATTCGCCCAGCGGTTGCCATAACTGCCGATCATGCCCACTCGTAGCGGCGCGCCATGCGACAGCAGGTCCACGCCCATCAAGGAATGAACAACCGGCACGCCGAGATTCGCCACGAATCGCCGGAATGCCTCCACTGCCAGCGCACTGCGAACGCCTCCTCCGGCAAGAATCAACGGACGCTTTGCCTGTTTCGTCGCCGCCAGCAATTGTTCGACAAAATCCCCGGCCGCGGGGTCTGCCGTGTCGGAAATCTCAATCCGTTTGGGCTCGGCGTCAATTTGCACCCTCTGCACATCCATCGGGATGTCCACCAGCACCGGACCCGGCCGACCGCTCACCGCTGTGCTGAATGCCTCGGCCAGGATCGCCGGCAGTTGCCCGGGATCATCCACCTGCCAGGCCGCCTTGGTAATGGGCTTGGCCATGGCCACAATGTCGGTTTCCTGGAACCCCAGTTGCCGTATGGCGCGCTGGCCCTTCTGCTCGTGTCGATTGACCTGGCCCGTGATGAAGACTGCCGGCGAGGAGTCAAAATGGCAACTTCCGATGCCCGTCAGCAGATTTGTGGCCCCGGGCCCGCTCGTTGCCATTGCAACTCCGGGGGCACCTGTCATCCGCCCGATTGCATCCGCTGCGAAGGCCGCCCCCTGCTCATGGTGCATGGATATGACCTTGGGCGCTCCCATCCGGCAACAGGAATCGAGAATGTGGGTGATCATGCCACCGGACATCTCAAAGACCTGCTCGACGCCCTGCGCCCGAAGAAATCCAGCAAGATAGTCAGATGCTTTCATGAAAGATAACCTGCATTAAACGACCAGCGGTTTTCGCGATTCGCTGGCGTCAAACCGAACCGAGCGCCACGACCCTCGCCGGCACACTGCTCGTGCCATCGCGTCCCCGCCCGGCTGCTGCCTGTCGAGCCCAATTGATCGTCCTCGCCAATCCGTATACTAAACTGACTGTCGGCTTCCATCCCGTCGCCGCCGCAAGGCGGCCCGCATCGCCACAAAGGTACATCACTTGGTCCGGCCTGTATGGCACTTCCCCAAATCCCAGAGCCAAGGCCGGATCAATTTGATCGCGAATCTGTTCGACAAGGCTCCGCACCGTTATGGGCGTCCCCGAGGCAAGGTTGAAGAAGCCGTTTGCGGTTGCTGTTCGAGCGATATCTGCCAAGGCGCGGGCAGCATCCTCAACGTAAAGGTAATCCGTCTTCTGCTCACCCGATGTCAATGCGGGACACTCGCCTGCCATGAGTTTGCGGACGACCGTGGGAATCAGGTGTCGCGTATCATCCATGGGACCGTAGGTTGCCAGCAGTCGAACCCACGCAAATCGAATACCGGCCAGTTCGCACATCTTCTGCGTCAATAAGCCGGAACAAAGCTTGGCGACACCGTAGACGGTCTTCGGCCGTGGAGGTAGATCCTCATGCAACGCGATCTCATACGGCCCGTACTCCGCCTGCGAACCCACACCGATCCATGTCCCGCACCTCGCCTCGCGCGCAATATCGCACAGTTCCAGTGTGCCCGTCACATTGCACGTCAGTTGGCGCGGATCATTGCGGTTCTCGGCTGTTACACCCGCCCACGCCAGGTGAAACACGGCCTCTGGAGCCATAGCCACGACATCGCGCCGCAATGCGGGGTAGTTTGTCAGATCCCCATGGATAATCTTCACCTGCTCAGCAATCCCTTCCAACCTCCACAAGCTGCTATCCGCGCGCACCAAGGCAATCACCTCGTGGCCCTGCTCCACAAGCAGACGCACTAAAAAGGAGCCGAGATGGCCAGAAGCACCTGTAACCAGGCAGCGCATTTCACGACCTCGCAAACCGCCGGATCATTTCAATTACATAATCGAGATGTGTGTCCGTAAGGCCCGGATACACACCCAGCCACAACACCCGATTCATCACAAAATCCGAGTTGGGCAGTTCGCCAATCCTGCGATGCTGCACATTTGCATACGCGGGCTGCCGCAGCAGGTTCCCCCCAAAGAGCAGCCGCGTTCCGATCTTCTTTCCGTCCAGGTGCCGGATGAGCTGCTCACGCGTGAACGTCGCTTCCGGCCGGACCGCCAGCGGGAAACCGAACCAGCTCGGCTCCGAACCCGGCGTGGCCTGTGGCAACAGCAGCACATCCCCAAGATCCTTCAGCCCTTCGTGCAGATACTGGAAATTCCGCCGCCGGGCCGCAATAAACTCCGGCAGCTTCCTGAGCTGCGAAACCCCCACGGCGGCCTGCATGTCCGTCGCCTTGAGGTTGTAGCCAATGTGCGAATACGTGTACTTGTGATCAAACCCAAAGGGCAACTGCCCCAACTGCCAGTCAAACCGCTTGCCGCAGGTGTTGTCCTTACCCGGTTCACACCAGCAATCCCGGCCCCAGTCGCGGAAGCTCTCCACCAGCGTCTTGAGCTTTGGCCCATTCGTCAGCACGGCCCCGCCCTCGCCCATGGTGATGTGGTGGGCCGGGTAAAAACTCACTGTCGCCACATCGCCAAACGTCCCGACGTTCTTGCCTCCGAACGTCGCGCCGAGCGCATCGCAGCAATCCTCCACGAGCCAGAGGTTGTGCTTGCGGCAGAATGCCGTCACCGCGGCCAGATCAAACGGATTGCCGAGCGTATGGGCCAGCATCACCGCCCGCGTACGGTCGGAGAGCGCGGGCTCGAGTTGCGAGACATCGACGTCGTAGGTTGCCAGTTGCACATCCACAAAGACCGGGACCAGTCCGTTCTGGATGATCGGATTCACCGTCGTCGGGAACCCAGACGCCACCGTGATGACCTCATCCCCCGGCTTGAGTTGCCGCTCGCCCAGTTTCGGACTCGTCAGCGCTGTCAGGGCCAGCAGGTTGGCACTCGATCCCGAGTTCACGAGCGTCGCGGTCCGCGCGCCGGTGACCTGGGCAAATTCCTTCTCAAACTGCGAGGCAAAGCGTCCCGTCGTCAGCCAGAAGTCCAGGCCCGAATCAACCAGCGACTGCATGTCCGCCGCGTCGAACACGCGCCCGGAAATCGGCACGGGTGTCACCCCCGGCACAAACGGCCGGGCCGGGAACGCCACACCATGGTACTGGGCCACCAATTCCAGGATCTGGGCCCGGAGTGCTTCCTTCGTCGCGGGTTCGGTTGAAGTCGAATCCATCATACCTGCAACTCTCGCTTTTCACATCTCTCAACGGCACTTCGCGTGCTGGCTTTGATCTGCTCGATACAGCACCCGGCCGCATCGAACGCGCCCGCCGCCCGCTGGCGATACCAGCCAACCGTATTCTCCACGGCCTGGTCAACCGACCACGCCGGCCGCCAGCCCAGCAGCGCCGTGGCTTTGGTGATATCCAGTTTCAGGAAATTCGCTTCGTGCGGATCGCGAGCCGCCGGGTTGGCCGCCGCCGGACTATACCACGCGCCGCTTCCCCAGCCGCGAACCACGCGCTCTGCGATCTCGCCCACAGTGATATTGCCCGCGCTGGTCGGGCCAAAATTGAATCCATCCGCCAGTTCCGCCGGGCTCTCCCACTGACGTGCGGCCAGCAGCAGGTAGCCACTCAGAGGCTCCACGACATGTTGCCACGGCCGGATCGCCCGCGGATTTCGCACCAGGATCGACTCGTTCTTTTGCAGCGCCCGGATGCAGTCGGGAATGATCCGGTCTTCGGCCCAGTCGCCGCCTCCGATCACATTGCCCGCCCGCGCCGAACTGAGGCTCACGCCGTGCCTGGCGATGTCGGCCGGATTAAAGAACGACCGCCGCCACGCCGCCACGACAAGTTCCGCACACCCCTTGCTGGAACTGTACGGATCGAACCCGCCCATCGGATCGTTCTCGCGGTAACCGTAGACCCACTCCCGATTCTCATAGCACTTGTCGGAGGTGACCACCTCGCACACGCGCACGCTGTCCGCAGCCCGCACCGCGTCCAGCAGATTCACGGTCCCCATCACATTCGTCTCGTACGTCTCCCGCGGCTGGCGATACGATGCCCTCACCAGCGCCTGGGCGGCCAGATGAAATACGATCTCCGGCTTCGCCGCGGCCAGCGCCCGCCCCAGCCCGTCATAATCGCGGACATCGCCGATCGTGTGACCGGCCAGGTGATCCCGCACACGAGCCTCTTCGAACAGGCTCGGATTTGTCGGCGGCGCCAGCGCGAAACCGTGAGCTTCAGCGCCGAGCGTGGACAGCCACAGAGCCAGCCACGAGCCCTTGAAGCCCGTGTGCCCGGTGAGGAAGACGCGCTTGCCGCGATAGAAAGTGCCCAGATCGTTCATTACGGCCAGACCTTCCAGGGCGCCTGCCCGGCGGCCCAGAGATCGTTCAATTGCTTGTACTCGCGATAGGTGTCCATCGCGAAGAAACAACCTTCGTGGCGATACGCCATGATCTGGCTGTCTTTCGCCAGGCGCTCCATCGGCTCGCGCTCCATGATGCACTCGTCGCCACCGAGATAGTCAAAGAATGCGCGATTGAAGACAAAGTACCCGGCACTGATCCAGCCATCGATCAGCGGTTTTTCCGCGAACGACTCGACCTTGCCCTCATCGCTCACGGCCAGCATGCCAAAGCGGGAAACCGGCCGCACGGTGGTCACCGTGGCAATTCGCCCGTGCGACTTGTGATACGCCAGGACCTTCCCAATATCCACGTCGGCGACGCCGTCACCGTACGTGACCATGAATGTATCGTCTTCAATGTAGCGTTGCGCCCGATGCACGCGCCCGCCGGTCATGGTCTCCTGTCCGGTGTCAGCAAGCGTCACGCGAAAATCCTGTTCCTGGTGCGCCCCGTGATAGGCGACCTGGTGCATTCGCCCCAGGGCGATCGTGAAGTCGTTGTTCATCGCCTCATAGTTGAGGAAGTACTCCTTGATCATGTTCCCGCGATAACCGAGGCAAAGCACAAAATCTCGGAAACCGTGGTGGGCATACGTCTTCATGATATGCCACAGGATCGGCCGGCCGCCAACGTCCACGAGCGGTTTCGGGCGATACTCCGTCTCCTCTCGCATACGCGTGCCTTGACCACCACAGAGAATAACCACCTTCATCTTGACTCCTCCAAAGGCGCTGCCGCCGTTTGTCCCAGAAACTGCGTCTGCCATGCCAACTTTGGCCGGATCATGCCGATCCAACCTCCCGCGTATTCCTTTCGCATCGCCCCGGTCTCATGCACTTCAAAAGAGACGACCTCGTTGGCGAAAGCCTCGAAGTTCGTGACATCGATAAGCACATAGGCACTTATCAAATATGTTCCTTCGTTCAGAAAATTGGCCGGAATCGAACAAACGGACTTGAAAATACCCTCAGGATGCGGACGCCCGTACCATTCGTCACGGTTCAATGTTGCAGAGGGCATATTGGCGGATGCCATAATGCAGGTTGCCATTCGATCAAGCACATGAATGCTGACGGAAACCGCCGCCCCGGGTTTAAAATTCCAAAACTCGACTTCCACCTGCACTTCCTCGTCGATGCTCACATCCCCCGTCATCGCTCCACCTGAGACAATACGAACCGCGCGCAGCCGTATCTTATTGTTCCCCGGTGCGGTATGCGGATCTGTCCATGTCTTTTCACCGCTGGACTCGCGGCCACTGGCAATGTACTGATCGACAACCTCCCTTGTCGGTCCTTGAGCCATGCTCCGCCCCTTTGCGAGGAAGATGCAGCCCGAGCAAAGCGTTGTCACGGCAGCCATATTGTGGCTCACGAACAGCACCGTCCGCCCGCACCCTTCCGACACTTCTTTCATCTTTCCCAGGCATTTTTTCTGAAACTCAGCATCCCCCACGGACAACACCTCATCCACGATGAGGATTTCCGGCTCCAGGTGTGCCGCCACCGCGAACGCCAGCCGCACGTACATCCCCGATGAATAGCGTTTCACGGGCGTATCCAGAAACTTCTCCACCTCGGAGAACTCCACAATCGCATCAAATTGCTTGCGGATCTCCGCCTGGGTCATCCCCAGGATGGCGCCATTAAGGTAGATGTTCTCCCGCCCGGTCAGTTCCGGATGAAACCCCGTGCCCACTTCCAGCAGACTCGCCACCCGGCCGTACAGCTTGATCTCCCCTGCCGTCGGCTCGGTGATGCGGCTGAGGATCTTCAGCAGCGTGCTCTTGCCCGCGCCGTTCCGGCCGATGATGCCCACCACCTCGCCCTTTTTAATGTCGAAATTGATATCCGTCAAAGCATGGAAGGTTTCCTTCACCGGCCTGTGCAGCGGATTGCGCAGCCGGGCCATGAACTTTTCGGCCAGGCGGGTGTGCTTCTCCTCACCGTGCAGAATCGTGTAGTCCTTGGAAACACCGCGAACGGAAATGGCTAGGTCGGACATAGGAGTGGTGGAAGGTTAAGGGTGGAAGGTTAAGGGTGGAAGGTGGAAAGTGGAATGTGGTTGGGCTATTTGCCGGTTTGAGACATCCTTTGGATCACGGAACGCCGCAGCGCGGCGATGATGCGAGAGACGGATTCGGCCCGTTGGCGCAATTGCTGTGCAACGGCCGCGTCGACATAACCACAGTCTTCGACCACATACAGTTGCGCCCGCAGTTCGCCGGCCGAGCCACAGGCAATCATCAGAAACCGCGAGAACTCCGCTCGCGAACGCCGTTCAAATCCCTCCGCAATATTGCTTACAATTGACACGGCCGCCCGCCGCATCTGATCCACCATCGACAGATCTCTCCGAAACCCCGCTGTAGCAGTCAACTCATAAACCTCTCGAGTCAGTTCCCGCCCCATTTGCCACGCCATCAAATCCTCAAAACGCTCAACTTTCTTCCTGCTTTCCACGCTTGTCCTCACCTTTGCACCGACCCCCTACCACGTACCACCTTCCACCGACCACCGACCACCGACCACCGACCACCTCCTAAACAATATCCGCAAACTTCCGTTCCATCTTCTTGAACATAAACGCTCCAACCACCAGCGCCGCCGCCGCCAATACCGCCGACCAGCCGATCGACCACCACTCCAGCGAACCGCTCCCCAGCAGCGACCAGCGAAACGCATCCAGTGGCCCGGAAACGGGGTTCAGGTAGAACATCGTGCGATACTGGGCTGGCACCGCCGAGACGGCATACGCCACCGGACTGGCGTACATCAGCATCTGCAGGGCCACGGGCAGCACATACCCCACATCCCGATACTCCACCATCAGCGCTGCCGTCCATAGCCCGACGCCCATCGCCAGTGCCATCAGGATCACCATCCACACCGGCAATAGCAACAGCCCCCACCCCGGCGTCACCTTGTAGATCACCAGCAGCACCGCCATCATCGCCATGGCGATCGCGAAGTCGAGCAGGATCGTCGGCAGGCTGCTCAGCGGCAGAATCAGCCGCGGAAAATAGACCTTGCTGATCAGGTGTCCATTGCCCACCAGCGAACTCGACGTGCTGTTCAGCACCTTGTTGAACAACCCCCACGCCTGCAGGCCGGCGTAGGAGAACAGGATATAAGGCAATCCGTCGCTGGGCAGCTTGGCCACCTTCCCGAACACGAAACTGAAGATCCCGGCCGCCAGCAACGGCTGCAGGATCACCCAGATCACGCCCAGCGCAGTCTGCTTATAGCGCACCTTGATGTCGCGCGCCGCCAGCGTCCAGAGCAAATCGCGGTACGGCCAGATTTCCGCCAGGTTCAGCGCCGCCCAGCCGGACGTGGGGCGGATGATCAGAAGCGGCTCGCACTCCGCGGCCCCGTCGACGCCGGTGGCCGGCCGCGCGGCTGCGGCCGCGACACTCGAGCCGGGCTCATTGCCGGTAATCACATCCACACTCGTCGTATGTTCGCTGGTACTCATCAATCGCCTCGAAGAACGGCCGCCACGGATATGTGGCAACAGGTTAACACGCGGCCGGCCGGCGGTATTCGAAGAACCGCTTTAGTTTGAGGAAGTGCTTCTCGTACAAATGCCAGCTCGCCACAGCCAGGCCCACGGAGACGCCCGTGCCGATCAGCAGCCGGGCAAGAACGCCGGCCGCCGGTGAGCCCAGCAATGCCGCGAGTGCCGCATAGGATGCGTATCGATCCATGAGAGGCATCAGGATGCCATGGAGCACGTAGAGGCCATAGCTGTACTTGCCGAGGAAAAGCATCACCGGGGTTGTCAGGATCCGCACGCCGGGGCTCCGCGCTGGAGCCAGGACGCTGCTCAGGAGCAGTGCGCCAAATGACATCGCCAGCAGCGTGTACTTGAGGCCTTCGGCCAGCGCGTCCAGCGCCCCGCTCTGCCGCGGCCTGAGCAACACCGCGCCGCCCGCAACGATCGCTATGAGCAGGATGGCGCCGGACCACTTCCGCAGCCACACCCGCCAGGCGTCGTCGCGAACCGCCAAGGCCAGCAGTCCCCCGAATGCCAGCGAGTCCATGCGGCAGGGCGTCAGCACATAACCATAGAACGCAACGTCGTGTCCCCAGAGGGCGATCGACAGCCGTACGAGCACGGCCTGCACCATGCAGGCGCCGCACACCCAGGCCAGCGACCGCCGGCCGCAGAGAAACACAACCGTGGGCCAGACAAGATAGAAATGCTCCTCGACCGCCAGCGACCAGAAATGCTGCGTGTCGAATAACTCGTTCGTTGCCGCGGGCACGCCAAACAACCCCATGAAGTTGACCCCGTACAGCCACAACCACGTTTGGTGCTTGAGCGCCGACTGCAACCCCGGCGTGTTGTAGCTTATGAACAGCGGGAGCAGCAGCAACAGCACAACCAGGACTCCGTAGTACAGCGGAAATATTCGCAGTACCCGCCGCATGTAGAAGTTCCGGAAATAGTTCGGCGTTCCCCGTGCATCCAGCAGAATCCCCGTAATGAGAAACCCCGACAGAACGAAGAACAAATCGACCCCCAGCCAGCCCAGCGAGCACGCTCGCAGCACAGCCTTGCCCATCCAGCCGGCGGCCGATACGTCGGACGTGAAGTGCCGGGCCAGCACCAGCAGTATCGCCAGCCCGCGCAACCCGTCCAGCGCCGGGATGTGCCCGCTCAGTCGAGTGATATCGCGGCCCGCAACGCTGGCGGACGGCGTCGACACGACCAAGGCAGCCGACGGTACACTCGTCATGCACAATCCTCGCTCTGGATCGGTGCGATTCTTGCTCTCGCATTCCGCAAACTTGGTGCCATACTCCGACCTCAGTCATGGTGTCTGACCCAGTCTGCGCGTGCCCATCAACCGATATTTCAAATTCCTGGCCGAAGCGATAATTGGCCGCAGCCAACCGATTCGGTCAAACCAGCGAGGCATAATGTCACTGGCCGAACTCCCCTGCTCGCCAAGGTTGGGTTGTGCCACCAGCGTCCGCACGTCCGGATTGAGATCGCGGAACATGCTGAATGCCCCATCCGGCGAAATGCGGCTGCCCCGTGGATCGTGCCGCGGCCAAGTCAGCACCCCGTGCATGTACTCCAGCAGTCGATCGAACACCGGACCATTGACACCATAAAAATGCGTCTGCAGCACCGGCCCGCGATGTTCTTCCATCACCGCCGGAAACTGCTGTCTGGTCGCCGGCAGCACATGGCCCAGGTAGGCGAATCCCCAATCCTGGGTTTCCAGCGCCTCAACCACGCCCGCTTCGCTTTCCCGGAATGCCGACGGGATCACCAGATCATCCTCCACCACCAGGACACGTTTCAACCCGGCCGCCTTGGCCCGCTGGATAATCGTGTAGTGGCTCAAAAAACACCCGCGAAGCCCCGCGTTCATGAAACCATCGGCATCGCCAACCTTCACCGCGGGGAACAATTCGACCTTGCCAGGAAATGCACCCAGACCCGCTTGCTGAATCTGCGCCATGACCCGCCGGCGACGGTCCGTCCGCTCGGGAAGGTTGACCACGTAGATGCGATCAAAATATTCAGCAACGGTCATGGAGTCTGCTCCAGCGCATCCACCCTGTCACTTGGCCTCGGCACCCACACACTGATCGGGCGACACATCTTTTCCGGATGCTTGTGCTCTGCGGAAGACGATCAGGTTCTGATAATAGAACGGCACCACGTCGCCGGCTGCCCGCCAACTTTCGCGCCAGCGCTCTGAGACATCCACGTCGTGCTTGAACCCACGTTGCTCAAACTTCGCTATCCAGTACGCAGGGGGCTGTTCGTTAACGTGGTCCGTGCCGCCTTGGCCGGGCTGCGCGGCCGTGAACACGATCGTTCCGGACAACTCGGTGAGGAAGTCCACGAAGCGATCGGCGATCCTCTCCGGCAGATGTTCGGCAACCTCCACGCTGATCGCCATATCGAAGGCACCAAGTTGCTCCGAGCCATCCTTCTCCAGATCGAACTTGGCCACGCTGAGGCGCCGAGTCCGGCACCACGCAAGCGCCGCGTCCGAATTCTCCAGGCCCAGAATCTCGCAGCCCCGATCGCGCAGAGCTTCGAGCAATGCGCCGGTGCCGCAGCCCACGTCGATCACTCGTTTGGGATTAAACTCGGCTATGATCGAATTGGACATCGAGCGGGCTCCGAGCGCGGCGGCACTTTCGATGTCCGACTGATAGTAGTGCTCATCATAGATCGCATCGTGCCACAGGAAGCGGGCTTTCAACCTGCACATGAACGCCGAGCGCCGCACCCGCAATGGCAGCACGGCACGGTACACGCCCTTCACCAACCGCAATACGACACTCATGAGTTCCCGCCTTGCCGCATCGGGCTCGCGTCGCGGACGGCCGGCACGAGATCACCTGCCGCCGGCGCCGACCGCGATTCGGGCTGCCGTTGTGCGTGAAGGCGATTGTAAATGCCGATCCAGACGCGGGCGAGTTTCGACCATGCGAACCCGCGGTCCGTCGCAATCGCTCTCCCCGCCTGAGACATTCGGT
Organism: Phycisphaerales bacterium; assembly: GCA_025361735.1. Taxonomy (GTDB): domain Bacteria; phylum Planctomycetota; class Phycisphaerae; order Tepidisphaerales; family Tepidisphaeraceae; genus JANYKD01. The sequence continues at coordinate 58,349 of JANYKD010000506.1, forward strand.
CTGCCAGTTCACCGTCCTCTGCCAGCCGGTCCATCGCCTTGGCGAGCTCGTCGACGACGTGTTCTTCGCTCAGCGGCTTGATGGCGATTCCGCTCTCCGGTGTCACCAGCAATCCGGGTCCGCCCCAATCCAGGCAAACCACCGGAAGCCCCAGGGCCATCGCCTCCTGCACCACAATCCCGTTGGCTTCCGCCAGGCTCGGGAAGACGAACGCCCGGAAACGCCGCAGGAATTGCGGGATGCTCCCATGATCGGGAATCCAGTCTATCAACGTCACGCGCGGCCCCAGCCCCAGTTCGGCAACCAGTCGTTCGATTCGTGGCTTCTCCTCCCCGCGGCCGACCACGGTCATTCTCACCGGCAGCCGCGTACGCTGCATGGCTCGCAGGATCAAATCCACGCCCTTGTGCGGGACCAATCGGCCGTTCTGCACGAAGTCAAGGTTGACTCCGCTGTGCTCGATCCTCGGGCATTCGAACAGCCGGTCCGCGATGCCGCTGTCCAGCGTCTCCACAAACTGCTCCGGGCGGCAGCCCGCCCAGCGGAGAGACCGGGCCGTCCGCTCGCCGCCTGCGACCAGCAGCACGTCCGCCCGCTGTCGCCCACTGAAGAAAATGCGATGTACGATCTTCGCAACGTTATGAAACAAACGGCGGGCGCGATACGGTCTGCTCTCCCGATGACGGAAGGCTGGAGGATAGTGAATATTTCCGTTGATTGGCCCCATGATCTCCGGCACGCCCGGGACATGGAACGCCGGCAGCACCGGGGACACCGGCGACGTATAGTGCACGATGAGGTCGGGCTCCTCCTTGGCCAGCTTGCGAATGTACTGCGAGGCCCGCCAGTAGAACACCAGGGTCAGCAACCACTGCGTCGCCCGGAACTTGAGCACGAATCGCTGCACCGGATCTTCCCAGAAATCGGGAATGTATGTCACCTTCATCGTGGGGTAGTTCTTCTCCATCTCGAACCGGACCCGATCGTGTGTCAACTGCCGAACCCTCACGCCCTGCCGCTCCAGTTCCAGATAGATCTGGATGGCCTTGATCGCTTCGCCGCCCATCTGTTCCGACACGCTGGGCGCCACCAGCAACACCAGCGGTCCCAGTACGCCGGGCTCTGCACCAGAAGTTTGGTCCACCGACACGGTTTCAGTCATGATTCCAGCTCCCAAGTGTGATCACTCCTCTCCCGTCTCATCCCTGGGCCGATTGTGGCCCGGAATTACCGCATTCTGGACACCTGTCTCTGAATGCCGTCAAGGGATAGGTTGATTTTGGCGAGAAGCCCAAACGCTGCAACGCCGCCAGAATCTCCTCTCGTTGGTGCCCGGGTATCGCATGGACTTCCATCGAGACCTGGTCAATTCGGCTCGCGGCCGCAGGATGCAGCGCTGCCAGAATATCGTACTCCGCCCCTTCGCAGTCGAGCTTCAACAGGCTTACGTGATCGACCTTCAGGGACTCCATCACGTCGTCAAGGGTCCGCACCCGTACTGCCTCCGACATCGCGGTCGCCTGCCTGCCGTCGCATCCCGTGTAGAGGGACGCGTAAGCCGATTTCTCAGCCACCGACAATCGCATCTCGCCGCAGCTTCCGCCCACAGCGCACTGAAGCACAGTCACATTGTGTAGCCCATTTAACTTCACGTTGTGTTCGAGACGACGACACGTCTCACTGCAAGGCTCCATTGCGATCACCCTGCCCGCCGGACCGACTTGACGTGCAGCAACCACGGTAAAGGCCCCGATGTTGGCGCCAACGTCGAGCACGGTATCGCCCGATTTGACGTGGATGCCATGTTGCAGGTAGTCCCGGCGAATCAGATTCTCATAAAACGTGAACGACTCGCCGCTCCCCGGCAGCAGCGAGAGTTTCAGCCCGTCTGCGACCGCGACAAACGGTCGGCATTTTAGCCTGAAACTGTCGAGGATCAGGTTGCCGGGCGTTTGCGTGTGGCGCAGAAATTCTCCGCTTTGACGGATCTTCTCGAATAACCTCGATATAATGCCCATGTTGCCTCGCGCCGGTCAAGTCGCGTTGCTCCCATACCATCGCACCGTTTCCCCCACGCCAGCCGCAAACTCCACCACCGGCCGATATCCCAGCACCCTGGTCGCCTTGCCGACATCCGCTGTCGAATGCAGCACATCCCCCGCCCGCGCCGGGCGGTAATCCACCTTCACATCCGCTTTGCCCATCGCCTCGGCCACAGTCCGGTACAGTTCGTTTACCGTGATGCACTGTCCCGTCCCCACATTGAACACCTCGCCCATGACCCGCCCTTCGCACCCGGCCGCCAGCAGATTCGCATGCACGATGTTCGCCACATACACAAAATCCCGCGTCTGCTCGCCGTCCCCGAAAATCATGGGCCGCCGCCCCTGCGCCAGCGCCGTCGCAAACGCCGCAATCACCGCCGCATAAGCCGAATTCGCGTTCTGTCGCGGCCCGAACACGTTGAAGTACCGCAGCACCGCCGTGTCCACGCCGTAGCTGTGCGCCCATGCCCGCATCATCTCTTCACCGGCCAGCTTCGCCGACGCGTACGGGCTCACCGGCAGCGCCGGCATCGTCTCGTTCTTCGGCCCTTGTTCCGGCGGATCGCCGTACGCGCTGCTCGATCCCGCGTAAATCACCCGCTGCACGCCCTCCTTCTTCGCGGCCATCAGCACCGCCAGCGTCCCCATCACATTCACGCGATAAAACCGTTCCGGCTCGGCCACGCTCTGCGGCACGCTCGCCAGCGCCGCCTCATGAAACACCCACCGGCACCCCGCCATCGCCGCCGCCACCGCCTTCTCATCCAGGATCGATGCCTCCACGCGCCGCACACCAGCCCCAAATCCATCCAAATTCACCCATGTCCCTCCCGACAGGTCATCAACGACAACCACCTCCGCCCCCAGCGCAACGAGTGCCTCGACAATGTGCGAGCCAATGAACCCCGCGCCCCCGGTCACCAGCACCCGCTGCCCGGCGAACTTCGCTCCGTGTAATTCACGCCATGTAACCGCCAATGTCACCTCCGGATACCCGCGATCAGCTACTGACTACTGACCACGGACTACTGACTACTTTATGCTCGCACAACTGCAGGTCCCTTCACCGCATTCCGCGTATCCACGACGAGCTTCGCATGCTCCACAATCTTCTTCCAGTCATACGCCGCATGATTCGTCGCGATCACCAGGCAGTCGTACGACCGCAGATTCTCCGGCGTCAGTTCCACGCTGCTCATCTGCAAGTCATAGCGACGCATCTTGTGTGTACGCGACACATGCGGGTCGTTGTAATCGACGTGGGCGCCCAGTTCTTCCAGCTTCTCGATAATCTCGAAGCTCGGGCTCTCGCGCACATCATCCACATCCGGCTTATACGCCAGACCCACCACTAGGATCCGTGATCCCCTGACCGCCTTGCCTCGCTCGTTCAGCGCCAGCATCGTACGCTGCACGACATACTCCGGCATCGACCGATTGATCTCCCCGGCCAGTTCAATAAACCGCGTCGCATGCCCCACTTCGCGGGCCTTCCATGTGAGGTAATACGGATCGATCGGAATACAGTGCCCGCCCAATCCCGGCCCGGGGTAAAACGCCTGGAAGCCAAACGGCTTGGTCTTTGCCGCTTCGATCACCTCCCAGATGTCGATCCCCATCGCCGTCAGCACCACCTTCATCTCATTCACCAAGGCAATGTTGATCGCCCGATATGTGTTCTCCAAAATCTTGGCCGCCTCCGCCACCTCCGCGCTCGACACCGGGATCACCTGCTTGATCGCCCGCCGATAGAGCATCGTGGCCAACTCGCCCGACACCGGATCGCATCCTCCCACCAGCTTCGGAATCGTCTGCGTATTGTGATCCTGCCGGCCTGGGTCTTCGCGTTCCGGCGAATAGGCCACAAACACGTCCTTCCCCAGCGTCAGTCCCTTGGCCGTGAACTTGGGTAGCATCACTTCACGCGTTGTCCCCGGATATGTGCTCGACTCCAGCACGATCAACTGCTGCGGCCGCAGTGTTTTCGCAATATCGACCGCCGTCTGTTCCACAAAGCACAGATCCGGCTCCAAGTGCTTGCCGAGCGGCGTCGGCACACACGAGATCAGCACATCCGCCTCTCCCATGCGGCCCATGTCCGTTGTCGCCTCAAACCGATCTGAGAGTCCCATCTCGTTGGCAAATCCGGCCCCCAGATGCTTCAGATAGTTCTCACCCTTCTTCAGCGCCACTACTTTCTTGTCGTCCACATCAAACCCGATGACCCGATGCCCCGCCAGGAAGAAGGCCCGCAGCAGTGGCAGGCCCACGTATCCCAGTCCAATCACGCCGACAACCGCCGATCCGTTCCCAATCTTCGCCTTCAGATCCATTTTCATCCTCACACCCATACCCCAACCTTGCTATTCACGCAAATTTTGGCAAGGCTCCGCCCCCGTCGCATGCGCTGAATATCGGCGCAGGCGACTTCCAGTCTTAAATACAACTATCGTCCCAACAAGCCTTTGCCTTTAACCGAGGCCACGGAACCGGGTGGCGCACCACAGTTACTCGATGACATCCAGCAACGACCCGTCGATCTCTAAACTCACTGCCTGACCCAAGATATCGACTTGCAGCAGCAGACGATCCTTTGGTGTCCGTCCTTCGATCATTCCCTGCAGCCCGCGAAACGGTCCCGACCTCACCTCAACTCTAAGTCCTACCTTCAGATACGGAAACGGCGTCAGCGGTGCTTTGGCCGACAGAGCCAGGTACAAATTCCGCAGTTCCCAATTGAGCTTTTCCTGCTGGCTCACCCTGATAATCTGGGCAATCCGCTTGGTCCGATCCGCCTCGTACGCGTGGTCGACCTCGCCCCGCAGGAACACGTATCCAGGGAACAAGGGCAACTCCGCCCAAGCTTTTCGGCTTCCATAATAGCGCACCTGCCTGACCAGAGGCAAGAAGCAGCCGATTCCCATTGCCGCCAAGTCCCCGGCCACCACTTTCTCCTGCCGGCTTTTGGTATGAAGCACATACCAGAGACCGCGAGACGCCTCGGGAAATGAGCCCGGGACGACGGAAGCCTCTTGATCTACTTGGGTCAGGGCAGACACACTCACAGGCAACTCCTTCCCACGCATCAGGAAGATCGAACCAAACGGGCACCGTGATGAGCAAATTAACCAATGGGCTCTACCTGTCCAACCACAGCAGGAGCCACGACTTGAAATACCCAGCAGCAACCGGACACACCGACGCGGCTCAGCCCACTGCAACGAGCCACCACAATGCATACCCACACAGCGCGTTTCCCGGCGAACCTGAGTCCTTGAAGAACCCGATTCGACCAGCGACTATAGCACCATACCCGGCCATCGACAACAGCCCCTGCAATTCTCGTAACCGGATTTGCTGCAATCTGTAACGACATCCGAGAACTTCTTCCACCCGCGACCGATTAGCAGGGCGCCCAGCCACATATGACATTATATCCACACATAGATGTTTAAGGAAACAGACTGGACTTCTTAGGACGCGCGATGATAATGGGGTTCAATGTCAGAAAGGACCGCGATCCATGAAACTCACCGTAAAAGACGCTGCTCGTCTTCTCAATGTCTCAGAGAAGAGCGTCTACCGCTGGATCAAGGAGGGAGTGATCCCTGCCTATCAGATCAATGACCAGTACCGCTTCAACCGCGCTGAACTGCTGGAATGGGCCACCTCACGGAAGATTGCCGTCTCGCCGGAGATATTCTCCGAGCCTGAGGGCGGCGATACGCAGCCCCCGACTCTAACCGAAGCGCTGCGCGTCGGCGGCGTTTACTACCGCATCGGCGGAACCGACAAGGCGACTGTCCTGCACGCGATCGTGGACACCATGAAGTTGCCGGAGGAGGTCGACCGCGAGTTCCTCTACAAGGTGCTCCTGGCCCGCGAGGCCCTGGGGTCGACAGGCATCGGCGATGGCATCGCCATCCCGCACGTTCGCAACCCGATCGTGCTGCACCTGTCCCGGCCGATGGTGACCCTGAGTTTCCTCGATCGCCCCGTGGATTTTGGCGCATTGGACGGCCAACCCGTCAGCACGCTCTTCACGTTCATCAGCCCGACCGTTCGTGCCCACCTGCACCTGTTGTCCCGGCTTGGGTTCGTTCTACAGAACCCGGAATTCAAGAAAGCCATCACCCGCCAGGCTGCTCGTGATGAGATTCTGGAAACGCTCGCTCGCGTCGAAGCCACGGTCGCTCCACGGCCAGCAACCGGGGGCGATAAGCCAATCTCGGCCGGGACGACCAGCATCGGCTGATTCTCATATAGAATCGCAGGAACGAAGATGTGGATGGCCCTTACATTGTGGGCGTGCGTGCTGACTGCCTTAAGCGGCGTTCCAGGGCTTTTTGCGCACCGGCGCGCGGCTTGGGGGCAACTTACTGCGACCATCCTCGCCGTTCCCGGATCATTGCTTGGTGTCGTAGCAGCCCTGGGCATCCTGTCTGGGGGACCACCGCAGACACTGAGCCTGCCGGGCATACTCACGGGAACCGTCACGCGACTGCAACTGGATCCGCTCGCGGCGTTCTTCATGGTTCCGATCTTTCTTATGGGCGCCGCCGGCTCGGTTTACGGCATGCAGTACTGGCGACAGAGTGAGCATTCCCGCAACGGTCGAAAATTGCGGCTCTGTTACGGTTTACTTGTGGCGGCCCTGGCAATGGTCACGCTCGCTGGTGACGGGGTGACATTCCTTTTCGCGTGGGAAGTGATGGCGCTCTCGGCGTTCTTCCTCGTCGGCACGGAAGACCACAAGCGCGAGGCCCGGCAGGCCGGCTGGGTCTACCTTGTCGGCACGCACATCGGCACGCTCGCGCTTTTTGCTCTATTCGCTCTGTTGCGGTCGGCCTCCGGTTCGTTTGACCTCCTGCCCCTGCCGCCAGCAACGCGCCTGGCAATGCAGACCGCGATCTTCCTCCTGGCTCTGCTTGGCTTCGGCCTCAAGGCCGGCATGATGCCGCTGCATTTCTGGCTCCCCGGCGCCCACGCCAACGCGCCCACCCATGTGTCCGCCATCCTCTCGGCCGTGGTCCTGAAGATCGGCATCTACGGCCTGTTGCGGACGCTCATGCTGCTCGGGCATCCCCCCGCGGGCTGGGGCGTGCTCGTTCTGGCGCTGGGGACCATCAGCGCCGTTCTTGGGGTGGTTTTCGCATTGGGACAACACGACCTGAAGCGACTGCTCGCTTATCACAGCATCGAGAACATCGGGATCATTCTCATGGGGTTGGGGCTGGCGATGATCGGCGTCTCCACGCACCGACCGGTGTGGGTTGCGCTCGGCATGGCCGGTTGTCTGTTGCATGTGTGGAACCATTGCCTGTTCAAATCCCTGCTGTTCCTGGCGGCCGGCTCCGTGGTCCATGCGATGCACACGCGAGAGATCGATCAGATGGGCGGCCTGGGCAAGCGAATGCCTCTATCGGCCGGCTTGTTCGCCATCGGCGCTGTCGCCATCTGCGGGTTGCCGCCGCTAAACGGTTTCGTCAGCGAGTTGCTCATCTACGTCGGTCTATTCAAGACGGCCACCGGCACACCCGGCGCGTGGCCCGCAGTCGGCCTGGCCGCACCCGCGCTGGCCCTGGTCGGCGCGCTGGCGCTGGCTTGTTTCGTCAAAGCCTTCGGGGCCGTCTTCGTGGGGTTGCCGCGAACGCCGGCGGCGACAACGGCTCACGAGGCCCCTGCGAGCATGATCGTCCCGATGGCGGTGCTGGCCGGTCTTTGCGTGGCGATCGGGCTGTTTCCAATCATTGTGGTTCCGGTTCTGGAGAAAGTAAGCAACTCCTGGGCGCGTGTTTCCGGATCGCCGGTGCGACTGGCGGATGCGGCGCCGATTCAACTGCTGACCGCGTGCAGCCTGTCGCTGATCGTCCTGGTCACCATCGCAGCGCTGATTGCACGCTCACTGCAACGAAGAAGCCCCTCGCCCGATGTCGGCACCTGGGACTGCGGCTACGCCCGACCCGACGCCAGAATGCAGTACACCTCTTCGTCCTTTGCGCAATCATTGGTGTTGTTGTTTCATTGGGTTCTCAAGCCCCAGGTTCATCCGGCCAAACCCAGCGGGCCGTTTCCCGCGGGCGCTGCATTCCAGTCTCACGTTCCCGAACCCGTGCTCGATGGCTTCCTGATGCCGGTCTGGCTGCGAATCAAGTCCATCCTTGGTGGTGCCCGCATCCTGCAGCAAGGGCGCGTCCAAGGGTATCTGATGTACATCCTGGTTATTCTGTTTGTGTTGCTACTATCCCTGGTTCCATTCATGGACCTGATCACACGTATGCTGGGCCGCTGAAAGGGCGTGCCCGAGATTATGGGCCAGGAAGATGTGCCGGAGTACCGGCACCACAGGCGGGACGCCTGTGCTACAAAAAGGAGTCGTCGCCTTGGAGCGACGCCGGAAGAGTTCAGTATGAGTATTCGTCTCCTATTTCTCGCAGTTGCCTGCATCGCCGTCAGCGGCATGCCCGGGGTGCTGCTGGGTCGGCGGTCGTCGCTCGGACAATGGTTCGCGGCCGTCGCCAACGTCGTTGGTTCGCTGATCGGCGCCGTGGGGCTCATCATTCACTTCGGAGCGAAGTTCAGCCAGCCAGACAACCTGATATTGCCCTGGGGACTGCCCATCGGGCATTTTGCCGTGGGCGTTGATGCGCTGAGTGCGGTCTTTCTGATTCCGATGCTGCTTATCTCGGCGCTGGGTTCGATCTATGGGCTGTCGTACTGGAAGCAGGCCGAGCACCCGGGCAATGGCCGAAAACTCCGATTGTTCTGGGGGCTGATGACCGCGGGCATGATGCTGGTCGTCCTGGCCACCGATGGCGTCACGTTTCTAATGGCGTGGGAAATCATGGCATTGGCCGCGTTTTTCCTGGTTGCCACCGAAGACAAGAAACACGCCGTGCGTGAAGCCGGCTGGGTCTATCTCGTCGCGACGCACGTCGGCACGCTCTGCCTGTTCGCTCTGTTTGCCCTGTTTCGTTATGCGGGCGGGTCGTTCGATCTGTGGTCCATCGCCAGTTGGCCACACGCGTGGGTTCCCACGGCCGTCTTCGTGCTCGGTTGCGTGGGTTTTGGCCTCAAGGCAGGGATCATGCCGCTGCATGTCTGGCTGCCGGGCGCGCACGCGAACGCACCAAGCCATGTGTCGGCGATCCTGTCCGGCGTCCTCTTGAAGACGGGCGTCTACGGATTGATCCGGGTTGGCGCGATGCTGCCGCACCCGCCCGTATGGTGGGGTGCCACGCTGTTGGCGGCCGGGGCGGTGTCGGGAATCGTCGGCATTGCCTTCGCCGTGTCGCAGCAGGACTTCAAGCGTCTGCTCGCCTACAGCAGCATCGAGAACGTCGGGATCATGGTCATGGGCATCGGACTGGCCTTGGTGGGGCGGGCGGTTTCCCGAAACGACCTGATTTACCTGGGATTGGCCGGCGCCTTGCTGCACGTGCTGAACCACAGCCTCTTCAAGCCGCTCCTGTTCATGGGCGCCGGCAGTCTGTTGCACGCGGTCCACACGCGGCAGATCGACCTTCTGGGCGGCTTGGGCAAGCGCATGCCGCGCACGTTCGTGCTCTTTGCGATCGGTGCGGTGGCCATTTGCGGTCTGCCGCCTCTCAACGGATTCGTCAGCGAGTTGCTCATCTATCTCGGGCTGTTTCGAGCCCTGATCCCCGGCGATGGCAGAACGTGTGTCTGGGCCTCGCTGGCGGCTCCGGCACTGGCAATCATCGGCGCGCTGGCTGTGGGCGGCTTTGTGAAGTTGCTGGGAGCGGTCTTCACCGGCGGCCCGCGCACGTCGCGCGGCCAACACGCTCATGACCCCAGCGCGTTTATGCTCGCGCCCATGGCGGTGCTGGCCGGACTCTGTATTGCCATCGGTCTCTTTCCCGCTGCGCTGGCGCGCCTGCTCGAGCGGGCGGTGCTGGTCTGGCAACCCCAGACATCCGCCGAGGTGCCATCGCCCTGGAGCCTTGTGCCCTGGCACTGGATGACCGTGGCATCCATCTCGATCATTGTGGCCGCCTCCCTGGCGGCCGTGGCGCTGCGTCGGTGGTTCCGATACGATCAGGCCACGTCCGCGGGCACCTGGGACTGCGGCTACGCGCGACCAACCAACCGCATGCAATACACGGGCTCATCGCTCACCGATATGATCACGGGTTTCTTCGCGTGGGTGCTGGTGCCGCGCAAACTATGGCAGGGCCTGCGCGTGATCTTTTCCTCGCCCCAAATATTCTCGAGTGAAGTTCCGGACGTCGTGCTCGATCGCGGGTTGTTTCCCGGTTTTCGATTCATCGTGCGGGTGCTGGCGTATGCCAGACCCATCCAGAGCGGCCCGGTTCAGGTTTACCTTGTTTACGTGCTGGCCATTTTGCTGGCCCTGTTGTTATTCGCCCGTTGAGTTGTAACGGGCGCAGGAAGTCGGTTCTATGTTGTCTGCTCGAGCCTATTCCATGAAACAGAAATCGCGTCTGGCGATTTCGCTCTCGTGGATCGGCGGCTATACCAATGTCATCGCGCTCCTCGCGTTGGGGAGCGTGGTCTCGCACGTTTCCGGAACCGTAACCCAACTGGGCAAGGCCCTGGGTCTGCGAGATGCGGCCCAGGGGGCGTTCTTCGGAGGCCTCCTCGCGAGTTTCCTTGCCGGCGCCGTCGTCTCCGCGCTGATGACCGAAACCGCCAAGCGCCGCGGCTGGCGGTCCAAGTACATTCTCCCGATTGCACTCGAAGCGGTGCTTCTGATCGTGGTCGCACAGTGGATTCCACATGACGGCATGAGTGTCCGCTATGCCGCCCCATTTGCGTGCGGAGTCGCCTCTTTTGCCATGGGCCTTCAGAATGCGACCATCACCAAGATCTCGGGCGCTGTCGTGCGCACCACACACCTGACCGGCATCTTCACCGACCTGGGCCTGGAAGGCGTCCAGTACATGTTCTGGTACAAGGACCGCCTGACCAGCCACCGCTGGGAACGTGCAGGGCGGCTCTTGCGAATCTCCTTTCGCCACCCCTCCGCGCAGCGCCTGGTTCTGCTGGCCAGCATCGCGACTTCTTTTGGGCTTGGCAGCGTGCTGGGCTGCTGGGCGTACGCGCACTGGGCGTCATGGTCATTGTATTTCCCCGTCTGCTTTCTCCTCATGATCGTCTACATGGACGTTCGCCGGCCGATTGCGGACATCAAGGACATCGACCTGCTGAACGATCCCGAACTCCGCCTGCAAGGGATCATCAGCCGGCTACTGCCACGGGAAATCGGGCTGTACCGCTTCGCCTGCACGCAGGGCAACCGCTCTCACCGCGCTCCAAATTTCCAGCTCTGGGTGAGCCGGGTTCCCGAGCATTGCCGCGTGGTGATCCTGGCAATCAGCTCCTTCACGCGATTCGACGCCAATGCGATTCTCGATCTGGAAGCGGCCGTCAAACTGCTGCATACGCAGGGTCGCAAATTGATCCTCTCCGGGATCACCACCGTGCAGTTCCGGGCGCTCGACAACCTGGGCGTGGCGAAGATGATGGATATCAGCAATCTCTGTCCGGACCTCGAGTTTGCCATCGTCCGGGCCATGGTTCTGCTGGAATATGGCAAGAGTTCCGAACGTGACTCGGCCGACGAGTTTTATGCGGCGATCGCGGCGGCGTGACGGACGAACTGACGCATGCGACCGGAATCACGTTTCGATTTCGGCCCCCAGCGTCATTGGGTGGCATGGGCAAGTACGCTTGC
>JANYKD010000509.1 GCA_025361735.1 Phycisphaerales bacterium
GTGCCGGAGCAGGACGAACCACCGGCGCGGGCGTCGGACGGGCCGAGGCGACGGATGGCGCCGGAGTCGGACGAACCGCGGCCGTCGGTCGGACTGCGGGTGCGTTGCGAACGGCCGGCACTGGCGCGACCGGCGTCGGACGAACGGCCGGTGCGGATTCGCGATGCGACACCGGATTCGCGACCGGACGGGCGTTGGACGGAGCCGCGGTGGCCGGATGCGTCGGACGGGCCGCCGGAGTCTGGATGGCCGGACGGGCGGCCGGGTTCTCGTGGCTGACGGCGGTCAGGCGTTCACGGACGGACGGAGCCAGCGGGGCGGGCATTGTAGCAACAGTCGCCACGCTGCGCTGAGGCATGGGCAGCTGCCGAATGGAGGTGTGAACCTCGGGACGCGGGGCCGGCCGGCGTGCGTCACGCTGCCAGCGAGCGGGATTATCGATGTTGCCGCCATGCGCGACATTGCGATCGGACACGAAGTAGCCGGGGCGATTGTGGACGTATCCACCGTTGCCACCGTCGCGGCGGAAGTCGCGATCATGCCACCAGGGCCGGTTGCTGCCCCAGTTGCCGACATAGACCGCGTTGTCGTTCCAGTCGCAGTCCAGGTGCAGCCAGGCGCCGACCTGCACGCCCAGGCCGAAGCTGATCACATTGGCCGGCTCGACGAACACCGGGCGATCCATGAGGATCATCCGCGGCTGATAGACAGGAACGTAGATCATCTGCGGGTTGGCCGGGATGATCTGCACGGTCTGCCGCTCGACGACGACATTCTGGTAGCTGTTGGAGACCAGGCAGCCGTTGAGGAAGGCGCGATTTCGCACGTCCTGAACGGAGGCCATCACCTCGTCCCGCTGATTCATGAAGGCCGCGCCGAGCTGATTCATCCAGTCATAGTTGTCGGCCAGGAGGTAGAGCGCCTCGGGATAGTGGGCCAGACCCTTGACGCTGGCATCCCAGTTCTGGAAGTCGACCCACAGCGGGTTGCCGCCTTCGCGGAGCCACTGGGCGGCCGAAACGACATCCTGCGGATAGGTGCTGGCAACCAGCGCCTGGGCCAGCATCGCGTCGGGGTAGAGAGCCACGGGCGCGACCACCTGCTGGAGATCCTGGCGGGCGATGGCCACATATTCCGTGGTCATCAGCGGGACCTGGGCCGTAGCCAGCCCCGCACCCGAAACCGCCATCGCGGCGGCGAGAACACGCACAAACAGCTTGGTGCTGAACCGTGTTGTAAGAATCGTTGTCATGGCATCCTCTTCCCGGCTTTTGGCCGCGTTAAAGTCTTGATTGTCAAAGTCGATACCAAACGGACTCACCATGATGGACAGGGGCGGGGCGTGATGGTTAGCGCGCTAAGCATCCAACTAACCATATTGCGTGGGGGATGTCATGGAGTTGGATTGCCGGCCGGCATGGCGGGAATGCCCTAATCAGGGCAGTCGGGCCGCCGGGACACCGGGAGTGACGAAATTCGAAACTCGAATGACGAATGAAAGGGAAAGCCCGAATGGGGGAAGGCGCCACACGGAGAGGCGGATGGCAGAGCGTGTTGGGGCGATTGACAACATGGGACAACAACCTTCAAATAGAAACATCGCTCGGCAATGGTGCCGGGGATACGGTGGTCTTGGCACCTGGGATCCGGCAACCGAGGAGAGCCCCAAAGGGGCGTGCCAGCACCAGCCCAGGGCAACGCCCTGGGTTCGAAGGGCAACGCCCTGTGAAACCGACGCCACCCAACACAGGAGCCCTGAAGGGGCGACCCAAACCATGCCACAATCACTCGCACGTCTCCACGTCCACCTCGTGTTCAGCACCAAGAACCGCGATCCACTCATCACTGATGGTGTGCGAGGATCGCTGCACGCCTATATGGCGACTGTTCTTCAGAACCTCGGATGTGCGCCGGTTCTCATCAATTCCATGGAAGACCACATCCATCTGCTTTTTGATCTTGCCCGCACTGTGGCCGTCAGCCATGTGGTGGAAGACGTCAAGAAATCGTCGTCAAAATGGATCAAGACCCAGGGCGAGGTGTTTGCCACCTTCGCCTGGCAGGCGGGATACGGAGCCTTTGCCGTTTCCGAATCCATGGTGGAGACCGTCCGTAATTATGTCGCCAACCAGGCCGAGCACCATCGCAAACGGACATTCCAGGACGAACTGCGGGAATTCTACAAACGCCACCGGATCGTATTCGATGAACGATATATCTGGGATTAGGCGACGTACTGGGTCGCCCTTTCAGGGCTCCTGATTTTTGCATGGTGGGTTTCGGGGTGATGCCCTTGCGACCCAGGGCGATGCCCTGGGCTGCCTTGAAGTGCCCCTTCGGGGCGGAAGGAAGTCGGATCGGCACGGCCAATTACAGGCTGACCTGAGTGCTTCTGCAACTTCCCCAGTCTGTCTGCGTCCAATGAAAAACTGTCTGTGATACTTTCACAAGGTTTTCTCAGGTGCTTATGAGCAACCACACCCACACCAAGCGTCGCGTTCATCCGGCTTATCCAACCCGGCCGCAGTTACTGGCCGAGCCGGGGAGACTTCTGGAGCATCTGCCGTCCTCGTGGCAGAACCTCATCTCTAAAGGTGGCCTCACCGTCGCATTTCTGGTCTCCGGACTCACGGGGGTGCCCGGCGCATCAGCCCAAACACCAGCACCGGCGACGCCCGCGGCCAACAACGCTGCCGCACAACCGGCCACGCGCCCGGCGCAGCTGGCGGCCGGGGCGGCGATTGTCGCCCCGGTCTTCGAGCACGGCAAAGGCCGGGCGTCCACGGGGTGCGTGGTCATTGCACCGCCCGTGTTTCTCACCGAGGAAGAAGCCCGTCAGATCATCACCGAGGAATTGGCCAAAGCCGGCCTGAAGATGTCCGCGAAAGATGTCGAACTCAAAGACGTTCGCATCAAGCCGAAGAGTCCCTTCAATATTGTGATCCGGGATGGCAATCGCGAGATCGTCAAATACGATGGGGAAACCCGGCCGCTCGTCGTGGATCTGATGGATCCCGACAAACACATCGCCGTCGAATTCGTCTCCGAAAGCGACTACCTTGAACTCGGCGGTGAGATGCCGATGTCCACTGTTCACGACTACGACTTCAAGAGGGTCAGCGAAGCCGTGGCCGGCGAGATCAAGACCAGCGGCAAGGGCAACTTCTTCGGCGTCTTTTACGAGCCGACCAGCCTTGTCGAGCACCGCCGACACCCCACGGCCGAGGAACTCAAGGGCAAGAACGAGAAGGAGCAACAGGAAATCCGACAGCGGTTCTGGAAAGAAGCCGAGGAGGAGGCCAGGAAGGGATCGCGGGCAGAACTTCGCAAACAGGTGCAGGATTTCGCCGAGTGGCTGCGGCAACGGGGCGTTCTCTGATGTCTATGCAGGGCTGAAGAGGTATCCCCAATGGCCAAACCACGGCGCAATAAACGCAGTGTCAGTCCAGGCTACCCCACCCGGCCGCAACTTCTCGCCATGCCCGGGCGGCTCGCGGAACACCTTCCGGACTCGTGGCAGGAGATGATCGCCAAGGGCGGCCTGACGGTCGCGTTTTTGATCTCCGGCCTTGCGGGGTGCTCGGACTCCGGTCCGAGCCCCACGCCAGCACCCGCCACCCGCGCCGCGGGCAACGCCGCCACCCAACCCACGACCCGCGCGGGCATGCTTGCCCCTGTGGCCGCCATCGTCGCGCCGATCTTCAACCATGGAGAAGGCATTGCCACGACCGGCCGCGTCGTCGCCACACCGCCCGTGTTTCTCACGGAAGAAGAGGCTCGCCAGGTCATCCGCGATGAACTTGCCAGGGCCGGACTGAAAATGCCGCTGCAGCAGGTGGTGGTGAAGGGCCTTGGCGGCAAACCAGACAACTCGTCCATCGGCGTGGCCAGGGATCGCAAGCCGCACATCCCGACTCTCGCCGACGAACCATACGTGCTTGTGGTCGATCTGCTGGACCCCGACAAACACATCGCCGTCAAGTTCGTCTCCGAGAGGACGTATGCCGAACTTGGCGGCGAGTTGTCTCGCTCGATCGTGCAGG
>JANYKD010000225.1 GCA_025361735.1 Phycisphaerales bacterium
CACCATCGACGGCGTTCCCGTGCGGCTGAATTCTCCGCGTCAGGCGATCAACCACGGCTTCGGCTTCTGCCCCGAGGACCGCAAGCTTGACGGCATCATCCCCGACCTCTCGATTCGCGAGAACATCGTGTTGGTCCTGCAGGCGCGGCTGGGCTGGTTCCGCCGGATCGGCCGGGCGCGCCAACAGGAACTGGCCGACAAATACATCGCCGCCCTGAAGATCGCCACGCCGGATGCCGAGAAACCGATCAAACTGCTCTCCGGCGGCAATCAGCAGAAGGCGCTGCTGGCCCGATGGCTGGCCTCGCAGCCGCGGCTGCTGATTCTCGATGAACCGACGCGCGGCATTGACGTCGGCGCCAAATTCGAAATCGCCAAACTCCTCGAAGACCTGCGCAAGGAGGGCATGGCCATCCTCTTTATCTCTTCCGAACTGGAGGAGGTCGTCCGCATCGTCGACCGCGTCGTGGTCATGCGCGACCGCAAGTCGGTCGGCCTGCTCCAGGGCGGGCAAATCTCCGAACACGCCATTCTCAACATCATTGCGAGCGAGCAGAAATGACCCAGCCACCAGCCGCACCCCAACCCGTGTTGCCTGTCGCCCCCCGCGGCGAGCGCCGGCCGCTGCCGCACATTGTCTGGCCGCTGTTGGCGCTGGCACTGTTGCTCATCTTTGATTTCTTCTTCGTGCCCGGCTTCTTCCAGTTCACCATCCGCGATGGCCGGCTCCAAAGCAGCCTCGTCGACATCCTCAATCGCGGCGTCCCTGTCATGTTGCTGGCCATGGGCATGACGCTGGTGATCGCCACCGGCGGCGTCGATTTGTCCGTCGGCTCGATCATGGCGATCTGCAGCGCTGTCGCCGCCTGCCTCATTTCCCGGCCGCCCAACTCGCCCCTGTCCATCATCGACATTTCCTCCCACATCTACCTCATCGTGGTCATAACCATGCTGGTTGGACTGCTGCTCGGGATGTGGAACGGCGCGCTTGTTGCGTTCCTCAACCTTCAGCCAATTATTGCCACGCTCATCCTCATGGTCGCCGGCCGGGGTATCGCCCAGATTCTCACCGACTCGCAGAAGATTGAAATCCGCTCCGACATCTTCACCGCCATTAGTCGCGGTTCTTTCCTGGGTGTGCGGAATCCGATCATCATCGCCGCTGTCGCCTTCATCGTCATGGCCGCCTTCACGCGCCTCACCGCCGCCGGCCTCTTCGTCGAATCCGTCGGCAACAACCCCGCCGCCGCCCGCATCGCCGGCATCCGCTCCAGCTTCGTCAAGCTCATGGCGTACGCCATCACCGGGCTTCTGGCAGCGGTGGCAGGCATCATTCCCGCAGCCGACATCGCCCTGGCCGACCCGCCGAGTTGCGGGCTCAACTTCGAACTCGACGCCATCCTCGCCGTGGTCATCGGCGGCACCGCCCTCACGGGCGGCCGCTTCTCGCTCCTGGGCACGATCGTTGGAGCAATCCTGATTCAAGCCCTGACCACCACTGTTCTGAACAAGGGATTCAACCCCAACATTACCCTCGTCCTCAAAGCGGGTGTCGTTATTACCGTCTGCCTGCTTCAGGCACCGAAGTTCCGTAAACTCGCCAACACGTTCGTCAGCATGCTGCTCCGCATATTGAAATGGAAGCTTAAGCTGCTCGGCCTCTCCGGAAAACCCGCATGACTCTGCCCATCACCCGCCAACATCTTCCCGTTATTGCCGCCCTGGCGTCGCTCCTGCTGCTCTACACAGGTGCGTCCATCGCATTTGCCGATCGCGGCTATCTCTCGGCCTACAACTTTTTCAACACATTCCACGAAAGCGCCATCCTCGGCGTCACTGCCGTGGGCATGGCCTTCGTGATTCTGTCGGGCGGAATCGACCTGTCGGTTGGTGGGATGGTGGCTCTGGTTTCCATATCGACCGCGGTCCTCGTTCAGCATTACAACGTCCACCCCCTGCTCGCCTGGGCGCTCATGCTCGCGGTCGGCATCCTCATTGGCTTGACCCACGGCACGCTCATCACTTTCTTCGACCTGCCCCCATTTCTCGTCACGCTCGCCGGCATGTTCTTCTGCCGCGGGTTGGCTCTGTATATCTCCGAAAACTCCGTCGAAATCACCCATAAAGTCGTGACATCGGCGGCCGATACGGCAATCAAGGTAGGCTCCGGCATGCCCCCTGGCCGGATCACCATCGTCACAGACATCTTCATGATTGTCCTCATCCTGGGCACGCTGGTCTCGCTCTTTACACGCTTCGGCCGCAACGTCTATGCAATCGGCGGCAATGAAACCTCGGCCCGGCTGATGGGCCTGCCCGTTAGTGCCTCCAAGATCGGCATTTACGTTCTCTCCGGGTTTTGCGCCGCTCTCGCGGGCGTATGCCATACGATTGCCAACACCTCCGGCGACGCCCTCAATGCCGGCCAGGGGCTCGAACTCGATGCCATCGCAGCAGTAGTCATTGGCGGAACCCTGCTTTCCGGCGGCGTCGGATATACCGCCAGCACGATCCTTGGCGTACTTATCCTGGGGATCATTCAGACCATCATCACCTTCAGCGGCCGGTTTTCTCCCGGCTGGACGAAGGTCGTCGTCGGCGCCCTCCTGCTGGTTTTCG
The DNA here is from genome assembly GCA_025361735.1 of Phycisphaerales bacterium. Taxonomy (GTDB): domain Bacteria; phylum Planctomycetota; class Phycisphaerae; order Tepidisphaerales; family Tepidisphaeraceae; genus JANYKD01. Next base: position 2,620 of record JANYKD010000225.1, read on the forward strand.
TTGTCCTCCAAAAGGTCATCGAAGCCGCCACCCGCGGGCGTAAGGCATGACAACCGGTTTCTTCTTGCTCCCGTTGGCGCCACAGGGTATCGTTCGTGACGCGTGGAGCAGGCGTCTGGATCCTGCGCAGACTCAAGTTTATCCTGGTCCCCAGCGCTTTCTCGCCTGACATATCAAAGGAGGAGCGTATGCGCGTCGGTCGGAACCATCTTGCGTTGCTGGCAGCGGTCTCGGGCGTCACTGGCTTTGGTTTGCGAGCCTCCGCGGATGTGCTCGCGACTCGCGTCGGACCCAATGGCAACACGTACAAAGTGCTCGCTCAGCCCGACGGGGGCGGCGGATTCAACGGCATGACCTGGGCGACGGCCGAAGCCGAGGCGGTCACTCTGGGCGGCCACCTGACGACGATCAACACCGCGGCCGAACAGGACTGGGTGTACCGAACATTTTCGCCGTATCGCACGGATCTCTGGATCGGCTTGAACGCCGTGGCGTCGCCAGGAAACTTCGTCTGGTCGAGTGGCCAGCCAGTGACATATACGAACTGGAGCAGTGCCAATGGCGAACCCAACCCCGATCCCAACGCGAAATACGTTCACCAATGGTGGGCGACCGCCGGGAAATGGCGTGCCGGATTCGCGGGAGACAATCTATTCGGCGTGGCCGAAATCGAGACATCGGCCGGGGTGTTCAACTGGCTACCGGCTGCCGGCGGCGTGTTCGGCAGCGGCGGCAACTGGAGCCCGGCCGGACCACCGCCAGCAGCGGGCGTGGCACGATTTGACCTGAATGACCCCTATACGGTGTCATTTACCGGCGGCGCGTCGAACGCCGCGGCAACCATTGAGCAGGGCGGCGTCACCTTCAATCTCGCCGGCAACACCTACGCGCTGTCGGATCTGTACGTGGGCGAGAGCAGCGGCAAGAGCGCGTCGCTGACCCTGGCAGGCTCGGGTGCAGGCAAGATCCAGAGTAGCACGACAACAATTGGTGACGCGGCGGGCGGCTCCGGAACACTGGTTGTCACCGCAGGAGCCAGCCTGGTGAACGCGACCGATCTGTTTGTCGCCAACGCGGGCAGCGGCAGTTTGAATATCCCCGCCGGCGGAAAGGTGAGCACGGCGAGAATGTACTTGGGAAACCTCGCCGGCGCGAGCGGCACAGTGACACTGTCCGGAATCGGCTCGACGTTCACGGGAACAGGCACGACCTACGTCGGCTGGCTGGGGACCGGCACCCTGACCGTCAATCAAGGGGCCAAAATGACGCTGGCGGGACTGGAGATTGCCGAATGGGAGAACACCTCGGCAACAGTGGTTCTCGACGGCTCGGGATCATCGATTGATACGACCGCCAACGTTGGCGTGGGCCTGCGTGGGTCAGGGGCATTGACTATCAGTGGCGGCGCGAAGCTGCACGCGCTGATCAGCGCCAGCACGCTGGGGCAATGGGGAACCAATGCTTCGGGCACCGCACTGGTCACGGGAACAGGATCATCGTGGACATCCGACTACGGCATCAACATCGGGAACGATGGCCGCGGCGTTTTGAGCGTGGAGAACGGCGGCTCGGTGGTCGCCCATGATATCACAATAGCGGCCGGGAGTTTCTCCAGCGGTGACGTCACCGTGACCGGGCCAGGCTCGCACCTCGGCCTGATCGACAACGGCGGCTTTTCCGTGGGCGCCAATGGCTTTGGCTCACTTACAGTCACCAACCACGGTGATGTCACCAGCAGTGATATAACCGCCGGAGACGGCCCGACGGGTGTCGGCCAGATTGCCGTAACGGGCGCAGGATCGCAGTTGCGTCTCCAGGGTGGAATCCGGCCAGGCGTCTGGGGATCGGGCTTGTTGGGCGTGTCGGCCGGGGGCACAGTTGCCGCATCGTGGATGCTTCTGGGCGATCAGGCCAATTCTTACGGGGCGGCGTCGATTGACGGACCGGGTTCGAATGTCACGCTGAGCGGTGGCGAATTGCTCGTGGCGAATCAGGGAACCGGCGTCCTGGCCATCTCCAACAGCGCTGTGGTTACCGTCAGCAACAATGAGACGCGCATCGGTATCGAGGCAGGCTCAGCCGGCGCGGTGACTGTCACTGGGGCCGGATCGAAGCTGACGACAGCCTATGACTTGCTGGTCGGACAAATCGGCTCCGGCTCGCTGATCGTCCGCGATGGCGCGGCCGTCCGTTCGCAATTCAGTGCCCTGCGCATCGCCAACGACATGGGCAGCCAGGGCCTCGTCGACGTCAGCGGACCCGGCTCGCTCGTACAGGTCGCCGACCGGGTGCAGGTCGGCCGGTCAGGAGTTGGCACGCTGCTCATCGGACCCGGGGCAGTGGTTACCGGCGGCGAATGCGGCGTCATTGCGGATGACACCTCAACAGGCGGGGCAGGCTACGTACACGTGGATGGCGGAGTGTGGCAGGTTCCCGCCTGGATCTCGGTGGGTGAGCAGGGCACCAATACGGCCGCTTTCGGTGGCTTTAGCGCGGTCCTGGAAATCGTCAACGGCGGGCGAGTGACCAGCGGCACCGAGGGCTACATCGCCTGGGGACCCGGCACAGTCGCCAAAGCCCTGGTCTCGGGTGCGGGATCGCAGTGGGAAATCGGCAATCAACTTTTTGTGGGCAGCTCGGGCAATGCTCGATTGACTATCGAGAAGGGCGCGACGGTATCGAACACCTGGAGTCGCATCGGCGCCGACACTGGCGGCGTGGGCGCCGTCACCGTCACGGGCCCGGGTTCCATGTGGACGTGCTCGCAGGACTTGATCATCGGGGAGTGGGGTAACGGCGCGCTAAGCGTTCTGGATGGTGGGCAAGTTTCTTCGGCCGGCGATACCCAGATCGGACCCAACGGTGGTGTGTCGGGCAGCTTGTCGGTTTCCGGCGCCGGCTCAAAGTACACAATTGCCAATGGAGTGCTCAATGCCTGGCGCGGCGGCGTCATGGTTGCCGATGGCGGCACGATTGAGATTCCCAACGCTTACATGTATCTCGCCAATGAGGCCACGCTGACGCTGGCCGGCGGAACCATCAATGCCCGCGACGGCTTCTGGTCCGAGGATTCCCCGGCCCCCGTTTCCGGGTTCGGCACCATCAACGGCTGGGCGCGAGGCCGTTTCAACACGATCGCCCACAACGGTCGGCTCGTGATCGGCGACCCGACCAGGATCGACGGTTTTGGCGTGGAAGGATCCGCCACGGTCGAGGACAACGCCACGCTCGAACTGCTGGACAAGGACTATGCGGGATTCTATGGCCCGCATGCCGTGACCCTGACCAATGGTGTCATCATTGCCAGGAACGGGCTGCACATCGACCTCGACCCCAATGGACTGATGGGCTACGGCGTCGTCGTCGGTCCTTGCGACCGCACCATCTCCGCGCCGACCGGCCGCGTGAACATGACCCAGACCCTGGATATCGGCGCATCCGTCGCCAGGGTCTACTCCGCCGGCATCGCCGACCTCGGTATGCTGACCACCATATCCGGCGGCCAACTCAACGCGCCGGCCGGCGTCCGGTTTGGAGCGGATGATCTCCTGGCCGGTTTCGGCACCGTGGCCGCCAATGTCTCGTTGCAGAACGGGATCGTCGCGGCCGACACGGGCAAGACGATGACGATCGCCGGATCGCTCTCGGGCTATGGCGTGCTCGTCGGCAACGTCAGTCCATTCATCAACAGCATCACGTCGCCAACCGGAACGGTGGCGCTGACCAAGGGCGTGGACATCGCCAATCGCGCGGCGAAAGTCTACTCCTTGCCTGGCGCGTCGCTCGGGACGATGACCACGCTCGCCGGTGGCTCCATCACCGCGGCCAACGGCCTGACGGTGGGCGCAAACCAGCAGCTCGCCGGACACGGCACCATCAACGCCAACATCGCCCTGGCCGGCGGCATGCTGCGCGGCGACGCCGGCACACTTACCATCAGCGGCACAGTCAGCGGTTACGGCCTGTTGGCCAACAACATCGCGCCGACCACGCTGCTGCCGGCCAGCGCGCCGGTCAACTTCGCTTCACCGATGGATCTGGGCGGCGATACGGTCACCATCTACTCCAGCGCGCCGAGCAGCCTGTCGAGCACCCTGACGCTCAATGCCACCTCGCTGATCTGCGGCCAGGGCGTGAACATCACCCCAGCCGGCCTGCTGCGCGGCGAAGGCGTTGTCTCCGGCCCGGTCACGAACAACGGGGAAATTCGCTCGACGACGGGGTCGATCGTCTTCTCCGGCCCGGTACAAGGCTCCGGCAAGATCGGCGGAAACACCATCGGTTTCGGTGCGGGCGGTTCCTTCACCGGCGGCGGGGCGATCAGCGCCCGTGTCTTCAGCGATCCGGGTTCCACGATCACGGCCACCGCGGACCTTACACTGGGTACTGTGGACAACCCCGGTGGAGCCGCGCTGAATGACGGCTCCCAACTCGGCACGCCACAGATGACTGGCGGCGTTTCCTGGGTCGCGCTCGGCGGCGATCTCAATGTCGGTTCACACACCGTCACACTGCAGGGTATGAGCGCGGCGAGTCTCAGTGGCACAACGGCCATCAACGGCGGCGTGCTCTCGTCGCCGCCAGGCCTGTACAACACAGGCGTCATCGTCATGACCGGTTCCAACTCCACGCTCTCGACGAGTTCGCTGGTCAACTCCGGCACGATTCAGGGGCACGGCACGTTCCGCAGCACCTCGTCGATCGACAACGGCAACGTCATGACTCTGTCGGGCGTCTGCGACCTCGTGGGCCAAGTCCACAATGGCGGACAGATCACAGTGACCGGCGGCGGACCCACAACGTTCTACAACACCGTGGAGAATAACGGCGACATCAAGGTCTCGGCGGCCAGCACCGCCGTGTTTCTCGACAGCGTCAGCGGCTTCGGCACCTTCAGCGGGACCGGGACCAAGCTGTTCGAGGGTGGTTCCAGCGCACTGGCCGCGGTCGTCTCGCCCGGCAGCACGGTCGTCCAGCCGGCCGCGTCCGTTACCGCCGACGTCTTCCGCGAGAAGAGCCTGACCGTGCGCGGCGACGTCACCATCAATCCCGACGGAGGGTCCGACGGGACCAGTGTACTCAACCAGCTTCAGATCGATCTCGGCGGCTGCCTCGACCTGAAGGACAATGATGTGGTGTTGCTAAACGGCAACTACGCGGCCGTCCGCCAGTGGATTCGCACCAACGCGCTGGCGACCACGGCCGCCACACCATCGCCTCTGTATCCGGCCGCCCTGGCCCCGGTGGACAACAACCTGCTCCACGCCATCGACTGGAACGGCCTCTCAATCAGCGACGGTTCCATGTTCGACCAGGTGATGGTGAAGTACACCTATCTGGGCGACGTCAATCTCGACGGCCAGGTAACCGACGCCGACCTCTACAACCTGATCGCCAATATGGGCCGGGCAGGCACCTGGTTCCAGGGCGATGTGGACCTGGATGGCATGGTGACGGTGACGGATTTCAATATCGTCAGCCAGCACCTTGGCGCGGGCGTGGCAGCACTTGGCGGTGGTACTCCCCTGCTGTCCAGTTATACCGTCGTGCCCGAACCGGGCGCCATCGGCCTCATTGTCGCGGCCGGACTTTGCCTGCTGCGACGAGCCCGCCGCAAATGAACGCGGCCGCTACGAGCAGACGACGTCCTCAACGACCGACTACCTGCCCGGCTCGTCAGGGCCTCTGAGCGGGTCGCTCAGTACCCTCTGCGGCTGCTCGACGATGCCGATCTTCCAGGGAATCTCACCCGGCGCTTTTCCGGCCCGATCCGCCTCAGTGCAACCGGAGAATATCATCCGAAAGTTCTTCGGGTCTATGGTCTGCGTCTGGTCAAACCCATCGCGAATCAGCTCCGCCTCGGCCAGCGAATCGGTCCAGTGCGGCGTCATCGGTGTCGCCAGCCGGACGTTGGCCCCGCCGGCCATCGGCTTGGCGAGTGACGTACACAGATCGTCCCATCCCTCATCCAGCCGCGTGTTGATGTAGGACTTGATGTACCGCCGGTGCAGATCGGCCGCCTCCACGACGATGAGGTAACGCCGCAGTTTCTTGACGCGATAGACATGCGCTGAGGAGACAAAGTCTCCTTTGAGCGTCAACAGCGGCGGACCCACTTTGCCGGGGAACGTGTCGATGGGGCTACGGCAGCGATACACGCGACCATCCGTTGTCGTGTAGAACAGATACGCATCCACATCATCACAGATGACCCAGAAATCCCGCCAGAGCGATTCAAACTGCGGGTACGGTATCACCAGCGGTTGCGGCCGGGTCCACGACTTCGGGTCGGTGATATCGCTGCTCGTGCTGTACATCGGCCGCACGGCCGGCTTCTGCGTCGGATCAAGCTTCTGGAAAATGAGAAACCACCGTTTGGCCGGTTCAAAGTAGAAGACCTGCGGACACGACACGTCCGCCTCGCCAAGATCCAGGACGGTCCGGCCGGCCGATGCCAGCGATTCCAGTTTCGCCGCCGCCGCATGTTCGATGCGGTGCGGCCGCCCGGGCTTGCCGGTGACCATGAACATATGCCAGCGATCCCGGAAGTTCACGGTGGACGGCTGGCGAATGCTCAGCGAATCCGGGTCGTCCTGCGGCGCCCACACCAGCGGCCCGCCGATTGTCCACGAGAAATTCCCGCGGAGAAGGTTGAGCACGGCCGGATCCCAGTAGGAGGAGTACGTTGCGGGTTCCGAGTCGGGCCTGGAAATGGAGTCGGAGAGGTCGGCGCCCACTTGTGCCGGCGCGCCGTACGCGGCGATCAGAAGAATTAATGACGAGAGCTCGCAACGCATGTTCCAACCATTGCACCCCGGCGACCGCGGTTTGACAAGGCCAAAGGCGCTGGATTGCGTCTGGTTATCGGACGCCACCCGTATCCAACACCCTCTGCTTCAACACCGGACGGCTGTTGATTAAGCCCCAGATCTATTCGATATCATCGTTGATGGTGCCAGAACGCAATATTGTCCCCGATGAATCCGCGCCCTCGGACACAGCGCCGCGGCGACGATCCGTCGTGTCGCGAGCGTTATTCGCATTTATCGTGCTGGTGGCTTTCCTCGGAACCTTCGCCGCGGGTGTGTATGTCCGCCGCTGGATACCCTCCACCCTGGCGGTATCCATGGCGGGGGTCATCCTGATCGGCGTGGTTTTCCTGCTGATCGGCTTGACGGTGCTGCTGAGCCACATGCACTTGTGGCGGCACCCGGTCCATGACCTCGACAGACTCACCCGCGAAATCCACGCGGGGCGGGAGCCGATCGAAACTTTGTCGGCTGTTACCGGCCCGCTTGCCCCCCTGGCCGGAACCATCCGTGAGATTCTGCAAGACTTGCGACGACAGAAGCACGAAATCGCCGGGATTCAGCTCGAGATGACGCAGCGCGTGGCCCAGCGGACGGCGGCCGTGGAGCACAAGTACAACTCGCTTCAGAACCTCGCAACCCGTGATTCGATGACCGGGTTGCTCAACCGCCGCTGGTATGACCAGCATTTGCCCCGCGTGTTCGAAGATGCGGTCGCCCGGCACGCCGATCTGACGATTCTCATGCTCGATCTGGACAACTTCAAATTCCTCAACGACACGCGCGGCCACGCCGCCGGCGATGATTTTCTGCGGGATGTGGGGCAAATCATCCGTTCGACGGTTCGGCCGGTCGACCTGCCGTTCCGCTGTGGAGGTGACGAATTTGTAATCGCGCTCGTCGAAACGTCGATCGCAGGCGGAATGGCGGTCAAGGAACGGCTGGAGACACTGCTCGACGCTCTGGGCCGAAACACCAAACTGGCGTATCCGCCAGGATGTTCAATCGGCCTTGCCTCAGTGTCGGAATTGGCATGGCCAACCCTGGAAGAACTGAAGTCCACGGCCGATAAGCGGCTGTACGAGGCAAAATCGAGGCGGAAGGCAATAAAGGCTCCGCGTCACCTGGGCGGGGAACCGCCGCTGCGAAAGTCGGCGTAACAAGAGTTCCCAGCGCGGCATGGGCCACATCCAAAGCAGATTAAACACAAACTCACCAAGACAAGAAGCGGTGCATGGCATAGGCGACCGATTTTGCGATGAGCACTATGCCTGACTCTATCCCGGTCAGACTGGTGACACCTGGCACGAAAGCTGTCCCATCACCCGATACCGCTTCGTGTTTGAGAGTTCTGCACAGCGCAACAAAGAACCCCGGATCTTGTGGATCCGGGGTTCTTTAAGATAAATGCTGGCAGTGACCTACTTTCCCGCTGGAGCAGTATCATTGGCCCGACGGGCTTAACGGCCGTGTTCGGAATGGGAACGGGTGTGACCCCGTCGGCATAGCCACCAGCAAAAACTCAGTCAGCCCTTTCGGGCTGACTGAATTGATTTTCAAGTGTATAGGAAGGGTGTTTAATGAGGTTGAGCTACTTCTTTGGGAGACTCTTTATCGATCCCGCCCGATTGAGGTTGCAGTATCGATTGCCATCACTGGCAACCATCAACTAACAACTATCAACTATTGGATACGAGTATCGATAAAAGTGGTCAAGTAATCGACCGTTAGTACCGGTAATCTGAAGATCTCTCGATCCTTACAACTCCGGCCTATCAACCGGGTGGTCTACCCGGGGTCTCTCGGAACAAGTTCCATGGAACCATAATCTTGGCGGAGGCTTCACGCTTAGATGCTTTCAGCGTTTATCCTTTCCGGACATAGCTACCCAGCCGTGCTCTTAGCAGAACAACTGGTAAACCAGGGGTCCGTCCTTCTCAATCCTCTCGTACTAGAGAAGGGGCGCCTTCAAGGTTCCTACGCCCACAGCAGATAGGGACCGACCTGGCTCACGCCGGTCTGAACCCAGCTCGCGTACCACTTTAATTGGCGAACAGCCAAACCCTTGGGACCGCCTTCAGCCCCAGGATGTGATGGGCCGACATCGAGGTGCCAAACCGC
>JANYKD010000554.1 GCA_025361735.1 Phycisphaerales bacterium
AATGCCCTTGCGGTCTCGACGAGAGGTTCTAAATCAACCAATCCGGCCCTCGCCCTCGCCTCTGATGACGACAAGTGTGCGGTTCCGCCCTCGCATCTCTCGTTTTATCCCGTCTCAACTGCCGTAGTGCTACAGTCTCCGCTTTGGGGTCGGTTCAGGGCTGCTTTAGGGTCGCTTTTTCCGCCCCGTCGCCCGCCCGCAAAAACCGCAAACACATTGCTATAAACGGCTTATGATCCGAGCAGCCTGCGCGAGCGCGCGAAATGCGACCAATATCGTCGCCCGCCGCTAGACTCGATGCAAACCACGAAGACCCCCTGCTCATACGGGTGCATCCGTAAAATGGTGGCAGCGGCGTCTCGCCGCTGGCTGGGAACACGCAGAGCCGAGACGGCTCTGCCACTATTACGCCGTCACACCATTGCCGCAACCTAATTTCGGATGCACCCTGCTCATACGCCCGGCACGCCGCGTGGCCAGGAGTCCAGCAGCGGGAAGGTGACCCTCTGAAGTTTGCCGTCGATCAGTTCAAACAGCTCCCAGTCGGGCGTCACCTTTGGGGCCTTGTTCTTGCCGATCAGGAACGATGGCAGTTGGCTCTTGCGGAAATGCCAGGCGTGCGCGCCGGGCGGCCGGTAGACATAGTAGCGAATCCCGCAAAGCTGGCAGAATCGTGCCACCGCGGGATTGTCGGGGTGGCCATCGTGGATGCCCGCGATCGCTTTGGTCAGTTCGGCGCTGCCGGGAACGGTGGCCGGGCGTGCGACGCGCTTGGGCGCCTTGCTCCTCTTCTTCGATCCGGAGTCCTCGCCGGCATCGAGATTGTTGGGCACAACATTGATGCCGCGATCCGTGAGCAGGACCAGGCCGCGATGGGCATAACCGTTGGGGCGGACCTTGTTGATCGTGGAGACGACGAAGTAGTTGGTGGCAACATCGCCGTCGGCAATCTTGTGATCCAGCAGATACTTCGACACCGACGCGAGCTGCTGGAGTTCGCCTCCATTGTAATAGTAGTAAAAGCGGGTGGAGCGGGCGATGAAGACATCGACCGCATACAGGGCGCCGTTGGTCAGGATCAGCGAGGCGATCCAGATCCGCACCGCGGCGAGGTTCAGCTTCCGCATGGCCGGGGATTTGAGCTTCGTGCGGGCGTGGTCCATCGCCAGCCAGAAAGCCAGCAACAGCAGCGGCGTGACCGGCATCAGGTATCGCGGATTCACGCTGGCCCAGCGCCCAATGATCGAGGCGCAATAGATCACGGCGCCCAGCGGCAGCAGGAATCCCTGTTTGCCACACTGCCATGTTCCCGCCATCACCACGCCGATGAGCGCCCAGCCGAAGAGGTTGACCACCATCGCGGCCCGCGCGTTGGAGTCGGCCGCGTGCAGCGGCATCCACAGATAGCCGGCCAGCCATTGACCGCCGGAAGCAGCACGGGCGACGTACCCCATGATCTTGCCGCCGCCCAAAACGCTGGTCATGACCGGAGGAGCACTGTCATCGTGATCGAAGGCGTCCAGGGCCTGGACCCCGGGGATCGCCGCGCCCATGTGAGCGCGGGGCACGATGTAGCGCGGAAGGATGTCGGTAATCAGCTTGCGGGCGCCCAGGAAGCTCGCGCCGGTGACCACCACAACCGCGACGGCCACGATCAGCGAAGTGCGGCGGGTCTGGGTGAGCCGGGTCAGCAGCGCCGCCACGACCACGGCAACGGCCGTGAGTCCGGCAAAGCGCACCAGGATCATGGCCGTGCAGCCGAGCAGCAGCAGGCCGATGCGCCACCACGCCGTCCGGCCTTCGGCCACCTGGAGTGCGAGCAGGACGACGGGCGCGAAGATGACACAGAAGAGCGCCTCCGTGCGAAGCTGCACCGTCGAACAATACCACCAGTAGAGAATGCCCGAGAGGAGCACGACCGCACACGCACGCGCGGGCGGAACAATCCGGCGAAGCACGCGATACCAGGCGGCCGCCGACCCGAGCATCATCAGCAGGTTGCACGCGCCCAGGAAGATGAAGCTCGAAGAGATACGTAGCAGCCCCGCGAGGACAAACGACCAGCCCGGCGGCGCCCGGCCGACAGTCCCGCCATTGAACTCGACACCGCGGCCGATGGCGATCGACCGGGCGATGGACATGTAGTACGCCGTATCAGGCCCGGCCGACCACTGCGGACCGAGCAACAGGCCATAGAGAACCCCAAGGATCACGAGAAGCCAGGCCAGGTAACGGCGGTCATCGGGGTGGTCGAGGTCGGTGCTCATAAAGAGCGACGAAGTATAAGGCCGGGCGTGGCGATTGGCCAATTACTCCGGCCAACTCACGCGCGTGCCGGGGCTTCTTCGGCCTGCTCCATCATGAATTCCTCTTTGTCCAGGTACGGATCGATGCGTCGCCCGGTCAGCGAAATGGTCCACCCGGCCAGCAGTCCGCTCGCCAGGGCGAGCACGACGGCGATGACAATCCCCTTCACCTGCGCCACCTTGTCGATCCCCGTCACCGCAAACACGGCCACGATCCCGCCGAACAGGCCGGGCAGTCCGTGCAGGTACAGCACGCCGCAGGTGTCGATCTTCCGCGTCACCGCCTGGAGCCTGGGTTGCAGGATGGCGAAGCCAAACGTGGACACTACGCCGGCCAATACGCCGACGCCAAACGCGGCCGCCGGGATGACCTTGTCGCATGTCGAGCCGATGGCCACGCCCCCGGCCAATGCTGCGTTGGCGATGTCGGCGATGGCGATCTTCTTGCGCAGCCCCACCGATGCCAGGTACGTTGACAACGTCGAGGCACACAAGGCCAGGATCACGTTCACCGCGGTCCTGGGCACGTCGGCCGGTGCCACCAGTGCGGCGCAGAAGCTCGGCCAGAAGACCCAGAGGATCATGCTTCCCACCATCGAGAAGCGATCGGTCGTCGGACCTGCTTCGATGGGCGTGGCAAACTCCTTGGCCGAAGTCAGGAAGAAGATCGCGCCCAGCCCGAAGAAAGCGCCGAAGGCGTGGATCACGACCGAACCGCCGGTGTCGGTAAACGCGCCGGCCGGCAGCAGACCCAGGCCGCCGCGTTGCAGGATCCATTCGTTGACCGCGTAGCATGGCACGAAGAGCAACGCCAGCAGAAGGTACTGCATCATCTTCAGCCGCCCCAGGACGGCGCCAGCGCAGATCAGCAGACTCGCCGCCGCGAATTCCGCCAGGATCATGCTGTCGATATCGACATTGGGCGCGCCGAGGATCCCCAGCTTGTCCTTCAGAAAGTAGAGCGGCAGGCCCAGGCTGACCAGCAGATAGGTAGCCGTGACCGCGGAGTGGCCGTAGCGCTTCACAAAGACCATCAGGAAGCCAAACCCCACCAGCAACATGGCCATGATGTGGATGGCGCGATTGTACTTCTGCACATCAACCAGGTCGGCGATGGTGCGATACCCATCCACCGGAGCGGCCCATGCGCCGCCTGCAAACAAGGTCATGAGGATCGCGGCAGAGACGACAAAACGGGTTCCGCTGACCGGCATCTTCGCCTTTCGGTTGGTGTGTGGCGCAAGCGTACCCGTTGCATGGGAAACGGCAATCAATGTGACTTGAAAAACTGAAAGAACACCAGCGCGCGACTACCGGCCACTGCTGCGGCGTGTACGACGTGCCAGGAACCAGCCCACCGCCGCCAGCAGCGACAGCGCCGCGGGCTCTGGAACAAACGCAAACGCTTGTGGTTGCAGGTCCGTGACTCCGGGGACATAGCCGGCGTCGGCCGAGAAATAGAGTTGGTTGCCGAACACCGTAAGTTCGGATGGCTCGGAGCCATATTGTCCCGCGTTGATGTCCATGGCCATCCATGCCGTGCTGCCGTCCCAGGCCCAAAGCTCGCGGCCATGAATTCCGTCGGTGGCTGTGAAGTAGAGGATGCCGTCGAAGACGGTGAGACTGGCCGGACTGGAATCCATCAGGAACGTGTCGCCATTGCCGGGATCCGGCGTCGGGTTGATCTCGGCCACCATCGCCGGCGGATTGACGCCGTCGTAACTCCACAGTTCGTACCCGGCCGTCCCGTCGTTCGCTGAAAAGTAGAGCTTGTTGTTGTAGACGCAGAGGTTGTTCGGATTGGACGAGGCGTATTGCCCTCCGACAGCCATGTCCGCGACGAGGGTGGCCTTGTCGGTGGCGGCGTTGAACTTCCAGAGTTCCCGGCCATGGACGCCATCGTAGGCCGAGAAGAAGAGCTGGTTGTTGAAGATGGTGAAGTTCTCGGGACTGGAGCCGTTGTTCGGATAGATCGTGGCGGCGTTGGTCGGCGCGCCGGTGCCGTCGGTGCGCCAAAGCTCAGACCCCTGGCCGGCCTGGCCGCAGGCGTTGAAGTAGAGTTGCCCGGCGTACTGGATGAAATGCTGCGGATAGGAGCTGCCGGAACCGGGGTAGAGGTCGGTGCAGGTCTGGGCGGTTCCGTTGGACTTCCAGAGTTCTATGCCGACGTTGGGGCTGTTGAACTGCGCGGCACGGAAGTAGAGGCTGCCGTTATAGACGGTGAGTTCCTCGGGGTTCTGCATATTGGCCGGTGAGCCGGTCGCCGGCGCAGCGCCGTTGATTGCGTCGTATTGCCAGAGCTTCGAGCCGCCGGTGACGCCGGTGGCCTGGAAATAGAGCCTGCCGTCATACGACACGAGATATGCCGGGCTGGACCCGCCGCCGACACCCGGGACGATGTCCGCCACGCGTTCGGCGTAGACGCCATTGGATCGCCAAAGCTCCACGTCGGTGTTGGACGCACCCGTGGCACCACGGAAATAGAGCATGCCGTCATAGGCGGTGAGATAGGAGGGGTAGCGGACCGAGGCACCGGAGTTGATGTCCGTGAGTTGCAGCAGCGTCTGGGCCTCGCTGGCCAGGGTGCAGACGCTGAATACGACGGCCAGAACAACGCCGCGAATACACGGACGAGTTGCTGACAGATACATAATGACTCCAGTCAATCCATAAAAGGAATCACAGAAAGCTCGACACGTAGAGCCCACAGAGATGAAGGATAGACCAGTCTAAATATGACTGCAAGAAGAAAATCTAATGACAGTCAAGTCATCCTGGGCTGGCTCGTTGTGAACGCACTGGCAAACTGGGCCACCGCAACCCACGGCCATCGGGGCGGAGCTCGCGTACGCGCCATCCGCGGGTTCGATGCGGCGGGTCCGTTCGGCTATTTGCTGAAATCGCGGCGCTCGCCCGGCGGGAGGATTTCCTCGTCGCCGAGTTTCACGCCAGTCGCCTGGTGCACACTGATGGCGGTGAGCTTGCCGTTACGCACATCGAGGTACGCGAAGCGGGCATCGGTGACGAGGCCCCCGGCCTCGAGCCTGCCGCCGCCGGGATTGCAGACGACCCATTCCACGCGGTCCTGGTCGAGCGTGCAGCGCAGTACGGAGGCGGCCGGCGTATCGAGCAGGACCTGTATCCCGCCCGCACCGGCCGTGGCAGCATGTTCGCCGCCGAGCCACTCGAGTTTCGCACCGGTCTGGTTGGACGCCGTGCGCGAGCGGTAAGGAGCGTGTGGCCAGTAAAGTTGCGTGAAGTGACGCCGGTCGCCGGGCCTGGCATCGCCCGTCCACGTATAGCGCAACTGGGCCGGTACTGGCGAGGTGCGCGGGTCAGCGGCCGTGCGATCGATGACGGCGAGCCGGGCATCGGGCATGGGCGCGAACCACACGAGCAGGTCATACGGCGGCGTGTTCAGCGGATTGTCCTGGGCACCGCCGCCGCAAGGCCGGCTGAAGAAGGTGTTGGCAAAATGCTGCCCAATCTGCGGGCCGATGTTCTGCGTGTTCCAGATCGGCCCCAGCCGCACGGGGAACGCCGCCTCGAACGCGGCGATGTCGCGGACCACGAGAAAGCGGTTCTTGATGAAGGCGAACTCCCGCGTGACGCTCACGGGCAATGCCTCCCAGTCACTGGTCTGGACCACGGCGAAGGTGGCGTGTTTCTGGTCGGCAAACACCGGCACGGTCACCCGGGCACTGGCCGATTCGCCGTTGTGCCATGATCCCCGTCCCCAATTCTCGCCGATCTGTCCCATCGGCAGCTTGCGATAGCGCCGCTCGACCTTGCCGCTCAGGTCCTCGATGACCAGCCGGTTGTGCTCGGAACTTCCCTTGGCCGAGATCGCCTGCGTGAAGGGCGCGCCCCAGCGCGTCAGGCCGATGATCCCGCCGGGATTGAGCGGGTCGGCGCCGACGAAGAGATCCACCAGCGCATACATATCGCCGGGATTCCAGCCGCTGCGGAACACGAGCTTGCTCGGCACCTCGTCGCCGAGCACGAGCAATCCGCAGCAGGGCCTGGCCCGGTCGGGTGCGGGATCGAGGTCCTTCAGATAACGGGCGGCATCGTCCTTGCCACCGATGCGCAACACCTGCTTGCGCTGCAGCAGTTGCGAGCCAGCCGGTGGGGCCGCGGGTTTCACCTTCTCGTCCGTCACCAGCCACGCCAGGGCAATGTGCTCGGTGGTCTCGCGCACGAACGAGCCGCGATGCCGGCGCAGCGGCTCCTTCTGATAGAGCAGATAGTTCATGAGGCGATGCGCGGCAAAGCGGAATCGCCCGTCCCCGGTCCGGGCCGCGATCAGCTCGAACATCCACAGGCGATAGCCGGCCGTGCTGTTCCAGCCGCCGTTGGGTCCGTACGGGCCGATGCTGCCGTCGGGCGTGACTTCCGCCAGATGCCGCTCCCACAGGAGTCGCATGCCGGGATCGGTGATGAACTCATCCGAGCCGCGGGCGTCGCGCCCGGCCAGCAGGTTCGCGAACGTCGGCCCCATCGAATAGCCCGTGTCGTTCTCCGTCAGGTCCTTATGTTCCCAGAAATCCGCGAACACTTGCTCGGAATAGCGCCGCCACGCTGGCGCCTCGGGGATGTCGGGATACCAGTTGGCGACCGCGCCGCGAATCACGCCTTCCTGCTGGGCGCGGTGGCACGGCCCACGCCAGTAAGTGTCGACCGAATCCCACACATGAAGCGTGCGCGTGAAGTCGAGTACCATCTCGCGGAACCAGGTGTCCTGTGGCTCGCGCAACAGGCCCCCCTCGGCCAGCAGGCGACGATACAGGGGCAGCACGGCGGGTTGCTCGACGAACTCGCCGGTCCAGCCCTTTGCCGCCGTGGTCTCCTTCACCGCCCGGTGAAAGTCCTTCAGCATGGTGATGCAGGCCTCGCCCCACTTGCGCTCGCCCGTCTGGGCGAACTTCGCGAGCACCGGCAACAGTTCGGCCGGCCCGACCAGCCCACGTTTGGGCTCATTGACGTATTCCAGCAGCCCGGAGTCCTCGAGCCATGCCATGTACGTGTCCCGCGTCACGGGTGTGACCGGGATGGGATAAAACTGGCGGTGATATTCATCCGGCGCCCGTTGCGTGTATCGCAGCGCATCCTGCATGAAAAACGTCGGCGGCCCGAAGCGCTCGGGGTCGACAGCGGAAAGGCTGGCCGGCATCGCCGACAGCATCGCAACGAGAGCGAACGATTTGACTTGGCGCATGGTACATCACTCACCACTCAGCACTCAAGTGTTGGCTACTTGACCGGAATCGTCACCGCGCCCGTGGCCGCCCATTCGCATCCGCGCATGAGGATCAGTGCGGCGTTGGGGTCGCTGATGGCCGGGACATCATGCCCGAGCAGGCTGACGAAGACCCGGCCCTTGCCGACGGGAATGGCCCAGACCATCGGCTCGTTCGTGCCGGTGCCGCCCTTTTCCTTGAGGCTGGGGGAGATGGCGAGGATCTCCATGTTCTCGGCCGGGCCGCGTTGACCGTGATACAGTTCATCCTTCACATGCGACCACTTCTCGGGCAGGCCCTTCGTGATGGGATGGTCCTTTTCGCGGGTGATGACCTGGAACTCGTGGGCCGGGCCGTGGCTGCCGCCGGGGCCTTCGCCCTTGGGCGTGCGGACGATCTTGCCGGCGTCGTCGATGGAGATGCGGTCGCCGAATTTGTTGTCGCGCCAGCCCAGGCCCATCATCTTGTTCCAGTTGTCCCATTTCGCGAACGAGAACACGGCCGCGTGATAGAACGCCAGCCCGCCGCCATCCTGCACGAACTTCTCGAACGCCTTCTGCGTCTCTTCCGAGAACGCCGAGCCGTGGTAGTTCATGAGCACGACCTGATACTTCGTGAAATCCGGCTTGAAGGCCTCGCTCTCCTGCTTGTTCTTGAGGGTGGCGACCTCCACATTGAAGCGATCGGTCTTGATCATCATCTCCTTGATGGCTTCCGTGGTCTTGGCCCACGCGTGGTTGTGCTGCCCGTCGATGATCAGCAGGTTGATCTTGTCGGCGGCGAATGCCAACGAGGCGAAGGTCATCAACACACAAGCGAACATCCATTGCGAAAGTTTCGGCATAGTCATAATCCCTTTGGTTAGACGTCAGCTATTACCGCGGAGGCCGCGTGGCGCTTGCGCGCTTGGTGGCACGTGCATCCTGCGTACTTTGCCCGTGGTATCGGTACGCAGGCACGGCCCGTGGGCACAAAGTTGTTCCGTTCAAATCCAGTCACCCCGACTGCACATGACGGCTGGCCTTGCGAAGTGCTGAGGGGAACCGCGTTTACAGAGCGATTGAAACCAGCGACAATCACCAATCGCGTTCAAACTCGAACGCACTTGACTATGACTGGCGTCATGGAGGTAGCTATGCGATCTCACGGGAAACATACCCTGGCGCTTCAACACGGCCAAACCGGCTTCTACTCTGCCATTGAACTGGCGGTAGATGTTGAGGATGGCGACGATGGGCTTTTCGTCGTCTTCCAAGCACCGCTTGAGTCAGGATGGCAATTCGCTGCCGCCTTCGGAATTGCCTATGCGCGCGAGCGTCTGCCGAGGTCTGCTTTCTACGGAAGGGTCTACAAGGTTACTGTGCTGCGCGCCGATTGGCATACCGTAGATACGACGGCAATAGCCCTCGCCTTCTCCGCGGCGCATGCTTTCTGGCAGGCCATGAATCAAACGGAGTCATTGGGCTTCGACTTGGACGCAGCATCCGGAATCTTCCGCGTGTCGAAGTAGCGGTATCCGTCTTCTTTCAGAGGACCGTCTGCCCTATCCAGCCCGTATCAGCGGCGTGCAGAGGACCCTGAATAAGGGTCAACGGATAATAATAAGCAATGCACACTCCGTGTCTTGGGGTCGTGGCGTGATCCCTTGGCGGTCTGTCAATCTCGCCCGTAATGCCCGAGAATGTGGTGGATAGAAACCGCGTGATTGGTCCGGACTTTGTTGGTATGCTACCACCATGACTTCTTTAGCGCTTCAAGACATCGGCCTCAAGCCTGCCCTGCTGAAGGCTATCGAAAAGAAGGCCCGGCACGAAGGGAAATCGACGCCGGAATACGTTCGCTCACTCATCGAACGGGATTTGCTTGCTGACAAGAGCTTTGACGAGATTCTCAAGCCGATTCGTGCCGATTTCCGTAAGAGCGGCGTCAGCGAAGACCAGCTTGAAGCGATTGTCAAACGCGCCCGCATGTCCGTCCGTCAAACACACAAGGTCCGGC
>JANYKD010000560.1 GCA_025361735.1 Phycisphaerales bacterium
CATCGTTGATGAACGCCTTGATGTCGCCCTTGAAGACCGCGGGCTTGGGCCCGGTGAGTGTCTTGCTGGCGGCCACGCGCTGTTCCTTGATGCTCGACAGGTTACGCGCGTCGACGGCGGCCGTAATCGTCGGAAGCGCCACGCCCAGATCCAGCGCGGTCTGCGTGGTCCACTTGCCGGTGCCCTTGGCGCCGGCCTTGTCGACGATCAGCTCGACCAGCGGCTTGCCGGTGTCCTTGTCGATGTAGTTGACGACCTTGTGGGTGATCTCGATGAGGAAACTCTTGAGGTCGGTGCCCTGATCCCACTCGGTGAAGACGTCCTTGAGCTGGGCATTGCTCAGCCCGCCGACGTTCTTGAGCAGGTCATACGCCTCGGCAATGAGCTGCATGTCGCCGTACTCGATGCCGTTGTGGATCATCTTCACGAAGTGCCCGGCGCCCTTGCTGCCCATGTAGCCGACGCACGGGCCGGAATCGCTCTTGGCGGCGATCTTGGTGAGGATCGGCGCGAGGTGCTTGTAGGCTTCGGGGTCGCCGCCGGGCATGATGGCCGGGCCCCAGAGGGCGCCCTCTTCGCCGCCGGAGACGCCCATGCCGAAGAACTTGATGCCGGTGCCTTCCAGGGCGGCCACGCGGCGTTCGGTATCGGTAAACAGCGAGTTGCCGCCGTCGATAAGAATATCGCCCGGCTGCAACAGCGGCGTGATCTCCGCGATCACACCATCGACCGGCGCGCCGGCCTTGACCATCATGAGAATGCGCCGCGGCCGCTCGAGCAGTTGCACGAACTCCGCCAGCGTCTTGCCGGCCTTGGCGTTCTTGCCCTTGGCGAGTTCGTTGATGAAAGTCTCGGTTTTGGACCAGGTGCGGTTGTAGACCGCGATGGGGAATCCGTTGCGCTCGATATTGAGCGCGATGTTGCGACCCATGACATCCAAACCAATGACGCCGAATGACTGACCTGCCATATTCATTATCCTTTAGAAAAAGCCGGCGGGTATTTTGGGCTTTTGCGGGCGTTTGGCAATGGGTGCCGGTGGATTCGCATCGGGACAGCGCCCAATTGCCCTGTCATTCCTGCATTCCGGCCCGTCCCGTCATGCCCTGAAGGCAAGGACGAATAGTTTCCACGAGCGGCCGATAGAGTTCGTACACCACACCCTCCCGTTTCGCCAGAAAGTCACACCAGGCAAAGAGCCGATCCCATTCTTCGGCTTTGTCGATGTAGATCTCGTTTTGGCTCAGGCGATCTTCGGACATCATGTCAGCGAGAGCAAGCGGCCGGACTTCGGGCGGCAGTTGTTCCGGCGGCGAACACTGCGGCTCACTGGCCCCGGACGAAGATACCATGAGGTCACGAACCTCATCCGCCATCGCCTCGTTTACGAAGTTGACGAGCAACGGCAATAATCTGCGCACCTCATTCCAACGCCGGAGTGACAGGCTACCGAGGCGGTGTTCATGTCTCTGGTAATAGAGCTCGCAACCCATGGTGTCTCCATCGACACGGATTTGCACAGACGCAATTCATTGCTCAACCCGCAGCGTGCGCGCTCGCAGGCGAAAGCGATACGGGCTCATGGTGAAGCTCGTGTACAGCGCGACCAAGCCGGCGGAAGTCGAAACCACCTGCTCGAATCGCGGCAAGCTCGCCATAAGCGCCCGGACGGGGAAGTCGTCAAGTTTCCGGAGAATAGCGTAACGCTGTTTGCATGAATATGCATCCAACCCGTCTTGCCAGGTGATGGTAGCGAACCGACGGTTAGGGAAAACTTCGAGGCCACTCGCCGGAATCCGCTGCGCGTCGTCAACTCGCTTGGGCTCGGAAAAAGTGTGGAACAACAAATCGGCCGTCACGAACCAGATCGCGCTATCTGCGCATTCGAAGCTCACCTTGCCATTCCACTTCCGCCAGAAGAAAGCAAAACCATCTGTAAGGTGAACAATCCGCGGACAGGAAACCTCACCCCGAGACTTCGGCGCGGTCGCCAGTGTGCGCAGATGTCGCAAGCCGGCTCCGTTCATGGAATACAAATCGATCCGTTTGCAGTCGTTCGACGCGGTGAGCACCAAGCCCTTCTGCGGGCCACACGCAACATGGTGCATTTCTCCGGGGCGAGGTCCAGGAAGCGGGAACGTCCGCGGCTCCGAAGGTATCGTGGTTGAAGACGCGATGCGAGCGAATCCAACGCCGGCGCAGGCAATTCCAGAAGGCGTGCTCTTCAGTATGACGCTGCCCAACCGAAGATCCTCCGGCGAGCCACTGAATGTGGTGTGGGCAAACGCATGGAGCATTGTGGTTGCCCACGTCCCAAGGGGCAAGACGGTCAATTGTCTTTTGCCTCCTTTCAGTTTCAAACGAAAGAACTGCGCGCGGGCATCGATCCCACAATCAGTCAGGCGTGAAAGCACCACGAGGAAAGCCTGTCCATCTCTCATCGCAACGATGCTGGCATCGCATGGTGCGTCGACCGGAATCTCTTGCGGCGCATGGATTAGTGTGCCGTCCGGCGCCAATACGGCGATGGTAAGCTGCCGAATCCCAGAATTCAGATCGTGTTGAAAAACCGCGACAATATGATCCTCCACGACCGTGGCGGCGATGCACGCCAGCCCGCCACGTTTATCGGATAGGACCTCGACGGTCTTGATCATGGAGCGTCTTGCCTTGGTCATACGGCACTCCAGGAAGGCCAGCGAGACGCTGGCCCCACTTTTAGCAGCACTGCTTCTTACCGCTGCACGCGCGCCGAGCCGCCCTTGGCGAACGCTTCGACCTCGTCGAGCTTGGCCATGGTGACGTCGCCGGGGAATGTGGTCAGCAGGGCGCCGTGCGCCCAGCCCAGCCGCAGGGCGTCCTCGGGCGAGCGGCCGGCGATCAGGCCATAGATCAGGCCGGCCGCGAAGCCGTCGCCGCCGCCGATGCGATCGATGACGTCGAGCTGGCACATCGGGCTGACATATTTCTTGCCTTCAAGCCAGAGCACGGCCGCCCAGTCGTGGCGGTTCGTCGAATGCACCTCACGCAGAGTGGTGGCGACGATCTTGATGTTGGGATGCTGGGTGACGACCTTCTCAATGAGCTGAAAGAACGTGTCCGGGTCGAGCTTGGATTTGGTGGATGCCACTTCAGGCCCGGCGATGCCCAGGCCCTTCTGCAAATCTTCCTCGTTGCCGATCAGGGCGTCGACGTTGCTGACGATCTTCTTGATCACCTGCACGCCGCGTTCGGCGCCGCCGGCGGCCGCCCAGAGCTTGGCGCGATAGTTCAGATCGAAGGAGTTGATCGCGCCCGTGGCTTTGGCGGCCTGCATGGCTTCGATGATGACGTCTGAGGTTGTCGGCGAGAGGGCCGCGAAGATGCCGCCTGAATGGAACCAGCGCACGCCGGCGGCGAAGATGCTCTTCCAGTCGAAATCGCCGGCCTTGAGCATGGCGCCGGCTTCGTTGGAACGGTTGTAGAAGACGACCGGCGCCCGCACGCCCTGGCCGCGGTCGCTGTACACGGTCGCCATATTGGGTCCGCGCACGCCGTCATGGTCAAACCACTTATAGAACGGGGTCACGCCCATCTCCCGGACCTTCGCCTGGATCATCTCGCCGATGGGGTACTTCACCATGGCGGTGGCGATGCCGGTCTTCAGGCCGAAGCAGTCGGACAGATTGGCGGCCACGTTGTATTCGCCACCGGAGACGTGAATATCGAGGGTGCGGGCCTTGCGGAACGGGATCACGCCCGGGTCCAGCCGGTGAACGAGGGCTCCGAGGGAGAGGAAATCCAGGGCACACGAATCCTTGCGAACATTGAAAGCAGCCATGAAGACTCCGAAAAAGTCGTATCTGTACCGCTCGAATCCACCAGCGCCACACCGGCGGGCAGTCTCACGGGGAACGCGTGTTTTATCCAGCCATGGCTGCGACCGCAACCGTGGCACGGGCTTCCAGCCCGTGGTGTCGGCATTCCGACACATTTGTGTTGCTCGGACACTGCGGCGTACCGCAGCACACGGGCTGGAAGCCCGTACCACCAAAGATCGCCGCGCATGGCCCCGGTACGGCCATTCTGAAGGCAATGTTCCTGGTACGCGACCGATTGTATCAAAGACTCATCTTGTCATCGCGCGATTGGCGACCAGGTGTGGCCGCAACCACCGGGGGCGCCGGTGGGTGCGTCTGCAACTCCACCATGTACCGATACCGGCTCGACACGGACATCAGTTCATCGTGGGTCCCCTGCTCGACCAGCCGGCCGTGTTCGATCACCACAATGCAATTGGCATTGCGGATGGTCGACAGCCGATGTGCTATCACGAAACACGTCCGCCCGGCCATGAGTTCGGCCAGACTCGTCTGGATCAGCCGCTCGGACTCGGTGTCGAGGTTCGACGTGGCTTCGTCGAGGATGAGGATCTTCGGATCCGCCAGGATCGCCCGGGCAATGGTCAGGCGCTGACGCTGGCCGCCGGAGAGCTTCACGCCTCGCTCGCCGATCAGGGCGTCGTAACCGTTCTCAATCTGGGTGATGAACTCGTGGGCGCTGGCCCGGCGGGCGGCGTCTTCGATCTGTTGCAGGGTTGCATCGCGCCGGCCATAGGCAATGTTCTCGGCAATGGTGCCGTCGAAGAGAAACGTGTCCTGCTCGACAATGCCGAGCAGACGGCGATAGGAGCCGACGTCGATGTTGCGAAGATCCACGCCGTCGAGCAAGACCGCACCGGCCGTCGGATCGTAGAAGCGGGCGATGAGGTTGCAGAGTGTCGTCTTGCCTGCGCCCGACGGCCCCACGAGGGCAATCGTCTGCCCGGGAGCGGCTTCGAGGGAGATGTCGTGGAGGACAGTAGTGTGGTCGGGCGATGCGGGAGCAGCGGGATTTGAGATTTCAGATTTCAGATTCGAGATTTGGGATTTCGAATTTGAGTTTTGAGATTTGGGATAGGAAAACGTCACGCTTCGCACCGTCACTCGGCCGCGGACCTGCTGCCGATCGAGCATCAGATTCGACGATGTCCCGGCAAACTCGGCCGGCTCATCGAGCAAATCCAGCGTGCGATCCAGCCCCGCGAGTTGGTTCTGCAAACTGGTGGCCGACTCAGCCAGCGTGGCGATCGGGCCCAGCAATGCCGTCAGATAAGCCAGGAAGAGCACGAGGTCGCCGGTGGTAAAGGCAAGATGCGGATCGAGCATGCCCGCGCGCACCAGCGCCTGATCGTGCAGCACGCGCGACCCGCCGAACCAGAGGAGTAACGCTGACGCGATCGGAATGAGGATCGACCAGGCGATGTCGATGCCGCGCATCCACCACCAGGCGTGCAGCTCCTGGCGGGCCATGAGGTGATTGCCCGTCGTGAAGGAGGCCGATTCCGATTTCTGCCGGCCGAACGCACGCACCACGCGCATGCCGCCGAAGGATTCCGTGGCGTGGGCATCGATCCCCTGCCGCGTCGAGCGGATGTCGCGAAACAGCGGCCGAATCCGGCCGATCCAGGTGCGGTGCGTAAGCCACACTGTCGGCAGCAGCACGATGGCGCCGACGAGCATCTTCCAGTTGACAAACGCGAGCATCACCAGCGACCCCATAAGCTGAATGACCGCCCGCCAGGGGTTGTAGATCAGCGAGAACACCAGGTCGCCCACGCCGCCGGCATCTTCGCGCAGGATCGAGGCGACGCCGCCGGATTTGAGGTCGTATACGCGGTGCAGCGGCAGGCGCACAGCGTGGTCGAACACATGGCGGCGATAGGAAGTCTGCACGCGCTTGGTGATGCGCGTCGTCTGCCAGCGACCCCAGATGGAGAAGGCGAGGGAAAGGAGTGTCAGCGAGATCATGCCCAGGCCGACGGCCGCCAGCAGCAGTCGCGGATCCGCGGGCATGCGTATGGCGCGAAGATGCGCCGGCAGCGGCCGGGTGTCCAGCACATTGTCGACTACGAGCTTGGTGCCGTACAACGGGACCAGCCCCAGCACTGTCGCCACGCTCAGCGTGCCCAGTGCCATGGCCAGCGTGGCGCGATGTCCGCGCAGCAATCCCAGGAACGACCAGAACAGCGGGAAGAACGCGCGCGAGCGTTTGTTGGATTTGACCTTCCCGTCCATCGTACCGTATTCGCGCAACAGTTCCCCGCGGCGTGCTCGCTCGCGAAGGCGCTTCTGGTAGTCGAGAAAACGTCGAAGACTGGAACGGCGAGAGTGGGGCATGGGGTAATCTTAGCATGGGAGAGTCAGTAGTCAGTGGTCCGTGGTCAGTAGTTGGGACAGGGCGATGGCCTGCCGACGATGAAGGAACCGAAGTCGATATGACGCGTGAACGCGGGTAGACTTCCCGAACTGACGGTGACAGTCCACTGCGATTGTGAGTGTCAATATCCGGCGAGCTGCGATGGGAATCGAGGTGCTAACGTGTCTTCGAATGAGAGCATGTACCGGCGAATCGAGCAGCGCTACGGGTTTGCCCTACCGGCGGAATATCGTTCGATGTGCGCTCGGGGTTGGTTCGATCCGAAACCGGAGGATGAGTGCGGGCCACCATTCTATCATCCGGACGAGAACTGGTTTCTATACATATGGGACATGAAATGGCTGCTGTTGGATTCCATACTCGAATATGTATTTACGGACGACTGCCTCGACGGCTTCATGCCATTTGCGGAATCGGTTTGCGGCGACCTCTGGTGCTGGCATCCTGCGTCAACGACGGAAGGTCGCGTGCCTGTCGTGTTGTGCGAACACGACAGCACCATGGCGTCGTTCTACGCGCCCGATCTTCATGGGGCGATGTATCGCCAGATTCTGGCTTTTGCCACGGGCTACTGCAAAGACGCGGAGGACGAGGCTTTGTCCCGGGCACACATGCGCCGCTGGGCGCGCGACCTTGGGCCGGTCTTTCCCGACGCTTGGCGAACCACGATTACACAACTGGCGACTCGGCCTGTGCAAGCGTGGGAATCGAGATCCTTCGATCGCCGCGGACTCCTCAGCGCCGAAGAGTGCAGGATAATCGAACAGCGAGACCTGGCCTTCTCACGCCTTGACGAAGAGTTTCCGTGGCGTCGGGAGTGACTTTTGTGCATGCCTGACGCGCGCCTTCAACCCGGTCTCCAAACAGCGGTGGAACTTGCGAGCAGGATGACCCGGACAAAGGCATCGGTGTCGAGAAGCGACTTCATCGCATGTGTTCCTCGAAGCCTCTCAGATGCTCGTCGTCTTCGACGAGCAGGGTGATCATTCCCTTGCAGTTCCCCCGTAGGCGAGGCTCGCGTTGGGACTGACGCTGCTCACGTATGACTTCCAGCCGTCTGCGAAGTTCCGACATGGACGGACCGGGCGGATTGGCCGCCTCGGCCTTGGCGATCTCTGTGACGTTGTCAACAATCAGCGCATCGACCTCGGTCTGGTTTTCGAGATAGTGACCGATCGTCTTGTGAATCTGAGCCAGCGTCAGCGTGGGGAACATAATCGCGATCATCTCGGGAGATTGTCCCTCACGATACAGGCGCGCGACGTCCTGTAGGCCGATACGGTGGCCAGACAGATGGATAAATCCATCAGCATCACATGTGAGAAAATCGGGGAGTACGATGAACAACTCCTGATTCCAAAGACTGTACACCATCCAGAATACCATAGGCCAGCCGGAAGGCGAAGCAGAACCTTCTTCGTGCGCGCTTCGTGGCAGTACCTGGAGACGCGTCTCTGCCAGTGGGGCCAGCGTGTCGCTGGCCTTCCTGAAGCGTCAACCGTCTGGTACACATGGCCAGCGACACGCTGGCCCCACTTTACTTTGGCGATCATTCCGTCTTCGCCTCATACAGCCCCGTGAGCCTATACACCTCGCCCGTCTTCGGCATGGCCATGATCCCCGCATATGGATACGACCGCACCGTGTCCCACGCGATACGTTTGTAGATCGCATCCTGCTCGGCCGACAGGCCCGTCTGTTCAGTCGGAAGCCTCACCTTATCGGGAGCTTCCTTGTAGAACGTGCAATACAGCGTCAGCGTGACCAGATACGCGCCGGGTTTGGTCAGGTGGATGTCGGTGCCGGGGCCTTGCGGGCCTTTGGAGAAATGATCGATGAACCACTCGCCGGGTTTGTGGCCGGGGAGTTTGCCGGCGTCCTGGAGTTCCTTCAGACGCTTGAGAGCCAGGCCTGACGGGATGATGTGGATTGTCTCGCCGGGGAACTTCGCCTGCATGGTTTCGCGCAGTTCCTGGAAATAGGCCAGGTGATTGACGATCGCTTGCTCCCAGGTCTCGGCGGGTTTCACGCCGTATTTGCCCTGCAGGGCGGCCAGGTATTTGTCCTTCGACCACCCGGGATCGGCAAGCTGCGACCAGCTCTCTTTCTTGAACTCGGTGCCCGGCCACTGCTCGTACAGATACAACTGAATGTTCGGATTGGACTCGCGGGCCAGGCGATAGAAGTTGCCCGAGTGCTCGGTTTCGTTGGCGATCGACCGGCCATGCCCGGAAAACGGCTGAGTGATGAGAATGTCAATCGGCGCCAGATCCTTGAACGCCTTGGGATAGTCGCTGTCGCCGAATCCGCTCTTGGGATGGGTCCAGAGCCAGTCCGTCGGCGCGCCGGGGATGCTGAAACGATGGTGCTTGTGATCGTACCCCGCGCTGCGGGCCAGCGGAGCGAGCATGCTCGCGAAAGTGTCGCTCAGGCTGTTGCCCGTGCTGTAGGTCTTGAACCCCCTCGGCGGCGGGGCGTTGCCGATGCGATAGCTGCCGCTGACGACGATGCTGGCGAACTTGCCGGGCGAGATCGCGATCGCGGACACCGAGTAAAAGCCGTCGCCCAGTTCCAGGGGTCCCGCATACGCCTTGCCGCTCTGGCCACTCGGCGGCACTCCGTCGGTGCTGTAGCGTATGGCCGAGCCATCGGCCGCCCGGATGCTGAGCTTGATGGGCTTCTCATGCACACCCGACGCAGGCTCGAGCGCCGGGGCGGGTGTGGTGTTGGCATCCGTGGCCAGATCGAGCCCCGCATACGCGTCGTCGGCCAATGGTGCGTCGAACCAAGTGTCGGTCTTGCCGTCCAAGGCCGCGTCAAACGTACACTTCTGCTTCTCGTTCCGCGTGCCAGCGATACCGAATGCTTTGCCGGCGAGCTTCTTATCTCCCTGGTAGAACTCGATCTCCGCGATGCGGCAGTTCGAGCCCTTGGGTCCGATGTATTTCACCCAGCGGTAGGCGGCCTTGTTGTCGAGCTTCACCTCGCACCACTGGCCGGCCGCCGGTGCCTGGACGACTTTGCCGAGTTCGACAAAGCCGACGGTCTCGCCCATGTTCGAGCCCGCGATGATGCCCCCGACGAGCACATCCCCAGCATCAGGTGCCGGGAAGAAACGAGCACGGTCGGCGATCGGAGCCTGCGCGTCTTGTGCGGACGTGGTCAATGCGAGTAGACAGGACAGAAGCCATTGGCAGATGAGTGCGGGTTTCATGGTGTGTGATACCGGGCGGACAAAGGAGGCGTTGCGAGAGTCCCGAAGGACGAGGCTATCCGAACCACTGCGTTGGCGCAGGAAACGAACGCGGTTCAAATACAGATTAAACACGAAGATCATGCTTCGGCGTGTGGCGCCTGCGCGATCGCCCCCTTCGCAATCGCCGCGTTCATGGCATGCCAAGGCAGCGTGGCGCACTTGATTCGCACCGGGAAACGATGCACCCCGGCCAATGCGGCCGCGTCGCCGAGCTCTGCTGGCACCGCACTTTCGGGATGCGTCATCAATCCGTGAAACGCCTCGTAGAGCCGCTGGGCCTCGGCCTTGGTCTTGCCCACCACAAGTTGCGTCATCATCGACGCCGACGCCGTGCAGATTGGGCATGCCGTCGCAAGAAAACTGATGTCCTTGATCTGCTCGCCATCGATCTGCACGAAGACCTGCACGCGGTCATTGCAGATGGGCGTTTGCCCCTCGGCCTGATGCGTGGCGGCCGGCATCGTCCGATGGTTCTTGGGATGGATCGAATGCTCGGCCAGCAGTTCCTGATTGGCCTCGCTGCCATGTTCGATCGTCGCGCAGGCGGCCGCTGCCGGCGGATCGGCCAGGCGCGAGAGATGCCCGAACCAGCCGCGCCGGCCATCGGCGTATTTCTCCTCGAGCACGGCCGCCACCTGCGCCATGGTTCCGTCGGCCGGCACCCAGCCGCCTTCGATGTCGGGAAACACGGTGACGCAGTTCTGGTTTTTGGCCGGGTTGGAGAAGCGGATCGGGCACCAGAACGATTCGACATTGCGGAGCATTTCCGTCCCCAGCGACCAGGTTCCGGTCATCCAGTCGCAGTAGAAGCACCAGACGAGATCGTGCCCCACGAGGTCCTTGAATTTGTGCCGGCTGAGGTTGACCCACTGGCCATGGTTGTAGCGGGGGAAACCCAGCAGCAGGATGAGCAACGGATACACGCCGATTTCCAGCACGCGGACAATCCATAGCACGGGCACGCCCAGGCTCGTGAGCCACAGGGCCAGGTGGTTCGGTCCCTTGCCCACGATCCGCTCGATCGTCTTGACGATCCGCGGCCCGCGAGTGGCCTCAGCGTGAATGAGTTCGTGGGTCCAGGTCCAGAGGTAACACGCCGCGATTTCGCCGAGTATGGCCGCGAACAGCCCCCGCCAGCCGCGCAGGCAGGCCGCCACGATCCACGGAGCGGCCGTGAACAGGGCAAGCACGATGTCGAGCAACGGAGCCCGCGAGCACGCTTCCGACAGCGCCCTGCCGGCCGATCCAAGCCGAGACAGCACCATGAGCAGCAGCCCCAGCACATAACACGTGGCGGCGACGATGAGAATTGTCAGTAAGAAGGACAAGAGCGGTCTCCTTGGGTTCAGGGGACATCATAGCGTGGGGCGAGACGGTTGTAACATCGAGCGGGGCCGGGCGTTAGGCGAACTACGTTCGTATTCGAATCCGATGCGGTTCGACAAGGAACAACTTGCCGGCATAGGTGGCGGGGTCGGATGATTCCGAGAGAAAACGAATGAACCGGCGCATCACCACTGGAATGATCTCCGGATGATCTCGTATTTGCAGGGCAATAATGCCCCGATATCGGGCTGGCGGGAACCGCACGATGTCGCAGAAATCGCCGTTGAAAGAAACCAGAATCGCTTCCAAGTCCTGTGCCTTGGCGATCACGATTGTATCGGGCGAGTCTTTCGGCAGATGCTCGCGAAGCAACAGCGTCTCGTGTCCGGCCTCGCGCAGGGATTTGACCACAGAACCGGGGACACAGTGATCGGCAAAGAAACGCAGGCTCATGAGGCCAGCACCTCGTAGCTGGATAAGTCACGGGCAAAGTCAAGACAGGCGGCGATGGCCTTCTCGGTGAGATCGGGCAACTCCTCAATAATCTGGGAGGGGGAATTTCCGGCCGCGAGATAGCCCAGAATGAGGCTGACGGGGACACGCGTCCCGTCTATACGCGGCCTGCCGTGCAGGACGTCGGGCGTGCTGACAATGTACTCGCGCCAGTTGACGGACATGCAACACCTCACAATGAACGATCCCGAAGCTGGTCAAACATCGCCGCAAGTTGCTCGTCGTCCATTCCGTGCCCTGCGAGCGCATCCTGCACCGGCGACAGTAGTTCGCGAAAGGAGCGCGGCGCCTGGAGCTTCTCCTGCACCGCCTCCTGCACGAAGGCGTCGACGGCCTTGCCGGCCGCGCCTGCTCGCTGGCGAATCATCGCTTCGGTTTCGGGGGTGAACGACACGGTAATCGACATACGCAACCTCGCAATCACACGGCCACCCCTATTCTAACTATCCCAAAGAGCCTTAGCCACAGCAGAACCGAGCACAGGAAAACCGAACTCGCCTAAAGCACAAAACCCACCGGCCCGACGCCGGTCATCGAACGCTGCGCAAAATTCCCCAAAGTTTTTTCTTGCAATTTTACTAACCACATGAAATAATCTCCGTCTGATCGGTACTTTTGCCGATGAAAGACGAGTTATGCGGAACCCCATGCAACGAAACTTCGATCCAAGCCGCCTGTCACACGAAAGATGTGACCTGGGCGCGATAGCGTTTTATCCGCGCTCATAACTCCCTGCCCTGACCGGCCGGGAGTTCTTCCCGGCTGAAGAATCTGTTTTCTGAAATCCGGGAAGAGTGACTCGATTCGGTGGCTCCCTTGGCCCACCTCTCGATGCCACATGTGGCGTTGGTATAATTAGTTGTATTTACTCTATTTACAGTAAAGAGGAACCATGAATCGGCGTAGAAAACGGTGTGGCTGACAGTCGCACCGGTAGCTCAATTGGAATCAGAGCAGCTCTCTTCTAAAGAGCGGGGTGTGGGTTCGACTCCCACTCGGTGCATTGGTATCGCGCACCGATGGCCGAGCGGAAAGGCATCCGGCTTTTAACCGGAACCAGGCAGGTTCGACTCCTGCTCGGTGCACTCGTTGAAAGGTTGGTCGATTTCACCAACCAACAACGCCGCGCCCCTCACGGGCGCGGCGTTGTTTTGGGCAAAACGTCCAGCATCTACAACGAGTTGCCACGGTCCTCGTGGCTCCCAGTTCAGTTTTCGGTCCTTCAAGGTGAGGTTCGAACCGACTTTTTCGAGCTTGGCTCGCAGTTCCGTTGGTTCGTCGCGTGAGGCGACGTATTTCATTTGTTTAGAGCCATTTATGAACCGGATGACCGGTTCGAACCGTAATTCGTCCGCCTGTTTGAGTGCGGCGACTTTGTCGAGCAGACTTCGTTTGGTGCCGAGCAGTTCCTGCTTGCGTTTGCGGAAGTCATCGGCTGAGAAAGCCCCGGCGTCGAGATATGCCGCCGTGAGGCGGTCGAGCTTGGCCTCGGTCTTCTTGATCTCCTTTTCCACTTGCTTTTGCGTGTCATCCTGAACAGCGTTGTTCTGAAGGCGTTCATTCTGAAGCTGTTCTACCATCCAGTCGGCGGTTTCATCGGAGAGCGAGGCCAAAGCCAGAACGGCGGCAATCTGCTCGGTCGCTTTCTCTTCGCGGATATATCGCTGCGAGCAGTCCGTCTTGCGCCGCTTGGTGCAGCGCATATAGTTGTGCCCCTTCTGGGTCTCCATGGTGATGACGCATCCGCACTCGCCGCAGTACAGCAGTCCGCGATATACATAGGACTTGAGCCGCACCGTGTTCGGCTTGCTGCGTCGCGTCATAACCTCCTGAACGGTGTCGAAGAGCGACTTGGTGATGAGCGGCTCGTGCGCGCCCTGGTGCATCTCGCCGTGAAGAATGAAGACGCCGTAATAGAAGGGATTCTTGAGGAAATGCTGGTAGCGGGAAAGCGACATCACGCGGTCTTCGTAGTTGCGTAGGCCCTTGGCATTCATGACCTCGCGAAGCCTGGTGATGGTGTACTGGCCGCTGCCATACATCTCGAAAGCGGTCTTGATGAGCGGCGCCCGTGCAGGATCAAGGACCACAGTACGTAGCTTCGGCTCGTTGAAATATCCGACCGGTGCCTTCCAAGACCAGACGCCCTGGCTAGTCTTCTGCCGCTGGGCACGACGAATGTTCACCGACATGTTGTCGGAATAATACTTGCTCTGGCCAAAGGCGAGATTGAGCATGAGCTTGCCTTGGGCGGTGTCCTCGAACCAGAATGAACAGAACTTCAAGTCGTGAAGCTTGCCTTCGTCGAGAAGATCGATAATGCGACCACCGTCAAAAGCATTGCGGGCCAGACGGTCGGGGTGCCAAGCCATGATTCCATCGGCTTCACCTGCTTCAATGCGATTGAGCATTTCATTAAACAGCGGTCGACCCTTACTCATGGCGCTCTGGGCTTCTTCAAAGCTGCCGACAATATCCAAGTGCTGCTCCTGCACCAGCCGTCGAATCTCGGCCAGTTGGTCCTTGATGCTGCGAGCCTGCTGCTCTTCGCCTCCGGTGGATTTGCGGACATAGATGAAATACTTGCGGTTGTTGTTTGTTTCCATGTTTGTTGTTCCCTTCTACCCGTTGTTGGTTACGACATGTTGTCGCAACCGTTCGGCAATGGCCGCCTGAGCCTTCACATCCGCCTCAAGCCAATGCTGGATGAGGGCCTCCAAGACCCTTTTGGGATTTCGCAGTTGTCGGGCACAATCGTTCTCAAACGCCCCGATGATTCGGGCATTGAAACGATAGGCCCGCAAAAGGGTCGGGGCCACCTCTTTTGATCGCTTGGATCGTGATGATTTGCTCTTTGCCATGGTGTGTTAAGTGTACCATGTATCAGTTGTGTATTCAATGTTAATATTGTTAACAGTTGTTATGCGTAGATGCTGGACGTTTTGCCCAAAACAACGCCGCGCCCGTGAGGGGCGCG
>JANYKD010000142.1 GCA_025361735.1 Phycisphaerales bacterium
CACCATCAACCCACTGTACCAACAGGACTTACAGCAGTTTCCATCGTCCAGCCGACCGGACATTGCAGACATCCGCCCGTAGCCGGGCCTTCTTCGCCTCTGCTCTGTCTGACATCAGTCTTCCGACCTCCGACCTCCGACTTCCGAGTCCTGGGTTCCGAGTTCGCCGCCATCCGTAATCTGCATCACCCCAATGTCCGGAAATGTCCGGTTTTGTCCGGTCTTCTCAACGCTGTTTCGGTTATCACCATCAACCCCCTGTACCAACAGGACTTACAGCATTTTCAATCGTTCAACCGACCGGACATACCGGACATTCACCCCCAGCCGGAGTCTTCCGTTTCCGCTCTCCCTTTTCCTCGTGATGGCACGATCCGGCACGGTTCAGCCATGGCCTTAACCGGGAATCCTTGGTCAACCGCACCGCAGCGCAACTTGAGCGTCTGCCCCCGGATTGACGCGCAACTCCTTATTCCACCAGCTCCCGCGTTACTCTCCACCCCCTCCCCCGATTACCTGCGCTTCTGGGTTCAGAAAGGCGGCCACCAGACGTTCTGCAACCCAAACAATGTGGGGTGTCCGACTTGTCCTGTAAGCCGCTTGGGGATGAATTTCAGTTTGTCATCGCAGTGCAGGGACAGGCGTGGCTCTTTGCACCCGCCGGCTGCGGGGGTACAACTCTCTCCATGGACGCCATCGACACCTTTCAGGCCCGTTACAGTTGCCGCGATTATCTCGATAAACCCGTGCCCCGGGAGTTGCTGGAACGCATCATCGACGCCGGCCGGCGGGCGCCGTCGGCGCGTAAGGTCGAGCCGGTGTTCTACGTGGTGGTCACCGAAGCCGAGATGCGGCACAGGATTGCCCAGATGGCGGACTTCGGCCGGTTTATCGCACAAGTCGGCTCGTGCGTGCTGGTGTTCTCACACGACACGAAGTATTTTTTGGAGGATGGCTGCCTGGCGGCCGAGAACATCCTGCTGGCGGCGACGGCCTTTGGCTTGCAATCCTGCTGGGTGGCCGGCCACGGCAAGCCCTATGCAACGAGCATCGCGGAAATGGTCGGCGTGCCCGGGGATGCGAAGCTGATCGCCATGTTGGCGATCGGCTATGCCAGGGAACCCCTAAGGCAGCCCGAGCACAAGCCGGTGAAGGATGTGCTGCACTGGGAGAAGTTCTAATCCACCGTATCCAGGAAAGGTCCAATGATCCAACATGCCATACTGACCGCCATCGGCACCGACCGTCCCGGACTGGTCGATGAGGTCTCGCACTTCATCTTTGAGGCGGGGGGAAACATCGAAGACTCGCGCATGGTGAATCTGCGCGGGCAGTTCGCGATCATGCTGCTGGTGGGAGCGACGGCCCAGACGATCAAGAAGCTCAGCGGGCTGATGCCGCTACTGATCCAGAAGACGCAGTTGCATGTGGAGATGCGCTCGGCCGACCTGCCTCGCCCGGCGCGGGTGGCGCGACCGTACCACCTCAGCGCCACCGCGATGGACCAGGCCGGGCTGGTGCATCGGATTGCCAATCTGCTCAAAGGGATGGACATTAATATTGAGGATTTGCAGACGAGCCTTGGCAACGCGCCGATCACCGGAGCGCCGCTGTTTGGAATGGAAGTGACACTGTCGGTGCCGGCCGAACTGCCTGTCAGCCGATTGCGGCAGACCCTGGGCGAGCTGTGCGACCAGCTCAATGTGGACTGGGCACTGACGGCAATGTAGGCGTCTGGTGCGGCGGGATGCGCAAGGCCTGTGAGCATGCCGTTCAAATAGGCATTTGGGAGTTGCACGATGATCGTAGAGTATCTTGGCCCGTTGGGGTATCGCGAGGCGTGGAGATACCAGCAGAAGGTCCATGACCTGGTGCTGGGGGGCGGCGAAGATCGGCTGCTGTTGGTGGAGCATTCTCCGGTGATCACGATGGGGCGCCGGCCGGGCGTGGCGAAAAACATGGTGGCGTCGGCCGAGCAATTGGCACAGATGGGCGTGGAGGTGGTGGAGACCGACCGGGGCGGCGACATCACGTTTCACGGCCCGGGGCAGATCGTGGCGTATCCGATCATCCGCCTGGCGAATCACCAGCTCACCGTAGGCGGTTATGTCCACACCTTGGAGGACATTGTCATCGCCACGCTGGTAAAGCTTGGCTTCGTTGGCGCGACAAAGGATGCCGTAGCCGTGGGCGTGTGGATCCCGGATGGGAACGCTCTGGCCAAGGTCTGCGCCATCGGCGTGCGAATCCGCAAGGGGGTCTCGATGCACGGTCTTGCCTTGAACGTAGACACGGACCTGCGATATTTTGAACTCATCGTGCCGTGCGGTCTGACCGGCAGGGGGGTGACAAGCCTGAAGAAGCTGGCGGGCGACAGGGTGACGGAAATTGAGGCAGTGAAGAAGATGCTGGTGGAGCACTTTTGCGCCCGGTTTGGCTGATGGGATGCAGGGCCTGTTGATGTTGCTCCGCGGCGCGATGGTCCGGCTAATGCGGGCGTGTGCTGGCTCGTCCGGTTTTCGGTCGCGTGGGGGTTGCCGCTGGGGTGATGGCTGATGTCGGTGGGGCGGCCGTGGCGAACGAAGCGCGGGTGTCGTCGAACTTGAGGTGAAGGTCAGTGGCGATGCGGCGGGAGACGAGTTTGAGGGCGGTCTCGGCGGCAGCGATATCACCGCCGTTGCGGGCGCTGGCCCAGACGACGATGCCAAGGGTGGTGTATCGCTCGGCGGCGAACCGGTTGAAGGGCGTGGCGAGTTTGGCGCAGACGGCGGGGAGGCCGCTCGGCAGCCTGGCAAGCTCGCTTCCAGCCTGCAGGTCGCGTACCAGCAGCGTGCGCAGCGGGTAAGAAGCGTATTCGACTTTGGGCAATTCCTTGATGGCGTCCGATGAGTCGTTCAGGAAACTGGTGAAGGCGGCGTTGAGGGCGGAGAGGTAAGGGGTCAGGGCCAGATCAAGCGTGGTGCGGTCGCCGACCCAGTCGGTCCAACGTTCCAGCAGGGCGGCATCCTGCATGGTGCGCTGCAGGTCGACGGCCGTCTTGAGCGACGCCACGAGTCTGGGCAGGCCCAGGTTACGTTGGAGCATTTCGCGATCCAGCGTTGTGCCGGCGGCGGCTTGCGATGCAACCTGCGTGACATTGAGCTTCCACTTTGCCTGCAGTTCGGTGAGGCGGGCGCTACTCAGGTCCGGTGACGCATCGGGCGAAAGCGAGGCGAAATCGACCTGCGTCAGCTCTGTGGCGGATTCGGCCAGGGCGATCAAATCTTGGAGGGAGCGGATCGCCTGGGCGCGCAAGTGGCCTGGGGTGGCGGACGCGGCGATGGCGGTTTCTCTGGCGATGAATTTCTCCAGACCGCCTGCGGGCTTGGGTTTGTAGGTATTGAGCGTCTCGGCGGTGCTTGTGAGCCTGCCCATCATGCCAACAAGGTCCAAGCTCAGACGCATGTCGTCAAGGGCAGTGTTGAGCATATCAGGAGTGGAGTCCATCAGGCCCGTGCCATCGAGCCCGGAGACGGCACCCATGTAAAGGCTGCGGTGCTGCTCTAACGTCTTGCGGGCTTCCTGGTACATCGCGGGCAGACGGGACAACTGGCCGGTGGCGGCGAGTTCGGTGGGCATGGTCTCGTAGCGGTTGGCCATCTCGACGAAGGCCCGCACTGACGCCAAAACGCCGCCCGCTTTGTCCGGGTTTTTCTGTGCGTAGTCGAAGGCGGGAGCAAGCAGTTGGTAGTTCTGGGGAGAGAGCTTGAGTTCGCCGATCAGTTGCATCAGGCCGCGGTACTGGCTCAGCCCGTCAATCCTTGAGCGGGCGATGCTGCGGGTGCGCGGGTCGATGTACAGGGCGAGGGCTTCGGTGAGTTGTCGTTCCAAATCCATGCGCTGCTCGCCGCTGGTGGCGGCGTTGGTGCTGAAGCCCGAGGCGAGGTCGATGGCGTCGTGGAGCATCCGGCGCAGTGCCTGCAACTCGGCCGGGGCGGCGCGAGCAGCCTCGGCGTCGCGGATCGCCTGTTGGATTTGGAGCATCTGCTGCCGCAGTGCGGGCGAGACATTGAGCGTGGGCAAGGCCCGCTCCGGATCAACCTGCGGCGGGGCGGCGGGGGGCCTGGCTTTGTCCGGGGGTG
>JANYKD010000013.1 GCA_025361735.1 Phycisphaerales bacterium
GTCGTTAACCGAACTGACGACTCGAGGCGGTCTGGGGTCGCTGGGAGTGGATATCGATTCGAGTAATCCTCCCCTCAGTGCTCCGGTTGGTGGAGTCGTAACGCCTGGATCGATTGTGCCGGATGTAACGGGGTTTGCCGGGGGCGTGTTCCTCACTTCGGGCGCCACAGGGAACTACGACCAGATTCTCGTCGATCCTCTGGGTCCGGAGATAACCTCCGCCGGTCCGTTCTATAGCTATCAAGTCACGGCCCTCTCAGAGGGAACCGGCACGATCGCCTTTCACGACGCGGCCGGCCTTGATGTCAGCGGCGATCTGGTCTTCCCCTCGCTCGGCAGTTCCATGCGTGTCGATGTCGTGGTGCCTGAGCCGGCAACGCTGTCACTGCTCGCGTTGACCGGATCGGCGTTGCTGCGCCGCCGAAGACAGATGCCACGGCCGGAGTAACTCTCCGGTCCGTGCCACAATCGATTTGTGTCGTCGCAGCGTGCAGAGAGTACTGTCATCTCTTGTCTACGCCCGGTATTTCTTCCACCTCGTGCCTCCGTGCCTTCGTGCCTCGATCCCTTTGGTTGGGGCCATGCCGCTCTGGGCGGCTGGGTTTTCCCGCCGAAATTCTAATGGCTCCGAACGTTCCGCCCCGGCACCATGGGCCTGGAATGGAAAGGAGCCTTCATGGGCGTGGACACCATCCTGCGTCGCAGAGTCAGCCCTGTGGTCTTTACCAGCCGGTTGCCGTTCGACGAGCGGCGCGTGCAGGCGGCCGCCATCTATTGCAGCGACGGCCGGTTCGGCGAGCAGATGGACGAGTTTCTCCATTCCGGCCTGCGCCTGCCGCGCTACGACCGGGTTGCCGCTCCGGGCGGGGCGGCCTGTCTGGCCGGGCACGCCATGACCTATTACGAGCAAACGGCCATGGAGAGCCAGGTCGAGTTCCTTGTCCGCGAGCATGGCCTGCGGCGCATCGTGTTGATCGCCCATGACGGCTGCGCGTTCTACAAGTCCCTCTGGCATGGTCTGGATTCGGTCGAGGAGCAGCAGGCCAGCGACCTGCGGAAAGCGGTCGAGCGCATCACCCTCTGGCAGCCTGGCCTGAAGATCGAGGCTTACTTCGCCAGGAAGGTCGATGGCCAGATCGCCTTCGAGCGCTGGTCCAGCGGCAATGGTGACGATGTCGCCGGGCAGCGTAAGGACCGGTGGGCCATAAGCTGACACGCACGCAGGCCCCCGTCCATGGCCCATCGGTGCGTTCAAGAACTTCGGAGTTGCCAGTTTGCAGGCGGAGCCATCGTCCTGCGTGGATACGACCAGCAGGTCGCGCATCACTTCTTTACGATCACCTCAAACCCTCGTCGCCCCTCATCCAAGGGTGCGGCCTCGACGACGGGATGGACGGGGACCAAGACGTCGCTACATCGGCCGCAGACGATGACTTCAATCAGCATCTCCCGGCTGAACTGGCGCAGGTTCCGCAGCAGGCCGCTGCGGAACAC
Organism: Phycisphaerales bacterium; assembly: GCA_025361735.1. Classification (GTDB taxonomy): domain Bacteria; phylum Planctomycetota; class Phycisphaerae; order Tepidisphaerales; family Tepidisphaeraceae; genus JANYKD01. The sequence goes on from JANYKD010000013.1 coordinate 1,495, forward strand.
CTTCTCCTCCCAATTGATCTCGGCCATGAGTTCCCATTCGCCCGTGTGCCGCACGTGATGATCGACGGGCATATCAATGGGTCGCGTGGCGTGGATATTGAATGTATGCATATGGTCCGCCGCCAGCGTGGGCTCGCGTGTGGTGGGAGTCAGCTCCACGATGCGCACTGTGTAGGGAATTCCCTCGGCGACGCCCACGGTGCTAACCAGGAACTGCACGAGTCCCGGCCCGTGTCCACGAATCGGCGCGATGCGGAGAAGCGTCGGCCCGCGGAGGTCCAGCGTGTAGTGCGACCGTCCCTTGGGCCCGCCACGGCCATAAGACCAGCGCTGGATGGCGGTAAATGCGAGGGCCAGGCCGCCAGCCTGCATGCACACGGCAATGGCGCCCACGACCCAGGTCACATTCCAGTCCGGCTTGCGCGGCGCCAGCGCGAGATAGAGCAACCCGAAACCCATCAGACCGAGCATGATCGCGCCAACAACTGTCTGTGTCTGGCTCTTCATGGAATGGCTCGCTTCCAACTGGCAATTGGCGGCCGGCAGGCGGCATTGATGCATACGCCTCGCCACATTGTCAGACAGCGTAGCAGTGTCACCGTCATGGCGGAAGCGCCAAACCAGCGGTTGCCGCCTTGAGTGCCGACAGGGTATCATGCTGTGCGTATGAAATCAGTGAATCTCACCTTCGCCGTTGCCGCGCTGGCCCTGGCTCTGGGCAGTAACGCGGCCGTTCCGGCCGATTACAAAGGCAGGCCGTTTGCCGATGATGTGTACAAAGGAGGGGCGCAGGTCATCCCCGGTAAAGTCGAGTGCGCCCATTACGACCTGGGTGGAGAAGGCGTGGCGTATCACGACACCGACGCACAGAACAGCGGCAACGGCGTGTTGAACCAGCAGAAGAACCACCAGCGGCCACAGGCCACCGCGTACCATTGGAATTTCCGCAAGGACGAAGGCGTCGACATTTCCTACACCAAGGATTTTGCCGATTTCAACCACAAGCAGAACCTCGTGGAGCCGCCGGTCAATCAGTTCTACATCGGCTGGGCCGACGACGGGGAGTGGTGCAACTACACCGTGGATGTGAAGAAGGCCGGTGCCTACAGGATTGTGGCGCTATACGGCAACGAGGCGAATACGTTCAAATTCTCGATCAACAACAAACCGGCCGGCGAATGCAAATTCCCGGTGGCCACGGGCAGCATGCACAAGTGGAACAAGGCGGAGGTGGGGACAATCACGTTTACCGAGGCCGGTCTGCAATTGCTGACGCTGCACTACAACAAGGGAAACAATTTCGCCTATTTCGAATTTGAAGCCGTCGAGGCCCCTGGAGCGAGGGCCAAACCATAGACTGCGGCACCTTGATCATCTGTCCGGCTTTAACGGCTCGATTGTCCGTTCTTGGGCAGATTCCATTGCTGCAGATCTTTGAGGGCATCTTTGGCGTTGATGTAACGAAACGCGCTCACCACGTCGCAGATGCGGCGCTCGCCATGCAGGCAACCAAAGAACGTGTTCACTTCGCGACGGTCAGCCCGGTATGGTGCGGCACGGCGCTCGAATTCGCCGCGATCGAGCGCATACAGACCGAGAAGAGCGTGGAGTTGCCCTGCCGTGCCCGCGCGATTGAGGAGATCCAGCATGGCGTCGCGAGCATCAGGTTCCTGGAAGAGAGTACGCATGGCCCAGCATTGGCCTGAAGTTCTGGCGCCACCTCCGACCAGACCGGGCGCGTAGGTGTTGGTCAGCAGCAGTGCCTTGAAGGCATCCTCTCGCGAGAGGCCGATGTTGCTGTAGCTGGCGCCAAACCCCGAAACCGTGTCGGCGGGGTCGTTGCCGATATCAGCTTGATCGAGTAAGTCGGCTGGAGCCTCGGGTACCGTAACCAGTTGATACCACGCCACCGCGCGCGTTGCAGCGGCGCGGGCGGGAATAGTTGTCGGGATAGCGGGTTGCGACGGGATCGCGCGCGGGCGACAGCCTCCAGCGACCGTCAGCATCATGCACATGAGCCAGGTCGTGGCATTGAAGCGACGAGCAAGTCCAGCATCCGGCATGAAGCCTCGCACGGAAATTCGGCTCTGGTTCGATGTCTCACGCGACGGTGGCATACGTAGCCTCCTACATATGCCTACCTTGGACAGGATCGTCTGTTGCCCGTTCGGCTCCCGCCGCGGATGGAAAAGCAGGCTGGAAGCCTGCACCACAACTCCAGTCCCGATGATTTGCCTCGTGCTCTCTGCGCTGAAAGGGCGGCGGAACAACTCCGCCGCCCTTTCAGGATGGGTGATTGTCTACTCAGTCCACCATGCACTTCCGTCACAGGGCCGGAGGCTCATTCAAACGCATACGCCGTCACCGAGTCCGCGTCCTTGACGAACACCTGGTTACCCGTGATCACGGGGTAGGCAAACGTTGGCGTTTCGGCGACCTTGATCCGGGCCACCTCCTCGTATTTCTTGCCATCGGGCTTGAACGCGATCAACTCCGAGTTGGGCGGCAGGGCGAATATGACTGAACCGGCATCAATCAGTGCGCCATAGTTGTTGCCGCCACGTCCCATGCCACCGCGACCGCCCATGCCACCACCGCCACCGCCGCCAGCCGGGGCAGCGGCCGCCACGGCCGCGCCGCTCCAGAGCGTCTTGCCGTCTTTCGCATCGACGCAGAAGAACTTGCCGCTGCTGTCGATCGCAAAAAGCATGTTGTCCTTCAGCACCGGCGTATTGAATGCGGTGCCATAGTCGGCGTTCTTCCAGAGCTGGTTGGCGGCAAAGCCGTCACCCTTTTTCTCGATCTTCAGCGCCGTGAAGCCGGAACCCGATCCCGTGATAAACACCGTCGAGCCGTCTACCACCGGTGTTGCCGCGTTGTAGAACCCCATGCCCCCGGTCTGGGCGGGAAGTTGCCACAGCAGCTTGCCATCGGCCAGTGAAATGCCGACCACGCTGCGCTCGAGCATGGTGACGATCTGCTTCACACCATCGGCCGTCAGGAGCACGGGCGAGGCATAGGCCGGGCCTTCGCCGGCGTATTTCCACTTTTCTTTGCCCGTGGCCAGGTCGAAGGCGACCACGGCCCCGCTGCCTCCACCACCGAGCGGAACCACACACATCCCATCCACAATGATCGGAGAGGTCGCCGTGGAGAACCGGGGAACGCCCTTGTATTCACTATTGCGCCAGATCATCTTGCCGCTGGCGGCATCGACGCAGGAGACGATTCCGCCGACGCCCAGGGTGACGACTTTCCCGTCGGACACGGCGGGCGAACTCCTGGGGCCGGGGTGCCCGGAGGCCGGTCCGCCGACGGTTGCGCCGGCCGGGTACTTGTCCTGCCAGATCTGCTTTCCAGTGGCCGCGTCCAGGCACGAGGTCACTTCATCAGCGCCTTCGCGAGCGAAGACGTACAGCTTGTCGCCCACAAGCGCCGGCGTGGCGTCGGCCGAGCCCACTTTCACTTTCCATTTCTGGGCCAACTGCTTGGGCCACGTTGCGGGAGCTTTGAAGTCGCTCACCCTGGCATCTCGATTCGGCCCGCGAAACTGCGGCCAATCGGCAAGCACCGAGCCGGCGACAAACAACGAAACAGCACCCGCAACCACGGCCAACGTCCGCTTCGTCCTGTTCATGATTTCTCCTTCTTTGACGCACGGGCAAGGGTACTTGTCCATGCAAATACAAGATTGTGTGATCGAGCCCGACCACCTACATGTCTAACGCCGGTAGGGGGGTGCTATTGCTCGAAAAACATTCCGGATTTCTGTGTGGCCGAGGCTCTTCATCGCGTCTTAAGGTTGTCAATCCTATTCTGTTCTCGAAGTCCGTCGGACAGATTGCGACGGGTCGCTAAACGAATTGCGGGCTCACCCCACTGGATATGCTGCCAGGTGAGCGTGTTTTCAGACAAGGAGCTACTCGTGGTTACTCGAATGCCGTTCGTGATGTTGCTTGGCATCGTCGTGGCGATGTCTCCGCTCGCCCATGCCCAGGCCGGTCCGGGAGATGCCGGACCCGGGCCGGGTGGACAGGGCGGTCGCGGCGGCGGATTCGGCGGGCCTCCTGGCTTTGCCGGCGGACCCGGTGGTTTTGGTGGAGGTGGCTTGACCGACGTCAAAGCGGAGCTGGGAGCCAGTGACGAGGAGTGGCTGGTGATTGGTCCGAAAATACAGAAGGTCGCCGCCGCGAGACAGATCGTGGAAGCTGACCCGACGCTTACGTTCGGCGCCGTCGGCACCCCCGGCCGCGGCGGCTTCGGCGGCCCGCCGGGCGCGGGCTTCTCCGGGCCGGGCGGCGGCTTTGGCGGACCTGGTGGAGGCGGCCGCGGTGGTCGTGGCGGTTTTCCCGGCGGACCCGGTGGGTCTGCCTTTCAAGTAGGGGGCACCCTCGCCGACGCTCTGTCCTTCCTCGCTGATCTGAGCCTCAATCCCGACTTCGAACTCACCAAAGAGCAGAAGGCCAGGATCCAGGCCCTGCGTGATCAGGCACCGGCGGCCGGCGACAAACCTGACGATGGTGTGGCGAAAGTCAGGGCGATTCTCACTCCCGAACAACTCAAGCTCATGGACGCGGCCATTGCCGCGAAGCGCCCGCAGGGTGGCGGAATGATGGGCGGCCCCGATTTCGGCGGTCGCGGCGGGCGTGGTGGCAACTTTGGCGGCGGCCGCGGGGGCCCAGGCGGTCCCGGCGGGCCGGGCATGAACAGTGCGGTGAGCCAGGCTCAAGCCGATCTACAGGCTGCACTTGCCGACGCCAAGACCTCTGTCGCCGAGATTCAGGAAAAGACCGCCGCACTGCGCAAAGCCAGAGAGAAAGCCAAGGCCGATCTGGACGCCGCCCAGAAAGATCTGCTGCTGGTGCTGACTGCCGATCAGCAGCTTGTGCTGGTCAGTTTGGGCTACCTTGATTGAGTCGAGTGATTCTCAGACGGAGTATTTCATGTCGAGGCTTGTGAAATCGTTAGTCATTCTCGTAATCCTGATTCTCGGAGTGTCACCCAGCGTCTGGGCCTACATCGACCTGGCGCCGACTTTGGGCAAGATCGTTGGCGACTCGCAGAAGATCGCCTTGGTCGAGGTTGACAAATTCAGCCGTGAAAAGGGCGCGGTCATTGTCAAGAAGGTCTGCGATCTCAAGGACAAGCTGGCTGCCGAGCCGATACGCCACCAGGTGGCGGCCACGGCCGGCGGCGCCGTCCCGCGCGATATCCTCGAATGGGCCGACCCCGGCCAGCGAGGCATCCTTTTCATTTCGGGAAACACCACGCTGGTCTGCATGGGGCGCAACTGGTATCAGGTGCAGTCGTCGGCCGATGGCTGGTGGAAACTCGGTGTTGCCCGGCCGGACCTTCCGCTGACCTACTGCGGGACCGTGTCCCGGCTCAGCGATGCCATTGAACTGATGCTGGCCGGCAAGACGGCCGTGATCACAACCGTCCCGCACGGCGCCGACAATGAGGCCGCCTGCTTCGACCTGGCGCTGAATCGAACGAACTACCCCGGCCTGGTCCGACTGCAACGGCTTCGCGCCAGCCTGCGTATGCCCAGCACCGTGATGGCCGTCTCCGGCTCTTCCGGCTTTGTCGTTGGACAGGGACAGGCTAGCGTCGAGGAAATTCCCTCGCTGATTGGGAAACTTGCATCGCCCGATGCGACGGTCCGGGCCGAGTCGGCCGACGATTTGCGATCTCTGGGCGTGGCCGCCCGCCAGGCCGCACCGGCGCTGCTGAAATTGCTGGATGATGCGTCCGTTCCCGTGCGGCTATCGGCCGCCGCAGCGCTGCTGCGCATAGCCCCGAAAGACGGCGTTGCCCTGGACGTGCTCAGCAAGGCACTCGGTAGCGACAACCCGGCCGTGCGGCGTCGCGCGGCAAGAGCCGCCGGACTGGCCGGCACCTCGGCCGCGCCGCTAGCGGACAAGCTCGCCGCTCTGCTGGCCGATTCCGATGAACTCACGCGCCTGGCCGCGTTGCAGGCGGTCGGGACGCTCGGTCCCAGCGCCGCGGGCGCGATGAATGCAGTCGTCACACTCCTGGACGATCCCCAGACAGCGCCCGACGCAGCCGATGCCCTGGGCCGCATGGGTCCGGCCGCGCGCCCGGCTCAGAAACGCCTGGCAAAGATGCTCACTTCCGAAACCGTGACTCTGCAATGGGCGGCCGTCCGAGCGATGTCACAGATTGGTGGCGACGATGCCGCGCCCGCGGTGCAGTATATGATCGGCCAACTTGGTAATGCGTCCGAGGTGGACGGCTACAACATGATGATCTACCTCGGCCTGCTCGGCCCGGTTGCCAAAGAAGCGATCCCGGCCATACAGAACGCGCGCATCAAACAACCCGCGCTCAAACCCGCGGCGCTCTGGGCCATCGAGCCGGACAAACAGTTCCCGTGGCAGAACAATGGCCGTGGCGGCGGCATGCAGGAAGGGGATGTCGTTCGGTACATCTACGAGGCTTATGCGAGTGAGTTGGGCGAGCATCTCCGGCCCGCTTCGCGCCAACTTGCGCAGAAGTTCATGGACGGTTCGGCGGGCCAGATTCCCACCTGGGCATATAAACTGCTGACTCGCTTCCCGGAAGATGTCATCGCGATTCTCTCACCGGGGCTGCAGGACACGAATATTGTGAAGCGAGAGCGGGCTGTTGTGGCGCTCGGATTCATGGGTTCGGCCGCAGCGCCGGCACGCACACGGGTCGCCGAGGCGTTGGCTCATGCGAACACGGATCGTGAGCAGTTGCTCATCAAATGGTGCCTTCGCGAGATCGACCGCGAACCCGCCACGGCCAAGGCGACTCCCTGATCGAGGATCCATATGCGTTTCTTCATCATAATATGTCTCATGATTGCTGCCCTCTACTTTTGGGCTCGGCACATCGCCACTTGCGGCGCCGAGCAGGCCGCATTCGAAGCAGTGGAGCAGGGCGACACCGGGTCGCTGGACCGAGAACTGAACCACGGGGTCGACATCAACGTCTCCCGCTTTATCCAGGGGCAGACGCTCTTGACGACGGCGGCGAGTTCTGGACGTGCGGACGTGGTGCGCGAACTGCTCGCGCGCGGCGCGGATCCCGATCGCGGCAACAATGTCGGGTTCACCCCCATGATGCTGGCCGCCGGGCAGGGGCACACGAAGGTCGTCCAGGTCCTCGTGCAAGCCGGGGCCACAACGCGAGGCACAAGCCCGGCCGGCAAGACCGCGGCTGTCATGGCAAGAGAGTGCGGCCATGAGGAAGTGGTGGCCGTCCTGTCACCAGAGCGCCACGATTAGTACTTGTCAGGATGACATCACCGTGTTCGCCGTGCGGTGGCTTGCCGGTCCTTCGGGTATACTACCGGGCGTCATGACAGCAGAGGTAACACAATGAGGGTTCTCGTGGTCGAAGATGAGCCGGACCTGCTGCGGGTCCTGGGCCGGTCGCTGCGGGAAGCCGGGTACGCCGTGGACGAGGCGGCCGATGGCCGGGATGGTCTCTACAAGGCCAGCAACAACGACTACGACGCGGTCGTGCTTGACCTGATGTTGCCCATGATGGACGGCGTCCAGGTGCTGCGGGAACTGCGACGCAAGAAAAAGACGCCCGTGCTGATCCTGACCGCGCGTGACACCGTGACCGACCGTGTGAAGGGCCTTGATGCCGGCGCGGATGACTACCTCACCAAGCCGTTTGAACTGGCCGAATTACTCGCACGCCTGCGGGCGTTGATCCGCCGGGCCGCTGGCGATGCTGTTTCCACGATCGACATCGGAAACGTGATCATCGACACGCTGGCCAAGACGGTTTCCCTGGACGGCCAGGACATCGGCCTTACGGCTCGCGAGTATTCCCTGGTCGAGTTTCTGGCCCTGCACCGGGGCGAACTCGTCACCCGCACCATGATCTACGATCACCTGTTCGACGAGTCCGACGACAGCCTGTCGAACCTCGTGGATGTCCATGTGGCGAACGTGCGGAAGAAACTGGGACACGACTTCATCACCACCCGCCGCGGGCAGGGATATGTGATCCAGGTGTAGAGCCGCGCCTACGGCTGTCCCGGCGCGCCGCCGGGTGCGCCACCCATGCCTCCGCCACGACCACCGCGGCCGCCTCCGAACATCCCGCCGCCCTGTCGCCGCCTTTGATCGTCGGCCGCTCGCTTCTCCGCGGCCGCCGCGTCCAGAGCCTTCAGTTGTTCAGGCGTCAGCACGGCCTTGAGCTTCGCCGTCAGATCCTCCGCCTTCGGTCCCGTTGCCATGAGATCCTGCTGCTTCTGCGTCAGAAGCTCCAATTCTTCACGCTGGCCGTCCTGGCGGGCGTTGCGCATGTCCTCGTCCAGTTTCCGCAACTCGGCATCATGATCCGCCCGCCATTTGCCGGCCGCCTTTGCTTCTTCGGCGATGGCCTGGATCTTCTCCTTCTGTTCTTTCGTCAGATCAAAGTCAGGGTTGAGGCTCGCCAGCGCGATCAGAGCAATGGTTTCGCCCGTGGCATCGCGCCCCGGGAACATTCCACGATCGCGCGGGATGCCCCCGCCGGGAGCGCCGTCCGCGGCCATGTTCCCACCCCAACCTCCTCGGCCTCCTGGTGCGTTTCCCTGATTTCCACCGCGTCGATTCGTCGCGCCTGGCAGGGGCGCATCCTGGGTACCGGCCGGAGTTATCGCTGCGACTCGTGCCGGCACGGTCTCGCTGGAGTCTGCTTTGGCCGCGACCGTCTGGCCGGTCTGAGGCGGAGGCAGGAACCACAGGTAGATTCCACACGCCAATAGCGCACACGTAGCAGCCACGCAACCCGCTATGCTCAGCTTGTTCATACGATGCTCCTTTCATGTATCTCGGCCGGCTCTGCCAGAAGGACCAGTGTCCGCGCTGGCTGTGATTGCCAGCATCCCCGTGACTTTTCAGTGCTGGTTGCGGCGACGGCTCCGCTTCGGCAAATGTCTGTACGAGCAGGGAATCCGCCGCCCGGACTACTGCTCGCCGGGTCCGCCCGGACCGTCGCCGCCCGGACCACCCGGACCACCACCGCCGGGGCCACCCGGGCCACCACCGCCACCGGGACCGCCGCCACCAGGTCCGCCAAATCCGCCGCCGCCCGACCTGCGCTGGGTGTTCTCGGCCTTGCTCTTTTCCACAGCATAGTCGCCCATTGTCTTGAGCTGGCCGGCGTCGAGAATGGCTTTGAGCTTCAGGGTGGATTCGTATGGCCGGGGCGCTGTCGCCGCCAGATCCTGGCGATTCTGGGTCAGAATCTCAGCCGTTTCAAACGGCCAGTTGTCGCGAGCCGCCCGGATCTGCTCATCGAACTTGGTGACTTCGGCATTATGGTCGGCCAGCCACTTCTCACGCGTGGCCTTGTACTCATCCCGCAACGCCTGGATCTTCTGCCGCTGTTCTTTGGTGAGATCAAACGCGGGCTTGAGGTTGAGTTCACTGATCAGGGCCAGGGTTTCGGTGAAACTGTTGCGATCCGAGAGGACCGTTGCAGCCGGGCTCCATGCCGCGCCAAATCCGCCGGGACCAAATCCACCTCCACCAAATCCGCCACCGCCGAATCCGCCTCCACCTTGGTTTCCGCCGCGCCGGCCGCCGCCGCCGCCTCCGCCACCGCCGCCCGGTTGCCCGGGCTGGCCGGGATCGCGCGGGCCCGATTGTGCGATCGCTTCCGGCAGGGCCTGCGACTGCGCCGCCGCGGGCAATTCCCAAAGTGCCGCGGAGGCCGCCATGACGCATGAACATGCCGCGACGCAGATGATTTTCGGTTTCCGCATAAAGCGTTCCTTTCCGTCAGTTTGACGCACTCGCAGGGGCCGCCGGACGATCCGGCCTGTTTGCCACCCGCGGAGGACATCATGCCCGATGCCGCGGCCGATGCAGCCGTGGCCGCTGAATGTGTATAGAGCCTAGGAAAGGTCACCTGAAGAGGACATGAAGGCGAAGAGATTCTGATTTGAAATCTGAAATCTGAAATCTGAAATTCCAAATTGCAACATTCGGATCTGCCATCTCCGTTTCAACCAATCAAAGTCTTCATCCCTTCTTCAGGTTATCTCGCTTAGGATAGCTCCCATGTTCAGGTCAATCCGCTGGACTCTGCAATTGTGGCACGCACTCCTGCTGCTGTTGGTGGTGTGCGTCTTCGGCAGCACTCTGTACATCCGCCTGCGACACGCCCGCTATCAGGGCATCGACGCCGAGATTCAAGGCGCGGCCGAACTACTGGCCGCGCGAATTCACCCCGGCCCGCGCGACCGGGGGCCGGGTGGGCTTGGTGGACCCCGGCCGACAACGAATCCAACTTCTCGTCCATGGCAGCGGGATGGGCGCCGGCCGGATCCTTGGGCGCAAGACCAGCCGCGCGCCGGATGGCTTGGACGCGAACCCGATTCCCGGTTCGGGCCTTTGGACCAGAGCCCGCGGAACCGCCCTGATCCAGGATCGCACACAAATCCGCCCGACTCACCGGAGCAGCGACCCGGTCCGCCCGATACGCCAGGCCGCCGTGACGAGCCGCGCCGAGGTCCGTTTGGCGAGATGGACCCGGCCGGCATGGACCAATTCGAACGCGGCTTGGAAGTCCCGGAAAACATCCTGCAACGCTACGCCGGCGACGACGAGAACGTGCGCTACTTTGCCATCTGGCGTTCCAATGGCGAGCTACTCCGCTCTTCCAGGCCGGCGGCCGATATCCCAGCGCCCGGCGTGCGCGAGCGCAATGCCCCACCGCCTCAGCCGCAGTTTCGCGAACGGGCGGATCTCCGCGAAGTTGTCGTTCCCGGGCCCGGCGCCATGCAGGTTCTGGTCGGCCGATCCATCCATAAGGAACAGGCGGAACTTCGCCAGTTGCTCTGGCTGCTCGGCGCCACGGGCATCGGCGTCACGCTCGTCGGCTTGGCCGGCGGTTGGCTCCTCTCCACGCGTGCGGTCCGGCCGATCCAGACCATCACCGCCACCGCCCAGACCATCTCCGCATCGAACCTTTCGCGCCGGATTGATGTCACCGAGACGGAAAGTGAACTCGGCGCCCTTGCCGGCGTGCTCAATGCCATGTTCACGCGCCTCGAAGCGGCGTTCGATCGCCAGGTTCGCTTCACGGCCGACGCCTCGCACGAACTGCGCACGCCGCTCTCAATCATCTACTCCAACGCCGAACTGGCACTGGGCAAGCCGCGATCGGCCGAGGAATACCGCGAAACCATCGAGACCTGCTTCCGCGCCTCCAAGCGAATGAAGTCCCTGGTCGAATCTCTCCTGGTCCTGGCCCGCGCCGACGCCGGCAAGTTGGAGATCAGGTCCGAGACGTTTGACCTCAAACAGGCCGTCGAGGATTGCGTTGAACTGGTCAACCCGCTGGCGGCTGAGAAGGCGATACAGATCAACCTCGATTTGCGGCCGCTGTCGCTCGTCGGCGACACCTTCCGCGTCAACCAGGTGATCATCAACCTGCTGACCAACGCCATCAACTACAACCGCGAAGGCGGTTCTGTGACGCTCAGCATCAGACAGGATGGCACCGACGCCGTGATGACGGTGGCCGATACGGGCGTCGGCATCGCCGACGAAGACCAGGCGCACATGTTCGAGCGCTTCTACCGCGTCGACAAAGCCCGCTCCCGTGCCCTGGGCGGCACCGGCCTGGGCCTGGCCATTTGCAAGAGTATCGTCGAAGCCCACGGCGGCACACTCACCTTCGCCAGCAAATTCAACCAAGGCACCACGTTCACCGTCCGCATTCCCCGGCCCACCCGGGCCATGGTCCCCGCGGCGTAGGGCCGCTCGGGGAGGGCGCAAAGCTCGCAGAGAAGAGTTGGAAATTGCGGAGATGCCTCTGCATTGCACAGGTGTCTTATCATGTTATTCCGACAAGATCTTTGCGGCGGCATCGCGCATCGTCAGTCACGCGGCCAACTTCACGACATCCGCCCGGCGGAGGCGCAAGGCGGCCGTCATCACCTGCTGCCCGCGCGCGGTGACGCGGTAATACCGCCTTCCGGAGACCTTGCGGATCAGCTCGTGGGCACGCAGCAGCCGCAGTAAGCGCGTCGCCCGCCACGATTGCCGGCGTGATTCGCGTTCGTCGGCCGGCCGGTTCGCGTTCAGG
>JANYKD010000234.1 GCA_025361735.1 Phycisphaerales bacterium
TGATGATCGGCGGCGGCATCAAGCGGGGCATCGCGCACGGCACGTCCGACGCGATTGCGTCCGAGCCGGATGAAAACCCGGTGCCGGCGGAGGACATGGCGGCGACGATGTACAACCAACTGGGTATTGATTCGGACAAGCGGCTGATCGCGCCGGGAGGCCGACCGATCGACATTGTGCGAGGGGGGCATGTGGTGAAGGAGATTGTGGCGTGAGCCAAGGGCCGGGAATGACGCATGGCGAGTAGCGAGAGAACTTGCGATTTCAAGTTTCAAAGTTGAGATTTCAGTTTTTGAAGTACGAATGTCGAATGAATATCGCGGTATGTGGAAACATCTTCCTGGCGTTTCTGGCGGCGGCGTCGCTGGCGGCGTCACCGTCGTTGCTGCGCGTGTCGCCACCAGGCGGGCAGCGCGGCGCGGAAGTTGCCGTAACACTCGAGGGATCACGCCTGCAGGAAGCCAAAGAGATACTTCTCTACGATCCAGATATCACTGTGATCAAGCTGGACAGTGCGGCCGACAAGAAGGCTGATAAGGCGGTCAAGGCAACGCTGCGAGTGGCGCCACTCGCGCGGCTGGGCGAGCATCAACTGCGGCTGCGAACAACGACCGGGGTCACGGAGTTGCGGACATTCTGGGTGGGGGCTCTACCATCGGTCGAGGAAATCGAACCCAACAACGACTTCAACACACCCCAGAAGATCGACCTAAACGTCACCGTCCACGGCACGATCCTGCCTGAGGATGTGGACCATTATGCGGTGCAATGCAGGAAGGGCCAGCGCCTCACGGCCGAGATCGAAGGAATGCGGCTCGGCAACGTGATGCTCGACCCATGTGTGGCCATCTATGACGAGCATCATCGGTTGCTGGATGCGTCCGATGGCTCGACCCTGCTGATGCAGGATTCGATCGCGTCAATCATCTGTCCCCGTGACGGCAAATATACTATCCAGGTGCATGATGCGGCCTACGGCGGCGACGCGAATGCCCACTACAGGCTACACGTCGGCACATTCCCCCGGCCGCGGATCGCCTTCCCGCTCGGCGGCCAGGTGGGACAATCGTTGACGGCCTCCCTGCTCGGCGACGCCGCCGGGCCATTCACGATGCCCGTGCAACTCCCCGGTAATCCGCTCGAACGCTTCGCGGTTTTCGCCCGCGACAGCAACGGGATCGCGCCGTCGCCGAATTGCCTGCGAGTCAGCCCGTTCGCGTCCCTGCGGGAAAAGGAACCGAACAATGACCTCGCCACGGCCAACATCGTTGACACACCGCCGCCGGTCGGCATCGACGGCGTGATCGCGGAGCCTGGCGATGAGGACTGGTTCAAGTTCAAGGCCCGCAAGGGAATCGCTTACGACGTCAACGTCTATGCACGACGGTTGCGCTCGCCGTTGGATCCAGTGCTCTACGTCTACGACTCGGCGCGTAAGCAACTGGCCACGAATGACGACACCGGCGGTCCCGACTCGTACATTCGCTTCACTCCGCCAGCCGACGGGGAGTATGCCCTGCGTATCCGCGATCAGTTGCGCGGCGGATCGCCGCAGCATGTCTATCGAATCGAAATCGTGCCGGCCGCTCCCGCTCTGTCGGTCTACATCCCCAATGCCAACAACAATCAACCGACCCAGGAGCGCCAGGCGATCGCGATTCCACGCGGCGGCCGCTTTGCCACGGCGATTCGCGTCAATCGCCGGGACTTCAGCGGCGAGGTGATGCTGGCGGCGGAGAGACTGCCCCAGGGTGTAAAGATGCACGTCGAGCCCCTCGGGCCGAACTTCGACCAGTTCGCGGCCGTCTTTGAGGCCGCCGCAGACGCTCCGCTCTCTGGCTTGCTCACGCACCTGCACGCCACGAGCACGGATCCGCAACAGCCCAAGGTCGAAGGCGAGTCTGAACAGGCCGTCGAACTCATCACTGGTCCCAACAATACGTCCTTCTATGCGACGCACACGAACCTGCTGGCCGTGGTGGTGACGAACGAAGCACCGTTCTCGATTGCCATCGTGCCACCGAAGAATCCGGTTCCGCAGGGCGGATCGCTTGGGCTCAGGGTTAAGGCGACGCGGGCGGCCGGATTCAACGGACCGATCGCGCTTCGGTCTCTAGTGAACCCGCCGGGACTGAGCGCAGGCACTGGCGTGCTGATCCCTGTGAACCAGACAGAAGCCGTCATTCCGATGAGCGCGGCCCGAGAGGCCACGGCGCACAACTGGCCCCTCGCGGTGCTCGGCTCCGCTGATGTCGGCGGACTTCTCTGGGTCTCATCGCCGCTGGAACACATTGAGGTGTGTCCCGCAATCGTTGCGATCAATCTCCAGCGGGCAGCGATTGAGCGCGGCAACACCGGGCAACTGATCGGCGACTTAACCATCAAGACGCCGTTCACCGGCAAGGCGAAACTCTCGCTGCGAGGATTGCCCGCTAATACGACCGCCGATGATGTCGAGATTGTAGCCGGCGACGTCAAAGCGGCATTTACGATCCACACCACCGACAAGAGCCCGGCCGGTCAGCACAAGGCGCTCTATTGCACGCTGAGCCTGGACAAGAACGGTGAGACCATCACGCAGAACGCCGGCAGTGGAGTCCTGCGGATCGATCGGGCGGACCCTGGAAGGTAAACGATGCGACGTATTGCCATCATGCTGCTGATTCTCGCGGGACTGTGTGTTTCAGTTCGCGCCCAGGACAAGCCCCAACCCGCGACATCATTCAAGCTCGATGTCGTGCCGGTCTTCTTCAACGCCGGCTGCAACACCGGTGCCTGCCACGGCGCCGCCAAGGGGAAAGACGGATTCCGGCTCTCCCTCTTCGGCTACGACCCCGACGGCGACTACCGGCGCCTGACTCGGGAGATCACCGGCCGGCGCATCAACCTCGCCTTTCCCGAGGAATCGCTGCTGCTCAAGAAGACCACCGGGCAGGTTCCGCACACCGGCGGCAAGCGGATGGAACCGAATTCGCAGAACTATGACACAATCCTGCGCTGGATCGCCGCCGGGGCGCTGGCTGATCCACCGAACCTGCCCCGCGTCGTCGCGGTCGAGATCGCCCCGACCTCCATCCTGCTCGCCGGCGAGAACGCCTCGCAACAGATCTCCGTCAAAGCCAGGTACTCCGACAACAGCGTCCGTGACGTCACCCGCCTGGCCGTCTACAGCACCAGCAACGACAACTCCGCGGCCGTTTCAACCGGCGGGCTCCTGAGATCAGGCAAGCCTGGCGAAGCTTTCATCATGGCCCGCTACGACGTCTTCAACGTCGGCATTCCCGTGATCGTGATTCCCGCCGATGCGCCGCCGCTTCCCGCGGAATTCCCGGCGACGAACTACGTCGATACGCAAATCAACCAGAAGCTGCGGAAGATGCGTGTTCAACCCTCGCCCATTTGCACGGACGAGGTGTTCATTCGCCGGCTGTACATCGACATGGTCGGCCTGCTGCCGCCGCCCGAGAAGACCACCGCATTCGTAGCCTCGAAAGACCCAGCCAAGCGAGAGAAACTTGTGGACGAACTGCTCGCCCGCCCCGAGTTCATCGAGATCTGGACCATGAAATGGGCCGAGAAGCTGGAGATTCGCTCAGAGAACGACCGCGTGAGCTACAAGGCCGCTCTGCAATACTACACCTGGCTGCACGATCGCCTGGCGGCCAATGCGCCCTTCGACCAGATCGTGCGCGAACTGCTGACGGCGTCTGGCGGCACTTTCGCCAACCCCGCGGCCAACTATTACCAGGCCGAGACTGAAACCCTGAAACTGGCAGAGAACACAGCGCAGGTGTTCCTGGGGATGCGCGTGCAGTGCGCCCAGTGCCACAATCACCCGTTCGACCGGTGGACGCTCGAAGATTACTACGGCTTCGCATCGTTCTTCTCCCAGGTTGGCCGCAAGAAAGGGGAAGACCCGCGGGAGACGATCATCTTCAACACGGGCGGCGGTGAGGTGAACCACCCCGTTGCCATGGCGCCTGTGCCGCCGAAGTTCCTCGGCGGCGACAAGGCCACCATCACCGGCCGCGACCGTCGTGATGCACTCGCCTCCTGGCTTGCTTCCCCGGAGAACCCGTACTTCGCCCGCAATATCGCCAACATCGTCTGGCAGCATTTCTTCGGTCGCGGAATCGTCGAGCCGGTCGATGACGTCCGCATCAGCAACCCGCCATCCAACCCGGAGCTGCTGGAAGCGCTCGCCGCAAAACTCGTCGAATACAAGTACGACTTCCATCGGCTGGTTCGCGATATCTGCCTTTCCAGAACCTACCAACTCGCGGCCGAGCCAAACGCCACCAACCAGGACGACCTGCGCAACTTCTCACACGCCGCCATTCGCCGCATCCGCGCCGAGGTGTTGCTGGACTGCATCAATGAGATCGCTGAGACCAGGGACAAGTTCAAGGGTCTGCCCTCCGGAGCCCGCGCCGTGCAGATCGCCGACGGCAAGACCACCAACTATTTCCTCACCACCTTCGGCCGGCCCAGCCGCGAAAGCGTCTGCGCCTGCGAAGTGGTGATTGATCCCAATCTGTCGCAGGCTCTGCATCTGCTCAATGGCGAGACAGTCAATCGCAAGATCGCCGACGGCGGGCTCGTCAAGCGTCTGTTGGCCGAGAAGATGACCCCGGCTGACATCATCTCGGAACTCTACCTGCGGGCATTCTCGCGCCGGCCGAGCGACAGCGAACTGTCATCTCTGCTGACCCTGACCAGGACCGCCGACCCAAAGAAGCGGCAAAGCGCAATCGAAGACGCCTTCTGGGCCATCCTGAATTCAAAAGAGTTCGTGTTCAATCATTGAGAGGCGACAATGCGGTCTTTGTTCATTTTGCATTTTGCATGTTTCACTTTGCATTTGCCTGCCCTCGCCGCCGATTCCCCAAAAACCAACTTCCAGGACCACATCCTGCCCGTCTTCCGCAACGCCTGTCTCAACTGTCACAATCCCGACAAGAAGAAGGGCGGCCTCGATCTGTCGAGCTACTCGGCCACCATGGCCGGGTCCGACGGGGAGAAGATCGTGTCCCCGGGCAATCCGGATGACTCACTTCTCTTCAAGACCATCGCCCACCTCGATGAGCCGAAAATGCCGCGCGGCGGGTCCAAACTTCCGGACAAGGATCTCCAACTCATCAAACAGTGGATCGCATCCGGCGCTCTCGAAACAGCTTCTGGCAAGCCGCTCGCCGCGACGACGCCCAAAGTCGATCTGTCCGTTGTCGCGCCGATTGGCAAGCCCGCGGCGCCTTCCGCCATGCCGGCGGGCCTGCCAAGGCGGCTGATCGCGACGCCAAAGCGCCCCGGCCCTGTGCGGGCGATGGCCGCCAGCCCGTGGGCGCCGGTCCTGGCCGTCGGCTCGACTCGCCAGGTAATCCTGCTGAACACCGACACGGCCGGCCTGCTTGGTGTGATCCCGTTTCCCGAAGGCGACGTGACGACCGTCCGCTTCAGCCGCAACGGTAACGTTCTGCTGGTGGCCGGCGGCACCGGGGCCAAGTCGGGCAAGGCCGTTCTGTTCGACGTCGCCAGCGGGCGACGGCTTGCCGAGATCGGTGACGAGTACGACGAGGTGCTGTGCGCCGACTTGATCTCGGACCAGTCCCTCGTCGTCATTGGAACCACCAACCGGCTCGTGAAGGTTTACTCGACCGCGGATGGCAAGGTGCGCAACTCGATCAAGAAACACACAGATTGGGTGACCGCCGTCGCCTTCTCGCCGGATGGCAAGCAGATCGCCTCGGGCGATCGTGCCGGAAACCTTCACGTCTGGGATGTGCATGGTGGATACTTGCTCTACTCGCCCCCGGCCCACAAGGCGGGCGTGACGGCGATCGCCTTCCGCGATGACTCCCGGGTGCTGGCATCCGCCAGCGAAGATGGCACCGTGAAGCTCTGGAACGCGGCCGATGGCTCGCCATACAAATCCATCAGCGCCCATGCCGGGGGCGCGACTTGGGTCGATTTTGCCCACGACGGCCGACTCGTCTCCACTGGCCGCGACCGATCCGCCAGGATATTCGCGGCCGATGGTACGCTTGCCAAGACACTCGAACCTTTTCCCGATATTGCCCTGCGCGCCGGCTTCACACACGATGGCAAGCGCCTCTTTGCCGGCGATTTCACAGGACTCGTTCGTGCCTATGGAGCTTCGGATGGCAAGACTGTCGCATCGTTGACGATCACGACGGCGGCCGCCAGTGCAGAAGCGGGCACCAACGAGTCCGGGAACACCCCAGGACCGCGGCCGCAGTGACGCTCGCCGGCTCTCCGCTACACCTCAGCTCTGTGAACGTGCCATAAACAACATAACCGCCCGTGACAGCAGGTAAGTGCCTGTTATCACGGGCGGTTATGCAAAGCACGGCTGCGTTAACGGAGAGGGAGGGATTCGAACCCTCGTGACGGTTTAGGCCGTCAACAGCATTTCCAGTGCTGCCAGTTCAGCCGCTCCTGCACCTCTCCTATGTCTGAAACCACTATATCCCAATCCTTTACCGAAACAATACCTCCGGCGACTCTCGCTTCGCGAGCCAAACAACGCGTTCGTCCACATGCTGGCGAATCACATCCGGTGGATAACTTGAGCAGTTTGTTGCTCTCAATTCAGATTTCGATAAAAACTCGCTAACTTAACATTCGCACAGTCCGGTGGTTAGCAACCCATCGGGGATGGCTACGCAATATTTAGAGAAGTTTTCGTTGACCTACACCAGATATTGTGGGTATAAGGAACAAATCGTCATTGCAGTAGGGTGGTGTGGCGTGTCGTCAAATCACCGACGAGATGGCGAAACAAGACGCTAATATCTGGCTCCTGTCGGCGGTGGAACCGTCGGAGGTTTGGTAACTGTGTGGTCGCACGGAATTGGGACCGCACAGGGGATTGTCCTGCGCATACGCCATGTTCAGCTTCTGTACAAAACCTCTTGATCTACGGCTGGCGTTGCTGGCCGTTCTGGCGGGTTGTGCTGCGCAGTCGCCGGTGCCGTCTGCGCCGAGCCATGCCAGTCCGATCCCTGCTGACGCAACTCTGATCGCCACCCATAGCGGCATCGGCGTCTTCGTCATGCAGCAGGACGGGATTCTCTACATCGTACAGGCCGACAACGGCGAATTGATCCACGCGTCGCCGGTCATGCTCGGGCACAAGCTCTTGTTCGCGCCCGAGCGAAACCAGATCGCCATTAACGGGATGGTCGTCCATGAGGGCGGCCTTAGTCCAAGTCGCAGCTACCGGTTCTATTTCGACAAACAATAAACCTATAATCCGGTCGGCGCGCGGGTCCAAAGGATTGGACATCGGCGCCTCCGGCCAACCGCGGAGTCGTCATGAAAGTTGTACGCCGTTTCACAAAGCCGGGCCAGGATGCCCTCAAGTCCGTCGAATACGAAGTCCGCAACAGCCGTATCACCAATCCGGACGGCAGTATTGTCTTCGAGATGAAGGATGCGCTGATCCCCAAGACCTGGTCGCAGCTTGCCACCGACATCATGGTGAGCAAGTACTTCCGCAAGGCCGGGGTTCCGCAGGTTGATGCCCAGGGCAACGTGAAGAAGGACGAGAAGGGCAAGGTCATCACCGGCCCCGAGCGTTCGGTCGCCGAGGTGGTCCATCGCCTGGCGGGCTGCTGGCGATTCTGGGGCGAGAAGTACGGCTACTTCGACACGGCCGAAGACGCCCAGGCGTTCTATGACGAAATCGCGTACATGATGCTCCACCAAATGTGCGCGCCCAATTCACCGCAGTGGTTCAATACGGGCCTGAACTGGGCCTACGGCATCACCGGGCCTTCCCAGGGTCACTATTATTGCGACCCCAAGACCGGCCAGCTCAAGGAAGCTTCAGACGCCTATTCCCACCCCCAGCCCCACGCCTGTTTCATTCAGAGCGTACACGATGACCTGGTAAACTCTGGCGGCATCATGGACCTCTGGGTTCGCGAGGCCCGGCTGTTCAAGTACGGCTCAG
>JANYKD010000045.1 GCA_025361735.1 Phycisphaerales bacterium
GATGCCCACGACCCAACCCGCGCAATCGCCGCCAGTGCCGCCGGTGTCCTCACCGGCGGAATCCGGGACACACGCCCACCGCCAGACCCCACCAGCGTCCTCACCGGCAGCTCCTGCTACGCAACCCTCCGCCACAACCCCGGCCAACACAGATTCAAAGGTGCCACACCATGAGCAGTGAATTCTTCCACAATGTTGGATCCGTCGCCAAGGTGTTCTTCGCCCGGCTGCGCTTCCTGGCGGTGTTTCTGGCCGCCGGGTTCATCGTCGGCTACTGGGACAACATCAAGAACCACTGGGACAAATGGACGCGCCCCATGGTTGCCCCCGATTCTCTCGCAGCGTCGATGGCCAGCACCATCGAATATTACTGTGCGATGCACCCCAACATCGTCCGCAACGAACCGGGCAACTGCCCCATTTGCTCGATGCCGCTGATCAAGCGCAAAAAGGGTGAGCAAGCGCAACTGCCCGAGGACGTGCTGGCGCGAGTGCAGCTTTCGCCCCAGCGCATTGCCCTGGCAAACATCCAGACCAGCCCCGTCGAATCGCGGCCGCTGGTGCGCGACATTCATGCCGTGGGCGTGCTGGACTACAACGAAACCAAGGTCGCCCAGATCAGCGTCCGCGTGGCCGGTCGAGCCGATAAACTGTTCCTGCAATCCACCGGGCAGGATGTCAAGCAGGGCGAGCCCCTGTACTCGCTGTACAGCCCGGAGCTCTATGCGGCACAACGGGATTACCTGCAAGCCCGCAAGCGGATCAACAGTTTTCCGGCCGACGCTTCGCAGGAAATGAAGACAGATGCGGCATCAGTCTACAACGCCACGATGGAGAAACTCGTGCTGTGGGGCGTCACCCGCGAGCAACTGGACAAGATGGACAAGGAGTTCGACCAGGGCGGCAAGATTCCAACGCATATGACGGTCTCCAGCCCGATCAGCGGCATCGTCGTGAAGAAAGAAATCTTCGAGGGCGGTTACGTGAACGTGGGCGACCGGCCCTACACCATCGCCGATCTCGACACGCTCTGGCTGCAGGCGAAGATTTACGAGCGCGACGTGCCGATGGTGCAGATCGGCCAGCCGGTTCAGGTCACGGTCGAGGCGTTTCCCAACGAGACGTTCCCTGGCGTGGTGACTTTCCGTTCCTACCAGATCGATCCGCAGACGCGAACGCTGGATGCGCGCATCGTGGTCAAGAATCCGCGCGGCGCCAAAGGAGACCTGCCGCTGCGGCCCGGCATGTTCGCCGATGCGGCCATCCGCGTACCAGTCGTCCCGCTGGCTTCTTCCACCACGGCACCGGCAACCTCGTCTCAGATGACGCCGGCGTGCGCTGAAGCATTCCAATCGGCGCTCAAGCCGTATTTGCAGGCCCAGGCGCTGCTCGTGGAAGACAAAGCGGAAACCGTGTCCGATCTGTTGCACCAGTCGCTCGCGGCCCTCGCCAACGTCTGCCAGTCGGAACGCGATACCCAGTTGTATAAACAGTTGACCGAGGCGGTCCACAAGACCAAGGGGCAGGATCTCGCGGCGCTGCGCGAGACCTTCAAGGCCGTCTCCACCAACCTGATCGAGATCGGCAAGGCGACCGGGCTGCCGGCGGATTATCCAACCGTCCAGGTGTTCCGCTGTCCGATGGCCAAGGCCGACTGGCTGCAGACGGCCAGCGCGACGGCCAACCCCTATTACGGCCAGAGCATGTTGACCTGCGGCGCGGCCGTCGAAACCATGCCCAAGGCCGAGGCGCTGGCGGCCGCCGCAAAGGATCCGTCGGCCGTCCCCGCCGGCAAGGTGCTGGCCATTCCGCGCTCGTCGGTGATCGACACCGGGCGCAACAAGATCGTCTACGTCGAGTCGGCACCGGGCGTGTTCGACATGCGCGCCGTGAAACTGGGCGCACCGGCCGGGGAGTTCTATCCCGTGCTGGGCGGGATCGGCCAGGGCGACCGGGTCGTCACGGTGGGGACGTTCCTCGTCGATGCCGAGAATCGCCTGAACCCCGCCCCGATCAGCGAAACCGCGCCGGCAACGATGCCGAGCGCAGCATCGCAACAATAACGCTAAGACAGACCCGACGCCCGCAGATCCTGCGGCGAGAAGGCTTGTATGATCGCAAGAATCATTGAGTTCAGTGTCCGCAACCGCGGGATGGTGATCATTGCCTGGCTGGGCATCGCCATCTGGGGGCTGTATGCCGTCCTGCATACGCCGGTGGATGCGATTCCCGACCTGTCGGAAAACCAGGTGATTGTCTTCGCCGACTGGATGGGCCGCAGCCCGCAGGACATCGAGGAGCAGATCACCTATCCCCTGTCCGTGCAGCTCCAAGGCCTGGCGGGCGTGAAGGTCATCCGATCGTCGAGTGAGTTCAACTTCTCGATGATCACCATCATCTTCGACGAGAAGACGGACTTCTACTTCGCGCGAACGCGCGTCCTGGAGCGGCTGGCCACTGCCCAGGCGTCCATGCCGACCGGCGTGACCCCGTATCTCGCGCCCGATGCGACGGCGCTGGGCCAGATCTTCTGGTACACGGTCGAAGGCGAGGGCAAGAGCCTTGATGAACTGCGGGCGATTCAGGACTGGACCGTGCGCTACCAGCTCAACAGCATTCCCGGCGTGGCCGAGGTCGCCTCGGTCGGCGGCATGGTTCGCCAGTACGAAGTGGACGTAAACCCCGCCAAGCTCCGCGTCTACGACCTGCCCCTCGGTGCCCTGTACAGCGCCATCGGCGCCAGCAACATGAGCGTCGGCGGCAAGACCATCGTCCAGGCCAACAGCGAATACCTGGTTCGCGGTGTGGGCTGGCTCGAAGGCGTCACTGACCTGGAGAACGTGGTCGTGGCCAGCCGTAACAGCGTGCCCATCCGCCTCAAGGACGTCGCCACTGTACAACTCGGGCCGGAGTTCCGTCGCAGTTCGCTCGAGAAGGACGGCCGGGAAGTCGCCGGCGGCGTGGTCATGATGCGCTACGGCGAAAACCCCCTGGCGATCACCCAGGCCATCAAGGACAAGATCCGCGACCTTCAGGCCGGGCTTCCCCAGGGCGTGCGCATCATCCCGTTCTACGATCGCACGCGCCTGATCGAGTCGGCCATCCACACGGTAACAGGAACCCTGCGCGAAGAGATCATCATCGCGACCATTGCCATCCTGCTCATCCTCACTCACTTCCGCTCGGCCTTCGTCGTGTGCCTGACCCTGCCGATGGCGGCGCTGGTCAGCTTCCTGTTCATGTACTACCTGAGCATCCCCAGCAACATCATGTCGCTGAGCGGCATTGCCATCAGCATTGGCATATTGGTGGACGCCGCCGTGGTCATGGTGGAGAACGCCACGCACGAATTGCACCTGCATTTCGGCAAGGAGAAGGTGCGCGGCGACACCACGGAACTCGTCGTCCACGCCTGTCGCCTGGTTGGCCGGCCGATCTTCTTCAGCGTGGTCATCATGCTGGTTTCGTTCCTGCCGATCTTCGCTTTCAGCGGCCAGGAAGGAAAACTCTCGCATCCGCTGGCGTTCACCAAGAGCTTCGCGATGATCGGCGTGGCGATCATGGCCGTCACACTCGTGCCCGCGCTCATCCCACTCTTCATCCGCGGCAAGCTCAGCGGCGAAGAGGACAATTGGATCGTCCGCTCGTTCATCAATATCTACAAGCCGCTCTTGAGCTGGATCATCGACCGGCCCGGATTTGTCTGGTGGATCATGGGAGCGATCCTTTCACTGGGGGCCGGGTTCATCGGTTCGGAACTGGTCTCGGCACTGGCTCTGGCGGCGGGGATCATCTTCGTCGTGCTCGGCGTGCGCCAAACCGGCTGGACGATGTGGGTCGTGGTTCTTGCCTTGATCGCGACATTCCTGGGCACGGGATTGGCCGGTGAAAAGGTCGCTCTCAATCTGCCCCGCATTCCGCACGAATCCCTGCGCTGGATCATCTGGGGCACGGTGGCCGGCTTCCTGTTGCTGGCAATGATCCTGCGCCACTGGCGCCCGGTGGCCGTCGCCTCATTGCTGGTCGTGGCTTTCATGGCGGACACGCGGTTCCGCAAGCTCGGCGGCGAGTTCATGCCCAGCCTCAATGAAGGCAGCATTCTCGACATGCCCACCAGCGCCCCGCGCGTCGCCATGGCCCAGGCGCTGGATGACGTGATGGTGCGCGATCGCCTGATCCGCGCCATGCCCGAGGTTGAGCAAGTCGTCGGCAAGGTCGGCCGGGCGGACACCGCCACCGACCCCTCGCCGCTGGACATGGTGGAGACCATCATCAACCTGCACCCGCCCGAGTGGTGGCCCAAGCGAAAGCTGGAGTTCGATGATGCGCTGCGCCAGGGCGCAGTGGTGGCCGCCGAAATGCAAAAACGCGGCTGGCTCAAGAGTGACGCCGTTACACCGGCCGACTGGGCCGACGTGCCAACCGCCGTGAAGGACAGCGAGTATTTGAAATTCCATCCGAAGCTGACCAAGGCGTCGGAACTGATGAACACGGCCGTATCGGTTGCGGTCGAGAAGTTCGACCGGACCATGCGCGACCTGGCCCGCCGCCGACAGGTGGAATACGAGCCGACCGTCGCCAAAGAGCTGACAAGCACCACATTGGCCGCGCTGCTCGAGCACATCGGCCGCCTGTCTGCCAATAACAACCAGCCGGCGTTGCTGCGGCATCCCACGGCGCAGGAGAAGGAACAGATCCTGACGGCCGTCCAGGAGCACGGCGTGCTGCTGGCCGAGGTCATCCGGCAGGAGGAAGTCGATAAGCTCCTAACCCAGCTTCGCACGGAACTCATCACTCGCAAGATCGCCACCGACCGGGACGACCTGCTTCTGGACGCCCCCAGTCCGGTCGCGGACGCGGTCGGCTTCCTCAAGAAAGCCATCGGCGGCCACACGCCGGGCTTTGCCGACCGTCTGGCCGAGCAACTTGAAAAGCACCGCGACAAATTGTGGACCGAGCGTACGAAGGCGCTCAACTGGGAACTGTTCGATCAGGCACCGGGCATGATTAACGCCCTGCTCCTCGACAGCATCGTGCGCACGGCCGCCGGCACGCCCATGGCCGGCACGACTCCGGACAACGCCGCGGCCAAGGCGCTGCGGGATCAGCTCGACCCGCAGTTCGCCAAAGGGCTGTTCCTCTGGCAGAAGACCAAGGATGACGTGCTCAAGGAGATGGACAGCGAACTGCAGATGCCCGGCTGGGGCAACGCCTGGACTCAGCCAATCATCAACCGTGTTAACATGCTGGCCACGGGCGTGCGCACTCAGATCGGCGTGAAGGTCTTCGGCCCGACCGGCAAGAGCTTGGACCAGTCCATCGCCGACATCCAGCAGATCAGCAACGACATTGCCGCCAAGCTCAAGAACGTCCGCGGCGCGGTCGACGTCGTGCCCGATCAGGCGGTCGGCAAGCGCTATCTGGAGATCCACATCGATCGAAACAAGGCCGCCCGTTACGGCGTGAATATGAGCGACATCAGTGAGGTTGTCGAAACCGCCATGGGCGGCGGCAAGATCACCCAGACGGTCGAGGGACGGCAACGCTTCCCCGTCCGCCTGCGCTACGCCCGCGAATACTGGCAGGATGCCGAGGCCATCGGCGACGTGCTGGTCACGGCCCGCACGACCCCGGCCGAACTGCTGCAATTCCCATCCGGCGGCTCCTCCGGCGCCGCGGTATCGGCCCAGAAATCCCCGGCCGCCAAACCAAACGTCGGCGGTGCGGTGGGCGGTGGCATGGGCTCCGGCGGCAAGGCCGGCGGAATGGGCGGCTCGTCCAGTGAAGGCATGGGTGGAGCGGGCGGCGGCCGCAGCGCCGCTGCGGAATCAACCGCGATGTCCGCCGGCTCAACCACGCAGATCCCGCTGCGCACGGTCGCCGACATCCGTGTCGTGGAAGGTCCGTCCATGATCAAGAGCGAGAACGGCCGTCTGCGCAACTACGTGACCCTCAACGTCCGCGACCGCGACATCGTGGGCTTCGTCGACGAGGCCCGACAGGCCATCAAGCCCATCGAGGCCTCGCTGGCCGGCACCGGGATGAGCATCGAGTGGTCCGGCGAGTTCGAGCACCAGGTTCGCGCCCGGCAGACCATGGCCATCATCTTCCCGATGGTCATCATGGCGATCCTTTTCCTGCTGTACGTCACCTTCAACGAGTTCTTGGACACCCTGCTCGTGTTCCTGGCCGTGATTGGTGCCCTGTGCGGCTCGCTGATGTTCCAGGCCCTCTTCGGCTTCAACTTCAGCGTGATCGTCTCCATCGGCTACGTCGCGGCCTTCGGCATGGCGACCCAAACCGGCGTGATCATGCTGGTCTACCTCCGCGAAGCCATCGACCGCCACGGCGGCCTGGAGAAGATCGCCTCGCTCGAAGAACTGCGCCGTCACGTCATCGAAGGCGCCGTCCATCGTCTGCGGCCCAAGCTGCTGACCGAAGGCGTCGCCATCGTCGGCCTGGTCCCCATGCTCTGGGCCACCGGCACCGGCGCCGAGATCATGCGCCCCATGGCCGCCCCGGTGCTGGGCGGCCTGCTCATCAGCGACGAGGTCATCGACATCATGATCCCCGTGATGTTCTACTGGATCCGGCGCTGGAGATGGATCAAGCTGCACAAACAGGTCAATGCGGCCATCGCGACGGAAGCCGGCCAACCGGCGGAAATTACCGCGTTGCCTGATGTGGCTGGCGTGACTGTTTGAGTAATCGTATGTCAAAGAGATCAGGTACGAGGCTGGAGAACCACGACCGTGGTTGTGGCCAACGACTGCAGGTCGTCATGCTGGGCGAAGCGAAGCTTCTCGGTACGCGCACACGGAGAAGCTTCGCGTTGCTCAGCATGACGTTAACCGTCATTCCGAGTCAACGAGGAATCTCCGTGCTCCCCTCACAGATATCGTTCCGTGGCGCACTATCGTTTGTGGCGGCCACACGCAGAGTTGCTTCACTTCGTTTGGGATGATGATCCCCAGATTAAAGGACACGTGGGCAACTCCACTTCGACACGCTTCGACATCTCCTATTGCCGTCGTGGCGATGCGTGATATAGTCACGGCCGTACTTCGCGAGTAACTCTGGCGCTTGGTCCACTTCGAGCGTCCGTAAATAGGGGCATCAATGACTGAAGCAGCTTACTGGAAAACACTCGGCGAGATTGGATGGCTCGATTGGCTTCCGAAGGACCAATGGGCAGACGTTCGGTCAACGCTCAAGAAAAACCTCGAAGCGAGACGAAAGGAGGCATGGCTCGCGCTCGCCCAAGGGGGTTTCGAGTGTGGAAGCAACTCCCCGACAGCCTTGATCATGCGATTGGCCAAGATATCGCGCGGAGTCTTCTCGCCTAAGAAAGTGCGGCTACAACAAAGGACATTGTCATTGGAGTACGGTCGCAAGACGTATCAATGTGCGTTGACGCCTCCATTCGAATTCGATGTCATCGACCTTGTCAATCAATGCCTGGGCGACACCGACGCGGAGCCTCGCTTCTTCGTGCTTCCAGGCGGTGATACATTTGCATGCTTAGTCTTCGTGCCACCTGATGTGTATGAAATGGCCATTCGTGGTAGGTTAATTCAATCGCAAGTGAAATCAGATTTGGTTGTCGCGCCGCTGTCCGAATCTCCGGAAATTGCGAGAACCCCCAAATTGACGAAACGGTGGCCGTCTTGCTGGACCGATCCGGTTGGCCCTGCAGATTTCACGGAGCTGTGCAGGCTGATTGGAGATACGCACCCTCGTCCGTTACGCGAATGCCTGCGACTTGCCAGCCAAGCCACGGCGATATACGGCGTGGAGGAGAAATCTGCCGTGAGACTTGCGAACCTTTCTGACAAGAAGCTGGCGGCGATCGCCAAACGCTGGAGTAAATCGCCTGGCTTGAGGGAGCATGTGGAGACTGAGTCGGAGATGTACTGGCTAACAGATAAGCTCTTCGAGATTCGCGATATTGCCGCGCAAGCAACTTCAGAAGCTCGCTTGCTGCTGCGTTACCGCACACAGTAGCAGACCTATCGCGGACCAGCTCCACCAATAGCCCTGTCACCTCACAACCCCGCCGAGTCCAGCGAGTTGATCCCGCACTCCAGCTTGCCGGTGCCCTTCCATCGGCCAGCGCGGGCATCTTCGCCGATCTGCACCGGCTGCGTGCAACTCGTGGGATTGCAGCCGATGCTCAGGTATCCCTTCTCGACCAGCGGGTGCTGCGGCAGGTCGTGTTCCTTGGCATAGAGCCAGATGTCCCGGCTGGCGAGCGTCAGCAGCGGCGAAACGGCATAGCACCCGTAGCGCGGGGACCATTCGATGAACTTCGCGTTCTTGCGCGATTCCGACTGGCCACGGCGGATCCCGCGAAGCCACGCCTTGGGGGCAAGATCGCGCATGCCGCGTTCCATGGGTTCATTCTTGTTGGCGGCGCAGCAGGCCGAGACGTTGGCTCGCCAGGTCGGGTCGCTCTCCCCGTTTTCGCGCAGCCAGGCGATGGGCTCATGTCGCGTGCGATAGGCCCAGATGTTCAGGTTCAGCCGCCGGCGCAGGGTTTCCATGAAATGGTGCGTTTCGGGGAAGAGGTAGCCCGTGTCGACGAAGATCACCTTGATGTCCGGCTTGGCGCGGCTCGCCATGTGCAGCAGCACGGCGGCCTGATCGCCGAAACTGCTGGTCATGACCAGTTCGTCGCCGAACTCGGCAACGGCCCACTCAATGACCTTCAGCGGCGTTTGCGACTCGAACAGGCCGTTGAGCGTATCGAGGTCAATCGAAGATGGATTCGCAACAGTGGAAGCCGTGTTACTCATGGGATGCCTGCTTGTGTTGTCAGTAGTCAGTAGTCCGTGGTTAGTAGCTCGTGGGGTGGGCACTGCCCACCAT
>JANYKD010000082.1 GCA_025361735.1 Phycisphaerales bacterium
AGAATCCCCACGGCTTCTGCACGCGCTGCGCCGGGCGTGATTCGTCGTCGGCGACGCGCGGCAACCCCCGCACCGCCGCTGTCTATTCTTCTGCCCTCGATCTCCGTCCAACTCAGCCCAAGGTGCCGGACAGTATTGGCGTCTCGCCCGTGATTCCGGCCTCAGCCGCGAACGCCCCAACCGCCAACGGCCACGAAGAAGGGCAGGCGACCAACCGCGGATAACCCGGATATCCCGGATAAGAAGGATCAATCCAGGCTTCTCCTCATCCGCGTTATCCGCGGTTCTCGTTCCGGGTTTGGATAGATGGCATCATACGTAGAATGGCTTATGACCCTTTTTCTGGGTCAAGGCAACGGGACATCTTTGAATTCGAACGGCACTGTGATTTCCCCCGCTTCCGTGGGTACCTCAATGGTGAGTTTCGTGGGATCGCCACGGGGGCGGCCGGGGTCGCTAAGGCCGCGAATACCAAAGGTGATCGAGCGATCTCCCCTGAGCATGCTGCCCGGATTGAACGCGATGAACGGCCGCCCTTCAGAATCCGTTAGACGGGCGTTCTTTAATAACAGGTCGCCCCACAATGCGGGCGATGGTTCCTTGGACTGAACATTGAGTCGCAGTTCGTATGCCAGGTCTCTGAGTTTCGTAAGGCTGACAAATCGGAATTGCGCTTTGCCGAAGGTCCGTTCTGTCACGGCAGCCTTAAGAGGGTTGTCGATTTGCCACAATTCCGATTGCGTCTGCACTTGCAGACGCACGCGGCCCTTGAACTCGGCCAGACGGGTGCCGCAATCACGCCTGAAATCCAGCGGAGCCGCCGCGTACCATCCCCAACACGAAGTAGAGCCGGTCCATGCGTAGGACTGGCGACCCGGTTTGGGATTGAGCACGTTCCCGTTCTCATCCACCGCGCGATCGACCTCCGCGGGAGTCAGGCAGGTGAGCACTTTGTCTTTCGCTTCAGTCAGCACAAGTATCCCAACTGAAAACTCTCTGGGCCAATGCTGCGGGTTGTCGTAGTCGATTTCTTCGCGGCGCGTGACCCTTATGATGGTTGCAGGGAATGATCCATGGGCCGACCATGGCCTCGCTGTGAAAAGGGTCCTGCCCAGCTGAGGCGTCAGCGTGATTCCCTCCGTGAAAGGCAAGCTGGTGGGCTGCCAGCCGGTCTGGGCACAAATATCCCGAAGGGCAATCCAGAATGGCTTCGATTTCCAATCGCCGGTAACCGGCGGCATACGCAGTTCCGGCGGTTGTCGCAGGATCGTCGCTTTTGCCTGTGCCGCCAGATCAGCCACAACCTTTTCACCCGGCCTGCTTCTCGCTTGGACTGTGACAAGCCTCGGGCCATCGCTGGTTGCCTGTTTGCCTGCCACAGGTGGTTTCCAGGGCGGCATGGCTGCTACGGGATCGGCGGGCGGCTCAGTCATTGGAATGTTGTGCAGCGATACTGGTATCAGGATGTCCCGCCACTCGGTGGGGACGTCAATCACCAATTTCGTCGGCGGCCCGATGGCGCCGGATTTGGACTGCGGATCGACGAAACTGATGGAGTGATTCTCCAGGGGAAAACCAGAAGTAATCCGGCCGGAAGAGCGGTACGCCTTCCCCTCGGCATCGGTCAGGCGGAGCATATGCGCAAGGGCCTCCGAGCGCGTGGTCCAGTATGCGTTTGGCCCGGAAACGTTGATCTGAACTTTCCATTTGCCCTTGTCCTGGGTCAGGCCATCGACGCGGACTTTCCAATTTCCCTTGTCAAACAATCTCTCGACACCCTTCACGTCCAGTGGCCGGTCTATCACCCACTGTTCCGACTTGGTCTTGACAGTCAGACGGACAGTGCCGCGCAATTTCTGAAGGTTCCGGTCGGCCGGCGATCTGATCTCAACCGGAACCTGCAAACCCCATTCCCACCCTCGTCCAACGGCAAAGGCGGCCCTCCCTCCAGCCGAAATGGACAACTCGTTCGGCCGGTTGGTCATTTGATCGAGTGCCAAGCTGTCGCAATCCAGAACGGTCAGTTTCGGATCCACGAACATCTGCATCGACACGACCATCTGCTTCACATTCTTCTTGGGCTCCACCAGATCCACGACCTCAAGTTGTGTCAGCCGAGTGGCCGTCACTACCGCGCTCTGATGGCTGGAAAACGGTCGATCCGTGGGCTGGCTGAATCGCTTGATCGGTATACGTCTTGGATCCGCCGAGTATTCAGGCGAGCAGTTCGTGCGACGGCACACTTCGTAGAGCGTCGGCCAGAACGGCCGCTTGTCCGCATCAATACTCACGAGCAACTCATCGCCCGGTGCATCCGCTCTCCAGGTCAGGCCAATATCAAGGCCCGTTTGCGCAGACAGGTCAGCCAGCACCGTGCGTAGCGGAACATCTTGTGCGTGTAGCGTGATCAGTGTTACCGCATCGATGCCGGATTGTTCGACGAGGACTGCCGCCGGGCGGGTGGCCGGCCGGCTCGCCGGTAGCCACCGCATGGCCTGCCGGGTTGTCGCCGCGGTCAAATCCTGGGCGGCCGCCGACACCGATAGCAGCAGACCGCACATCCCCGCCCAGATGACGCGCGTCGAGTTATTGTTCATAAGTGTCCCCTTGGTTTGGCGACGGATCGCATACACGGGCTTGTCAGGTCCGAATCCAGTCGAAGAACCCAAGTTGTTCAAGCGATGTCCGCAGTCGAGATCCCTGTTCCATCGTGAGGTTCGCATGCGGCAGCCGTGCCGGACCAATGTCCACGCCCAGAAAGCCCATCGTCGCCTTGGCGGCGGCCATGTAGCCGAAGCTGGCCAGGAGTTCGATCAGTTGGACCGAACGGTATTGCTCGGCTCGGGCGGTCGCGAGATCGCCCCGCGAGAACGCGGCCATCATCCGCAGGTAGATGGGCGCGGCGAAGTTGTAACTGCTGCCGATGCCGCCGGCCGCTCCGAGCGCCAACGCCGCCAGCAAGTATTCATCCACACCCCAGGGAATGTCGAACCGGCCTTCCCCGGCCTGCAGGCAACGTTGGTAGGCCATCAGGTCCGGGTTGGTGAATTTGACACCCGCGAGCGTTGGAATGCGGCCGGGAGCGACAGCGAGGAACTCGGGCATCGAGAAATGCACGCCGGTCAGGACGGGAATGTCGTAGAAATAGAACGGCAGGTCCGGTGCGGCGGCGGCAATGTCGGCACAACACGCAATCAACACATCCAGCGATTTGGGCTTGAAGTAGCAGGGGGCCAGCGCGGATATGGCGACGGCTCCCGCCACCTGGGCGTGTGTGGCCAGCGTGCGGGCGTCTGCGAGGCAATTGGAGCCGACGTGTACCACCAGCCGCAGGTCCGTGCCACGGACGACTTCGCTCCAGCGCTGGACCAGGGCCAGGCGCTCGTCCACCGCCAGCGAGTGACTCTCGCCGGTGCTGCCGCCGACAAAGACATTCTTGATGCCGTTGCGGAGCATGTGTCTTGCCTGGGCCTCGACTGCGGCAAGGTTTAACCCGCCGTCAGAAAGGAATGGCGTGTGGGTTGCAGCGACGAGTCCGTGTAGTTTCATGGTCATGAGGGTTGCTCCTGGTTACAAAGTTCCGTACGCGGTCTGATCAAGAGGACAAGCACGATGGAGGCGATGGCCGCGCTGCCAAAGACCCCACAAATGTGGCTCAGGGGCACATGGCGGTCGCGTAGCGTGCCGAAGCCCCAGTCGGCCAGTCCGCCGCAACTGATGCTGACGAGATTCATGATGCCGTAGCCGGTGGCGCGCAGCCGGGGCGGAACGATCTGGCAGAGAATGGGCATGTTGTTGCAGTCGAAAAAGCCCCAGCCCAGCCCGAAGAGGACGAGGCAGACGATGGCGCTGCTCAGCGAGCCCGCGATGCCCACGCCGAAGATCGCGGGTGTGATCAGGCTCATGCCGATGGCGCTGATGAAGATGCGCCCGCGCTGGGTCCGGCGCGACCAGGAATCCGCCAGCCAGCCGCCGAGGACCACGCTGACGATCGCGGCCGCCTGCCACGGGAGCGTGGCCGCGACCCCGGCTTTGCCCTGGCCGATGTGGTACTGTTGCTTGAGGATCGCGGGCATCCAGTCGCGCACCACCCAGCCCGCCAGCGCCGGCAGGGTGAAGTAGAGCACAAGCAGGATATAGGAACCGTTGGTGAGCAATTCGCCGGCGGCCTGCACCGGCGACGGTCGTTCGCGGCTAGTCACCTTGTGCGATCGCGGCGCATCCCGCAGCAGCAGCGCCAGCGGGACGGCATAGAGCATCCCGAAGATGCCACAGACGTCGAAGGCGACACGCCACCCCAGCGCCGGCGCATCGGCGATGAAACCCCCGAAGCCCCCGCCGATGACGCCGAGGTAGATGGCCATCTGGTGTAGACCGACAGCGCGCGAACGTGTGTGCCCGGTGTGGCAGTCCGCGATCAAGGCCAGTCCCGCCGGGATGTAGAACGCCTCGCTGATGCCCATGAGCGCGC
>JANYKD010000084.1 GCA_025361735.1 Phycisphaerales bacterium
GGTCTTCCTGCTGCTGGTCGGCCGGTGGATGCAGTCGCGCCAGCAGCGGCGGGCCGACGACGCAGTGGAACTGCTCTTCTCGCTGACGCCCTCGAACTGCCGGATTGTGCAGGCGGATCGGGTCGTCGATACACCCATCGAGGCGCTCAAGGCGGGTGATCTCGTCGAGATACTCGCGGGGGAATTGATCCCGGCCGACGGTGTGGTCGAATCAGGCGAGTCGGCGGTGAATGAGTCGTTGCTGACCGGCGAATCTCGCCCGGTTGCGGCGCAGGTGGGCTCGATGGTGCATGCCGGCTCGCAGAATGTGAGTTCAACGCTGCGGGTGCGCGTGGTCGGCGTCGGAGCCGATACACGCGTGGGCCGGCTCATGCGGCTGGTCGAGCAGGGGGCGGCGGAGAAGGCGCCGATCGTGCAGTTCGCCGACCGGGTCGGGGTGTGGTTTCTCGTCGCGGTCACGCTGGCCGCCGCGGGCGTGCTGATCTACTGGTCCCGGTTCAGTCTGACGGCGGCCATCGACCACACCGTGGCGATGCTGATCGTCACCTGCCCGTGTGTGCTCGGCTTGGCGACGCCGCTCACGATCAGCGTGGCCATCGGCCGACTCGCCCGCCGCGGGATTCTCGTCAAGAGCGGACCTGCACTTGAGCTTCTTTCGCGGCATGGCCGGCTATTGCTGGACAAAACGGGGACGCTAACGCACGGGGACCTGCAACTGGTGCGATGGATCGGCGACGAAACCGTGCGACCGCTGGTGGCGGCACTGGAGCGACACTCGACACACCCGGTGGCCAGAGCAATTGTCGCCAGTGAAGGGGCGCCGGTGGGACAGACAGTCTTGTCTGTCGTCCAGCCGTCCGAACCGCGCGCATCAGGACAGACATTCCTGTCTGTCATTCCTTTCGAGCACATCGCCGAGCGCGATGGCGGAATCAGCGGCGTCATGCCCGATGGCCGGACATTACGCGTGGGTTCGCCGCGATACATGGCATTCCATCAGGTGCATATTCCGCCTCAATTTGCCACCGCCCTCACCGACGCTGAGTCCGGCGCTGACGACTCATGGCATGGGCGTCTCACCCATGGTGTCGGTACTCCGACACATCCGCCGCTGAGCGGCAAGGCACAGAACCCTCTTCCAACGGGAGAGGGAGTAACACTGCCCACCGATGCGCGAGATTACACGGTCGTGCTGGTGGTCGTGGATGACGTGGCCGTTGCCCTTGCCGCGCTCGGCGACCGCGTCCGCGAAGACTCGGCCGCCGCCGTCGCCAGACTGTCGGCGATGAACTGGCGACCCTCGATTCTCTCTGGTGACGCGGATCTGGTTGTGAGGGCGGTCGCCCAGGAACTGCGAATCAGCGAAGCCCATGCCCAGATGACTCCCGAAGAGAAACTGTCAGCCGTCAAAGGTCGGTGCCAGGAGGAGACACCCATTTCCCATTCCGACCAGGATCTGTCGGAGTACCGACAGCATGGGCGAGACGCCCATGCCACGAGTCTGCGGCGACCGCAAGCATCTCCAGAAGACACTGCCACGCCCGCTCATCACGAATTGACCGTGATGGTCGGCGACGGTGTCAACGATGCCGCTGCGCTCGCAGCGGCCGACGTCGGCATCGCAGTCCACGGCGGCGCCGAGGCATCCCTGGCGGCCGCCGATGTCTACATCTCCCGCCCCGGCCTGACACCGCTGGTGGAACTCACCGAAACCAGCCGCCACACCATGCGCGTCATTCGTCGCAATTTCGCGATCTCACTCGCATACAATGTCCTGGCCGGCACACTGGCCGCGACAGGCAGGATGAACCCACTGATCGCGGCCATCCTCATGCCGTTGTCATCGGCCACGGTGCTCTCCACCATGATCCTTGCCGTGTCCCGGCGAAAGGCGAAGTGACGCATGTCCGTACTCTACATCATGCTCGGAATCGCCATCGTGCTCCTGGGCGTGGCGTTGTCGGCCTTCTTCTGGGCCGTACATCGCGGCCAATACGACGACATGGATACCCCGCCGCATCGGATGCTGTTTGATGACGACGCAGACAAAACGTAGTGCGCGCATACCGGCCCAATCTATCGGCTTCGTTTGGCTCTGCGTACCCAAAGTATTCCTACAACCCCCAACCCTAGCATGCCAATGGACGCTGGCTCGGGAACTATGGCGACACGAAACCCGGTGGCGTAGCTCTCATAGGTGGGAAGACCGTAGAGACCGAAGTCGACCCCAAGGATGTAGTCGGGTTCCCAGAACGAGCCACCACACACCCCACGATACGAGCCTGGGGGCCAGATTGTTTCGTTCCATTCCGCGACATTCCCTCCTTGGTCGAATGTGCCATACGGACTATCAGACAACTCAAACTCGCCCACCGGTGTGCGATAGTATGGGCTGCCAATCAGGTAATCGCTTGATTTGTAGTTGGCGTTGTTGCCCGGGTTCGTGGTCTCGCTCATGTCTCGGCCGGGCGCACTGTCGCTTCGCGTCGGATAGTCCCAGTAGTTGCCCGTGACACCGTCGTTCTTGTGATACGCCGCCTTGTACCACTCCTTCTCAGTGGGAATGCAGTAGCGCTTCATATCGCCAGCAGTCTTTCGTGTCACAGCCAGAAGGCCATTGAGGTCGGTAACGCCATTGAGGACATACGATCCATCTTCTGTGGTAGACGCATCTTGTACCCCGGTTGGCTGGCCATTGGTCAGCCAGTTGACAAATCTGGCGCAGTCGCCCCAAGAGACGTAGTTCACTGGCCGGTTGGCCCAGTCGGCATCGACACTGTAAGTGTAGCTGCCAACGCTGCCGGATCGTTTGACGTTGCAGCCATAGGTGCTCACCATTTTCGTGTTGTACAGGTCGTAAGCGTCGGTCGCAGCCACAGCGTTAAGGAACGTCGCGTACTGTCCGGCCGTCACCTCGTATTTTCCGATATCGTACGCATAAGCCACCGCTCCTAAACCGCGGGTGTCGGGCGCGTTGCCGGCGTTGCCCACGGGAACAAATTCCAAGTCCGTCAGCCCCGCAGGCATGTTAAACACGTTCGCCGCCGAGGCGGCACCCGCAAGCGACGAGCCCCACAGAACCACCGCGCCCAAGACAATTCGAAGAACTTGTCGCTTCATCCGTACTCTCCATTGATCTCAACGCCCCAAAACAAGATGCCCTCGAGGCGGACGACTCTGCCGCACCACGTTGACCTGATTATCGGATTTTCGGATCCTCTAATCTGCAAATGTACCCCGCGACGCGCCAGAGTCAACCAAATTATGCGAATGAAAATAGATAATGCACATAACGTTAACATAGGGTCTCCAGAGTAAAACTACATTCACTGGGTGCATATCACAGTCTGCTGGATTCTCGGAACAGTGGCGGGCCAAGTTAACTTCTGGCCGTTCCCGGTTTCTCCGGTGACTTGGTATTCGAAGTCGGTCTCAATGGCGGGGAGCGTAACGGACCAGACGGCACCGGCGAGGTGCTTGCAGGGGAGATCGACGTCCAGGGTTGCGCCAAGGGGGCGCGAACGCACAACGACATTCTTAAACGGCTGGGCATCGAGAGCAAAGACAGTGATCTGCAATGGCTGGCCCTTTGTAACTTGCGTGCGAACCGTGGGGACGACCAGACGCGGGGCGCCGGTGTACTTCATGCCCGGTTCGAGGTCCGATGAGAGCGGGGCGCCGAGAGCTTCCGTCAATGCCTTGTCGTGCTTGGAGAGGAACTGGTTCTGTTTGCGGTTGTGTTGCTCCAGATTCGTCAACGTGCCCAAGTCACCGGGCGTGTCGATGGTCGCCAGTTGCAGCGTCAGCATCTTCTCCCATTGGCGAGCCATCTGCGTGCGAATGGGCAGAGCCGACTCGGCCATTGTCTTGCGTTTGGCGGGATCCTTCTCGGCGGCGAGCGCGGCGACGGATCTATCGAGCTGGCCACGCATGCAGCCGAGTTCGGCCATGGCCGCCATGTATTGATACGTGTTGAGCCAGTAATCGAATCGCTGGAGGTTACCCGGGCCGCGGATACTGCCGCGCAGGGCGGTGAGTCTGTCGACGAACTCGTAGGCCTTCTTCTCCTCGGCCCAGGGCTTGTTGTTGGGCTTGATCCCGCCGGGGCCGCCAAGCCAGGTGCTCGGCTCGGGAAGTTTGGTGCCGTCGATGGAGGCGAGCACGGCGCCGATCTCGGCGGCCGATTCGCGGCCGAAGCTCGCTCGTGCGAAATCGAGATAGAAATCCTCAACGGGCATGGCGCGGGTGCGGTTGATCGGCTGCTTGGGCGTACCCACCTTGTCGGCTTCGAATTCGCCGTGCTTCTCGCCGCCGCAGTTGATCTTCCGCGTGAACGGCTGGCTTGGAATCTGGTTCGATGGGTCGGTGATGCCGGTGATGACAATGCCGGCGACGCACGGGAATTCGACCTCGCGGATGAAGTCGATCTTCAGCCGTCCATCAGTCACGCGCACTTCTTTCGCGGTAAAGTCGAGCGCCTTATTCTTGCCAACTTTGGCGAAGAGGTCCAGGCTCTTGAAGAGTTCCTTGCCCTGGACGCTGGCGCCGAAGACGCGCTTGCCGGGCGCATCGTAGTTGGGCTCATTGAGCTTTAGTGTCACATTGTAGACACCATTGGGAACTGCGAGCAGATAGCCGTCGACGTCGTAACGAACAACCTGGTAGATCGCCTGCTCCTGGGGCGTGGCGTCAGCAACGGGAGCGTTGAACTTCGCCACGTTACCGCCGATCGCGCCGAGCGTTTCGACCTTTGTGGGCGCAACCGCAGGGACTTTGGCAGCGAAATCGGCCGGCGCCCACGACTGATCCCATGCCGCCGATGCCAGCGCCGAGACGTTCATGGCCATCGCCTTGGTGCGCCAGTGGATGCCCAGCAGGCCGGTGCAGCCAAGGCGGCGCGCGTCGGCCGCGTCGAACCGCATCCGTCCCACCCACGGCTGCGGGGCGATCAGGTTCGGATCGTTCTCCATCCAGGGAATGGCCCACTTGGGCCGGTCGGAGACATTGGCGAAAGCCGTTTCCACATCGGCGTGGCCGACTTCGCGGTTGATGCAGCTCATGGGCGAGTCTTTGGGCAACAGCTTGTCCAACGCCGCCCGATCATGTTGCGGACCCAGCACCCAGCCGCTGGTGGCGAGTGTAAACGGTTTGCCGAGCGCCGCAATCGCATCCAGAGCGGCTTGAATATCGCGGGCGGTAGCGGCGAACTGCGCGGGCTTGTTGCCACCCCAGGTCCAATCCTCCGGCGTCCAGAGCCAGTAATAGTCAACGGGGTACACCTGGGCAATGCGGCGAAACATCCCTTCGTAAAGCTCGCGAGCGATGGCCGGATCGTCCGGGTTCTTCCCCTGCTGCTTGAGGTGCGCTTTTAGCTCCTTGGGAATCGTCAGCGGCGTTTCGGTGCCGATACAAGTCTTCACGCCCAGCGATCGGGCATGGGTGAAGATATCGCGCATCATGGTCGCGGTGTTGCTGAAGACTGCATTGGATTGTTCGACCCCGGTGGGACGCGGAAGAATTCGCTGCATCACATCCGGCCCAAACGAGTCCGCGGGAAATAACGCCGCCGAGCCAGCGCAGTAATCCGTGGCCTTCATCGGGGCATAGCCCCAGCGGTTGATGCCGGTATTGAACCAGGCCGAAGCGTACGAGAACTTCGGCTGCCCAGCAGCATCGAGATCGTCCTTCAAGCCGATCCATACCAGCGGCTCGGGCCCGACGCCGCCTTCGGGATAGCAGTGCAGCCCGAGGAAATTCATCCGCAGCTTCGGGAGCTGCGAGACATAGGCAAGATAATCATCGCGATTCCACCAGTCGGGGCCTTCCGGGAAATCGTGGAACGGCTGAATGCCACGGATGGAGAAAAGGGGCTTGCCGGTTTCGTCCAGGTTCGGAACTGTGAACGGCACTTGCTCATCCGGGATGACGTCGCCGTGCAGGTAAAAGCGGACACCGATCTTTTCGGCAAAGCGATACGCACCGTAGAGCGTGCCGGCCGCGTCGGAGCCGACGATCCATGCGATATCGCCGGCATCGCCCTTGGTCGTCTTGAGGATGTACTGTTCCGGCCCGAGACTCCGCGCCTCGTCGGCGAGCACCTTGGGGAGCCCGGCCGTCCCTTTTCCAGCAACCACCACATTCCCGCCAGCCGCCGCCACATCGGTGATCGGCAGAAGCTGCCCGCTGCGAACGTAGATGTAACGCCGCACTTCCTGGGCAGCGACTTTCTCCGTCGGTGAAGCGGCTTTGGAAATGACGACGGCCGGATCGGCCAGCACGCCGTTCACGGCCAGCGCGACGGCAACGTACGACGCGAGTTTCACCAAGCGATTGCTCATGTTTCTTCCTCGTTGAGATGCGGCAGGACCATCCGGTAGGAGTTACCGGTCAACGCCCCGTGGTGTTGGAAAGAACGCGGGAATCCAGAAGAAATTTGAAATCGGATATTTCAAATTTCAAATCAGAGATCATGAATCTCAGATTTCAAATCTCAAGTATGACATCTCGGACTCTCCTGCCAATTGCAGATTCAGCGAAATTCCGCCATGATGACATCTGGAGCACCGTATGGACACCCCGCCGCCGATTCCGTTGCAGGTTCAGCCACTGGCATACGAAACGCCCGCGTACAGCCCTTGGGGAAAGATCGTCAAGGCGATCGCAATACTGGGATTGCTACAGGGCTGCTGCACGATGCTGGCGACACTGTCCTCGGGGATGAGTGGTTCCGGCATGATGCGGGGCGGGCCGGCCTACGTGATAGGAGCGGCATGCCTGCTACTTGCTTCCGGCGCCGCCGGATTGGCGATGCTGGTGGCGGCCATCATGATGATGCAGCGTGCCAACGCCACCACACCGATGCTTGTTTCCGCGCTGACGATCGCCGCCGCCAAGATATTGCTGGCCATCATGAGTATCATCTTCATGGCAATACAGTTGGCCCCGCGAGGAATGGGAGGATCTTCGTATCTCGGCTATATGGCGTACACTCTGTTTTCCGGAGCACAGGGAGCGTTGTTACCCGTGATGATCGCGACACTCGTAATGATCGGGCGGAATGAGGAAGGATATCGACGGGTGTTCTTGCGGCAATAGCCCGTGCGGCGGCATCAACCGGTTGACAACACTGGCGGCCACGGACGCAGCGATTACAATAGATGCCCATGAGACCCAAACCCAATCTCCTCCGGCTGACTTGCTCTGCCCTGCTCCTTGCGTTCCTGGCGTCTCCGCTCATCGCTGCGGACACGGCCCCGAGCGCAAGATTTGAGAAAGAGATCCAGGCTTACGAGGCGGCCGACAAGAAGAATCCGCCCGCGCCGGGCGCCATCGTCTTCGTCGGCTCATCCACGTTCCGCATGTGGAAGAGCATGGAAAAGGACTTCCCCGAGCACCGCGTGCTCAACCGCGGCTTCGGCGGATCTGAGATGGCGGATGCCGTCTACTTCGCGGATCGGATCGTGATCCCCTACAAGCCCAAGCTCATCGTCGTGCATGAAGGCGGCAACGACATCCACGCCAAGAAGACGGCCGAGCAGGTCCTGGCCGATTTCAAGGCGTTTGTGACCAAGGTCCGCGCGGCGCTGCCCGACGTGCCCATCGCTTTCTCCTCGATTCCGCCCGCACCCGTCCGCTGGTCCGAGGCCGACACCATCCGCAAGGCCAATCAGCTCATCAAAGACTACATCGCCACCGAGAAGAACATCGTCTACATGGATATCTTCGACGCTCTGCTCGGCCCCGATGGCAAGCCAAAAGAAGACCTGTTTCTGCCCGACCGCCTGCATCTCAACGCCGATGGATACAAGATTCGCGCAGCGCTGACCCGGCCGCATTTGGGACCGGCGATGAAGAAGGCGGACCAGTAGGAATGACGAAACTCGAAATTCGAATTACGAATGAAACCCGAATTCCCAAAGGTCGACTGCTGGCACCGCGGACGGTAAGTTGCTGAGCGTTGGCGTTGTTGGTGATTCGAGCTTAATTCGTGCACTTCGAATTTCGAGTTTCGAATTTACTCGTCGAATTCCGTGTCTTTCGCGTCACACACTACAACATGTCCGCCTCTCACTGGCTCCAACTCTCCCTTGCCGCCGGGCTCGGACCGGTCCTGATCCGCCGTCTCGTGGAACGCGCCGGATCGGCCGAGGCGGCCTGCGCCATGAAAGCCGGCGACCTCCGCGAGATCGAGGGCATCGGGTCGGCCAAATCCGCGTCCATCGCTGCATCGCTCCGACAGGCGGCCGATGACGTACCCGAGCAACTTGACGCAGCCCAGCGCCTCGGGGCGCTGGTACTGACTCCGGATTCGCCCGAATACCCCGACTTGCTCAAGCAGATCTATGACCCGCCCGTGGTTCTGTTCTGTCGCGGCACCTTCGAACCGCGCGATCTGCTGGCCGTCGCCATCGTCGGTAGCCGGCGCTGCTCGCTCTATGGCCGCGAGCAGGCCGAACGCTTCGGCTCGCTTCTGGCCGGCGTGGGCATCACGGTCATCAGCGGCGGCGCACGCGGGGTCGACTCGGCCGCCCACCGCGGCGCGTTGCGGCATCCCGCCGGCCGAACGTTCGCGGTCCTTGGCTCTGGCCTCGATCAGCCGTACCCACGGGAAAACGCCCCGCTCTTCGATCAGCTTGCCACGCGCGGCTGCGTTGTCAGCGAATACCCCTTCGGCACGCCGCCCGAGGCCCAGAACTTTCCCCGCCGCAATCGCATCATCTCCGGGTTGTCGCGCGGCGTGCTGGTCATCGAGGCCGATGAACGATCCGGCGCCCTCATCACCGCGCGCGTTGCGGCCGACGACCACAACCGTCCCGTCTTCGCAATTCCCGGCCGGATCGACAACCCCATGGCCACCGGCACCAATCAGATCATCCGCGACGGCGCCACGCTTGTTACCAAACTCGACGACATCCTCTCCGAACTCGGCCCCCTGCCCGACTCGGTCATCACCGGGGAATCATCCCAGCCCGCCACAGACGCCCCGTCCACCACAACTACTCCCTCATCGCTTACCCCGACACAATCGCAAATCCTCGCAGCCTTGAGCGTCGATCCCATCACCATCGATCAACTTGTCGAGGCCACCAACCTCGACGCGTCAACACTCCTGCGCGAACTCACCTTCCTGTCCCTGAAAGCTCTCGTCCGACGCGTCAACGGCCAGGCCTTCCAGCGGCGAAGTTAATGACCTTCCTTCGCATGTCGTCGTGTTCATTCGTAGGAACTCCGTCTCCCCACACTCACCCCATCGGCATCACCGCCCGCAATCGCGCAATCGTCCGCGGCAGAATCTCCAGGGTCTGATCCAGTTCCGCATCCGTCGTATACCGCGACAGACTGAACCGAATCGCTCCGAACGCAATCTGACGGTCGATCTTCATCGCCTGCAGCACAAACGACGGCTCCAGGCTGCCACTGCTGCATGCCGAGCCAGCCGAGGCGCACACCCCCTGCTCGCTCAATGCCAGCAGAATCGCCTCCGATTGCAGTGCGGTAAATGAGATGTTGGTCGTATTGGGGACGCGACGATCCCGCCGGCCATTGACATGGGTCTCGGTAATGCGCTCCAGCACGGCCTGTTCGAAGCGATCGCGTCTGGCCGCCACATCGCCCATTTCTGACAAATGCGCGAGCCCGATCTCGGCAGCCTTGCCCGCACCGACAATCCCCGGCACATTCTCCGTGCCGCCACGGCGGTTGTGTTCCTGCGGGCCACCGATCACGAGCGGGCGGATTCTCAGCCCGCGCCGCACGTAGATGACGCCGACACCCTTGGGGCCATGATATTTGTGCGGGGCGCAACTGATCGCATCGATACCGATGGCCTTCACATTCACAGGCAGCTTGCACACAACCTGGGTCGCATCCACATGCAGCGGAATGCCTTTGGCCCGGCACAACGGGGCAATCTCCTCAATCGGGAAGATCACGCCGGTCTCGTTGTTGGCCCACATCAGGCTCACCAGCGCCGTCTGATCGGTGATGCTCGCCTGCAATTCCTGCATGTCCATGTCCCCCTGCTGATTCACGCCGACATAGATGACCTCGACACCTTCGGCCTCCAGTTGCTTGCACAACTCGCGCGACGCTGAATGCTCAACCGTCGATGTCACCACGCGTTTGCGCGGCGCCCGCCCGGCCAGGATCCCCCGGATCACCGTGTTGACGGACTCCGTGCCACCGCCAGTGAACGACACTTCGCTCTCGGCGCACCCCAGAAGCACCGCTGTCTGGCCGCGCGCCGCGTCGATCGCCGCCCGTGCCTCCTGCCCTATGCGATGGGCGCTCGACGGATTGCCATAGATGCTGGTGAGATACGGCATCATCGCCTCCAGCACCTCGGCCGCCAGCGGCGTCGTCGCGTTATTGTCGAGGTAAATCACATCCATCTTCTCCAACTTTCAATCTTTTCGAAACTTCCGGAGACAATTCACGCTCGCCGAACACCGCCAATATACTACCAGCATGAGCCTGGCAGTCATAAACGACATTATCCGGGACGAAATGGCGGCCGTCGAGGAACGCTTTAATACCGAGCTGTTCTCCGACCTGACCTGCGTCAATACCCTGATCCGCCATGTGGCGCGCTTCCGCGGGAAGATGCTGCGCCCCATGCTGCTCCTGCTCTCGGGCAAGGCTGCCGGTGCGCTCACCGACGCGCATATCACCCTCGGCACCGTCGTCGAGATGGTGCACATGTCCACCCTCGTTCACGATGACGTGCTGGACGAGGCCGAGCTGCGGCGCAAAGGCGCCACCATCAACCACCTCCGCGGCAACGAGGCCGCCGTCATGCTCGGCGACTACCTCATCAGCCACAGCTACCACCTCTGCTCCAGCCTCGACTCGCAACACGCCTCCCGTCTCATCGCCCGCACCACCAACCAACTCTGCGAAGGCGAGCTGCTGCAGATTCACAACCGCCACAACTACGCCCTGGACGAGAAGACCTATCTCGACATCATCACCCGCAAGACAGCCGTGCTCATCGCCGCGTCCTGCGCCCTGGGCGCCCGCTACGCCGGCGGATCCCCGGCCATGGTGTCCGCCGCAGAGAATTACGGCCTCTGCCTGGGGATCGCATTCCAGATCCAGGACGACATTCTCGACATCGTCGGCGAGCC
Organism: Phycisphaerales bacterium; assembly: GCA_025361735.1. Lineage (GTDB taxonomy): Bacteria > Planctomycetota > Phycisphaerae > Tepidisphaerales > Tepidisphaeraceae > JANYKD01. The sequence continues at coordinate 11,127 of JANYKD010000084.1, forward strand.
CTCTCAGGTCGGCAAAACGCTCGGCATCGACATCGAAAAAGGCAAGATGACGCTGCCCATGATCCACTTCATGCGCACGGCACCGCGCGAACATCGCGACTTGCTCCGTTCCCTGCTGGACAGCGAAACGCACGACAAGTCAGACAAGATTCGCAACCTGGTTCTTCCCTCCGACTCAATCCCCTTCGCCCGCACTCGGGCTCATGAATACGTCGACGAAGCCCGCCGATCCCTGACGGCCCTGCCCGACGGTGAACCCCGCCGCGTGCTCGACATGCTCGCCGACTTCGTGATCAACCGGCCGATGTGATCGGCAGATTCACACCCCATACGCTTCCTTCGTCTTCCGCGTCAGATGGTCCAGCAGCGGCTTGGCCTCCAGCGGCCGGCCGGTTACGCGACGGACCAATTCCCCGGCCGAGTAGCGCTTGCCGTGGCGATGAATCTTCTCGCGCAGCCAGCCGAGCAGCGGCTTGAAGTCGCCGGTTGCGAATGACTCCTCCAGCCCGCCGATGTCCGATTTCGCCTGCTGATAGAACTGCGCGGCGTACAGATTGCCCAGCGTGTATGTCGGGAAATAGGCGATGGCCCCGTGGCTCCAGTGGATGTCCTGAAGGCAACCCTGCGCATCGTTCGGCGGCGTGATGCCCAGGAAGTCGCGCGTCATGCTGTTCCACACGGCGGGGACATCTTTCGTGGACAGGTTCCCCGTGAGCAGATTCAGCTCGATCTCAAAGCGCAGCATGATGTGCAGGTTGTATGTGACCTCGTCCGACTCGGTGCGGATCAGCGACGGCTCGACATGATTCACCGCCCACAGCCACTGCTCCGGCGACACACCCGCCGTTGCCTGCGGATAGGCCGCGTGGAGCTTGGGAAAGAAGAACTTCCAGAACGACCGGGATCGGCCGACCAGGTTTTCCCACATGCGCGACTGGGACTCATGAATGCCCAGCGAAATTGCCTGTCCCAGCGGCGAGCCCCAATGTTCGGCCGGCAGCCCCTGCTCATACAGGCCGTGGCCGGATTCGTGGAGCACGCCGAAGAACGCATCGCCGAAGTAGTTCTCATCGTAGCGCGTGGTCATGCGGCAGTCGCCCGGGCCGATGCCGGTGTTGAACGGATGCACCGACACGTCGAGCCGGCCGGACTCGAAGTCGAAGCCGATCTGCTTTGCCGCCTCGCGTGCAAACGTGCTCTGCGCATCGGCCGGGTAACGCCGGTGCAGGATTTCGATCGGCGCCCGTCGGCCCGACGACACGATCCGGCCGACCAGTTCCACCAGCGGCGCGCGAAGTTCGGCGAACACGCCGCGCAGGTTCTCGGCCGTCTCATCGGGCTCAAACGGATCAAGCAGCGCGTTGTAGATATGCCCCTTGTATCCCACACACTCGGCCTCGCGGCGTTTGAGGCCTAGCGTCTTCTCAAGCCATGGCTGGAAGATGGAATAGTTGCCTTTGCCGCGTGCTTCGGTCCAGGCTTGCTGAGCCATGACCGCCGTGGCCGCCATTTCCTTGACCAGTTCCGCCGGTAATTTCCTGGCGCGGTCGTAGGATCTGCGTGTCTCCCGGACCACGGCCGCCACGTCACTGTACGGCTCGCGCACGAGCTCCGACGCGGCGAGTTCGCCCAACAGTTCGCCGATCCGTGGATCGGTAAACGCCGCATGCCCCAGTGAGGCCAGCATCGACAGTTGCCTGGCGCGTACTTCCACGCCGCGCGTGGGCATGTATGTCTCCTGGTCCCAGCCCAGCAGCGCGGATGTGGACTCCAGCGTCTGGACTTCCTGGAGCTTGCCGACGAGTTCCGCGTAGAGTGCTTGTGATTTCGCCATATCCCTTGATTGAACCCGCGAGCGGGGCAGTTTGCAAACGCACCTCACCCCTTCACGCGGGCGTAACCTTTGGTACACTTACATCGTGCTAGCAAAAATACACAGCTACGTCGTCATCGGCATCGAAGCGATCCTTTGCGAAGTCGAGGTTGACGTCTCCAGAGCGGGGATCGAGATGACCACCATGGTCGGGGCATGACTTATTCATTTGACGAATTGAAATTGAGGGTACTCGCATGAGCGACCGGCCAAGCCAAACGGATGCACTACCGTTTCTGCTCTTTCAGCGGGGCGGAGCATTCAACATCAAAGGACGTGGCACTCTGGTCGGCGGGCTTGCGTCACAAGAGGCAAGGGCGTCCGTTGGGGACGTCATTGAAGCACGGCAAGGCGACAAGACTGTATTTCGCACGACCATTCTGGAAGTGATATATTTGATGGGCTCACCGCCACCCCCAGGCGGTAACGACCGTCTCGCCCTGATGGTCAATCCAGACGACGTTGGCGATATTCGAGATGACCTTGAAGTCTGGGTTGTTACGCGAAACGATTCAGCGGATTGACGCCCAAGGTGTCTTTCTGTTGCACGCCCAATCTGGCCTTGGTTTCGCCACAATGTCACCGTCCATCCCCTTCACGCCGCCGTAACCTTTGGTACACTTACATCGTGCTAGCAAAAATACACAGCTACGTCCTCATCGGCATCGAAGCGATCCTTTGCGAAGTCGAGGTTGACGTCTCCAAGGGGGGAATCGAGAAGACCACGATGGTCGGTCTGCCGCAGGCGGCCGTGAAGGAGTCGATCGAGCGCGTCCGACGCGCCATCCTTAACTGTGGCTTTCCGCTGCCCGTTCACAACCTGGTCATCAACCTGGCACCGGCCGATGTCAAGAAGGAAGGACCGTCGCTCGATCTGCCGATCGCCATCGGGATGTTGCGCGGCAGCAATTCCATCGCCACCGACCGCCACAAGCAGTTTCTCATTGCCGGCGAACTGGCGCTCGATGGCCGGCTGCGGAAGATCAAAGGAGCGCTGTCGCTGGCACTTCTGGCCCGCGAAAAGAAGATGCAGGGCGTGATCCTTCCCGAGGAGAACGCCCTCGAGGCGGCCGTCGTCGAGGGGATTGAGGTCTATCCCGTCGCCAATCTCTCTCAAGCCGTCGCATTTCTTAACGAACAGCTTCCACTCGAACCGTTTGAGTTGGATGGCCAGGAATACCGGGCGTCCGACCAGGCCCAGTCGCTCGACTTTGTCGATGTCCGCGGCCAGGAGGCGGTCAAGCGTGCGATCGCGATCGCTGCCAGCGGCGCCCACAACATCTTGATGGTCGGCCCGCCGGGCACGGGCAAGTCGATGCTGGCCCAGCGCATCCCGGGCATCCTGCCGCCGCTGTCGCGCGGGGAATCGCTGGAGACCACGCGCATCTATTCGGCGCTGGGGTTGCTGCCGGATGGCATCGCCCTCATGGACGCACGGCCGGTGCGTACGCCGCATCACTCGGCCACCGCTCAGGCCCTGATCGGCGGCGGCACCATTCCCCGGCCGGGCGAAGTGTCGCTCGCTCACAATGGCATTCTCTTCCTCGACGAACTGCCGGAATTCTCCCGCTACGTGCTGGAGACCATGCGCCAGCCGCTCGAGACGGGCGAGGTCACGATCTCCCGTGTCCACGGCTCGATCAAGTTCCCGGCCCGATTCATGCTGGTGGCAGCGACCAATCCCAGCGCCAGCGGCTACGACGCCAAGGATCCGTCCAAGCGCGACAAATATCTGCAGAAGCTCTCCGGACCCCTGCTGGACCGCATCGACATCCATGTTGAAGTCCCCACCGTTCCCTATCGCGAACTCACCAGCCGCCGCCCCGGTACGGACAGCGCGACCATGCGCCAGCAGGTGCTGGCCGCCCGCGAGGTGCAGCGCCGGCGATTCGGCACGGACATGGCCAACTCCGCCATGGACAGCCGGCTGCTCAAGCAGCACGCGGACCTTGGTGATGGCTGCCTGTTGCTGATGAAACAGGCCATGGAGGAAATGGGTCTATCCGCACGCGCCTACGATAAGGTGCGCCGTGTATCCAGAACCATCGCCGACATGGCCGGTGCCGAACACATCAGCGAAGATCATATTGCCGAGGCCGTGCAATATCGGCTGCTGGATCGGCGGTTCTAATCGCGGCGGTTCAAGGGTTCAAAGGTCCAAGAGATCAAAAGTTCAAAGGTTCAAGATGGGCACTTGGCCGCCAGCAACTCGTGGCATGGGCGTCTCGCCAATACTGTCCGGCACCTTGGGCTGAGTTGGACGGAGATCGAGGGCAGAAGAATAGACAGCGGCGGTGCGGGGGTTGCCGCGCGTCGCCGACGACGAATCACGCCCGGCGCAGCGCGTGCAGAAGCCGTGGGGATTCT
>JANYKD010000089.1 GCA_025361735.1 Phycisphaerales bacterium
CCCGTGCCTTTTTTGTTTTCATCCAGCGTCCGATAACCACTCTTTGCAATTGTCGCTTTGGAACCACACCGACTTTGTCCGATGAATCCAGACAGCGTCTGATGCAACCACGCATCATCTCGCCGCTGATTCTGCGCACAGAGCCCGACTCGGAGGCCGGTTACGATGATTCAACTCAACACCGCACATCGTCCGCGGATCCTGATCCTCGACGAGGATCGCATCATGCTGCAATCGCTCTCGCAGTTCCTTTCCCGCGAGGGCTACGACGTCAAGACCGCCCAGGAACCCGTCGAGGCCGCCGCCGCACTCGAGGGTTCTCCCGTCGATCTGCTGCTGGCCGACACCAGCCTCCCCGGCACCGACCCGGCCGAGTTCCTGCGGAACGTCCGCCGCCGATTCCCGCACGTGGTCGTCATCGTCATCACCAGCTATGGCTCCATCGAAGGCGCGGTCGAGGCCATCAAACTCGGGGCCTTCGACTACCTCACCAAGCCGATCATCGACGATGAAATCCGTGTGGTCATCGAAAAGGCCGCCCGACAGCAGGCCCTGCTCTTCGAGAACCACGCGCTCAAACAGCAGCTCGACATCCGCTTTGGCCTCGAGAACATCATCGGCCACGACTACAAGATGCTCAAGGTCTTCGACCTCGTCGAGGCCGTCGCCGACAGCCGGACCACCGTCCTCATGACCGGCGAAAGCGGCACCGGAAAATCCCTGCTCGCCCGCGCCATCCACCACCGCTCGCCTCGCCGCGGCAAACCGTTCGTGGAAGTCAGTTGCGGGGCCCTGCCGGAAACCCTGCTCGAATCCGAACTCTTCGGCCACGTCAAAGGCGCCTTCACCGGCGCCATCTCCGACAAACCCGGCCGATTCCTCGCCGCGGACGGCGGCACCATCTTCCTCGACGAAATCAACTCCGCCTCGCCGGCCATGCAGGTGAAACTGCTCCGCGTACTTCAGGAGCGCCAGTTCGAGCCCGTCGGCGCTTCCGACACGCGAACCGTCGATACGCGCGTGATCCTCGCCACCAACCACGACCTGGCGTCCCTCGTAGCCGAAGGCAAGTTCCGCCAGGATCTCTTCTACCGCATTAATGTCGTCAACGTCCGTCTCCCCAGTCTCCGCGAAAAACTCAGTGACATCCCCCTGCTCGCCAATCATTTCCTGCGGAACTTCGTGCGCGAAACCGGCCGCAACGTGCTCGGCTTCACGGACGCCGCCCTGGCCGCCCTGCAGCGATACGACTGGCCCGGCAACGTCCGCGAGTTGGAAAATGCCGTCGAGCGCGCCGTCGTGCTCAGTCGCCGGCCACAGCTCGACGCCGAAGACCTGCCCGAGTCGCTGGCCGCCTTCACGCCGCATCGAATCGGCGCCCCCGACCAACCGCGAGCCGACGACGACAAGCCCATGCCGCTCGAGCAGGCCCTGGAAGGCCCCGAGCGGGAAATTCTTGAACGCGCGCTGAAGCGCAATGGCTGGAACCGTCAGGCCACCGCCGCCGAGCTCTGCATCAATCGAACCACGCTGTACAAGAAAATGCGCAAGTACCGTTTGGATGTGGGGGAAAGAAATTGAGTTGGGGATTCCGTAGGGTCCGCTTCAGCGGACGCAAAGCCGCCGTGGCCACGCCACTGGCACATGAGCATATCTATTTTATCGATGGATCGGCTTCCAGATCGGCCAGGATGTCTCGGGCCATGTTCGCAGCAATGGGATCTGGCCGCGAATAGAGGAATTTCCGTAGTGCCACCGCAGCAGTCGAGTCGGTGATGTACAACCGCAGATGGTCGAGTGCCGCGAGCACGGCGGACGGCCCATCCGTTGACAGCCGATTCAATTCCAATCACCCCGATTGCACGAAGACGATGGCCTCGGCAACCACCGGGGTCATCGGCGTTTACAGGGAGGGCTTTTTCCGGCGTCGAGCCGTTGATTCCGGTCGGAGAACCGGCGAGCCAGGCCGAGCAATGTGACCTGCTTACTTGAGCGCCGCCCACACGCGGTGCACGTCGTCGTTTTCTTCCAGCGCCTGGAGAAACTCGCCGACTTCCTCCAACTGGGCCTCGGTCAGTTCGGGGAATACCTTCGGCAGGTAGCCGATGTCGCTGGTGATGACTGTCCAGCCATTGGCCGAGAGCCATTTCGAGACCGTCGCGACGTCCGCCCGTTCGCAGATGAACTTCGCGCCGATCGCGTCGGCCGGGACATCGTCGTTCTGCTCGCGGGTGAGCGGTTGCACGTCGGCCGCACCCGCTTCGATCGCGGCTTCTTCCAGATCGATGTTCTCTCCCGCCGGGCGATGGGCCTCGACCAGGCCGACCTGGTCGAACACGAACTTGTTCGCGCCGGAACTGGCCAGTTGACCATGACGGAACAGAACTCGAATCTCTGGCGCGGTGCGCTGCACGTTGTCGGTGTATACCTCAACGATCACCGGCACATTGTGCGGCGCCCGGCCCTCGTAGACGATGTGCTCGAGCGCCAGCTTGTCGCCACCAACTCCGGCCCCCTTATTAATCGCACGCTGAATGGCGTCTTTGGGGACGCTCACCTTTTTCGCCTTCTCGACGGCCACGAACAGCCGGGCGTTCATCGCCGGATCGGCCCCGCCACTCTTCGCGGCGAGCGCGATGTCCCGCACCAGTTTGGTGTTGGTCTTGGCCTTCTTGGCCCCGGCAACCAGTCGCTTCGCATGCAGCCATTGGCGTCCCATAGTCTAACCAGTGTATCAGATCAAGGAGTCCCAGGTCCATTGCTTTGCCTATACGAGGTCGGCCAGCGGCAACTCGCGTGATCGCCGGCCTGGTCGGTGGCCATGGCGCCAAGTGGTGGCCAAGGGCTTCCGCATGTTCGTCATCGTCGGCGATCTCAATACCATCCGCGACGGCCTGCGAGCCCTCCACCAGGAATTCGCCCCGGCGGGCAAATAATCCAGCCGGCTTTCCCGCGGCAGATCATGGCTAAGCCACGTCGCCTTGGGCAGATACACCCGCGACGCCGGCATCTCCACCGCCTCGCCCTGGTGCGCCTTGAGATAAGCCCGCTCCCCGACGATTCCCTCGTGTGTCTCGCTGCTACTTTCCTGAGCTACACCCCGCACCACTTCATCTTCGACCTCAAGTTGGATTATACCGGGCGCGTCAACCGGAAGCGAGAGTGAAGAACCAGCCAACCAGCCCGTATGGCCGCATGGCATCCGGCCAACTTCTGATGTAAAACACGGTCATCGTACTCATCGCCCTGCACATTCTCGCCACGCTGGCCCTGGTCGCCCTCAACGGCTACTTCGTCGCCGCTGAGTTCGCGGCCGTATCCGCCCGTCTCTCCCGGCTCGAGGTCATGGCCGAGAAATCGCTGATGGCCCGCCTGGGGCTCAAGGTTAAACGCCGCCTGGACCTCTATCTGTCCTCCTGCCAACTGGGCGTCACCATCGCCTCGCTGGCCCTGGGCGCGGTTGTTGAACCACTCGTCTCCTCCGCCATCTCGCCGCTCCTGGCCATCCTCCATCTCCCGGCCGCGTCGGGATACGCCCTCGGCTTCTTCCTCTCCTTCGCACTGACTACATCCCTGCACATCATCATCGGTGAGCAGGCGCCCAAGAACTGGGCCATTCTCGCCGCCGACCGCGTCATCGGCCCCCTCTCGATCCCGCTCATCGGCTTCACCTACATCTTCTATCCCGCCATCGCCGTCCTCAACGGCGCCACCAACTGGCTGCTCAAGACCACCGGCACCGACGTCGGCGGACATGGCCACGAAGTGCCCCACACCGCCGATGAGATCCGCACCCTCCTCACCCACGCCGTGCAGGATGGCACCATCGCCTCGAGTTCCGAGCAGCAGATTCTCACCTCGGCCTTCGAATTCGGCGACCTCAAGGTCCGCCAGATCATGACCCCGCGCACCCAGGTCGACTTTCTCCACCTCAACCAGCCCGTCGGCGACATGCTCCGCACTGTCCAGAAATCCGCCTTCACGCGTCTGCCCCTGGCCGACGGCGATATCGACCACGTCATCGGCCTGGTTCACATGAAGGATCTGTTCAACCACCTGCAACTGATCCCCGGCCGCCTCCGTTTCGCCGACGCCGGCACGCCCGAAGGCGAAGCCGTCGCCATCATCGACGGCCTGCCCGGCTCCGCGGTCCACGTCATCGGCTCCGGCGACATCGACCTCCGTAAAATCCGCCGCGACATCCTCTTTGTCCCCGAATTGCTTCCCGTTCCAAAACTGCTCCGCCAGTTCCAGACCAGCCACATGCACATGGCGATCGTCGTCGACGAATATGGCACCACCCGCGGCATCGTCACCCTCGAAGACGTCATCGAGGAAATCGTCGGCGACATCGAGGACGAGTTCGACACCGGCACCGACACCGCCTTCGTCCCCGAGGGCGAGAACTACCGTGTTTCCGGCTTGTTCCCCATCCACGAACTCCGCGATCGCCTCCATCTCGCGGCCGGCGAACTCGACGATGAGAACGTCGACACCCTCAACGGCTACATCACCCAGAAACTCGGCCGCTGGCCCAAACCGAGCGACTCCGTCCCCATCGGCCGCTACGTCGCCAAGGTCGTTACCGTCAACGAAACCCGCGCCGGCCAGGTGCTGATCGTCCCCTCAACCCAGCAGGTCGCCAAAGACGATGGCCCGGGGAAGGTGTGACATGCGACCGCGTATCGCCTGGCTCCCGGCCCTGCTCGCCTTCGGGCTGTCCCTGGCCCTCTACTCCATCAATCTCCGGGGTTGCTACCTCTACGATGACGCTTTCCTGATCCGCCAGGATACCCGCGCCACCGCGCCCGGCGAATGGACCCGGTACTTCCACGAGCGCTACCAGCCCTACGCCGCCGATCCTCTCTGGCGGCCACTGGTGTCACTCTCCTTCGTCCTTCACAACCGGATTCATGGCGCTACGCCCTGGCCTGCCCATGCGGTCAACATGATCCTGCACGGTCTGGCGGCCGCCGCCGTCGGCGAACTCGCCAGGCGAATCTGCAGCCGGCCAGCCGCGGGCTGGCTGGCCGGGCTTCTCTTTGCCGCTCATCCCGTGCATGTCGAGGCCGTCTCGATGATCGTCGGCCGGGCCGAAGTCATGGCCACGCTCGGCATCGTCTTCGCCCTGCTTCTCTATCACCGGCCCTCGCTCAAAGTCCGGCACATCGCCGGCATTGGCGTCTGCTTGATCTTCTCACTGCTGAGCAAGGAACACGGTATCCTCCTCGGTCCGATCCTGCTGGCCTGGGTCATCACCCGCCGCCGCTGCGGCGAACAGGCATCTTCCGCGGCTATGTCCCCGCCGCGCCCCGAACGCGATCACGATTCCGGCAGCAGCCTTCAATGGCTCTTTGTCGTCGTCTGCGCCATCACCGTCAGCTATGTGCTCTATCGCGAATCATGGGCCAAGTTCGTCTACGACAAGACACATCTCGTCTGGACAGTCAACCCCATTAAACTCAGCCAGGGAGCCGATCTGGTCCTCGTACCCCTCTCGGTCCTGGGCCGGTACGCGCAGTTGTTGTTCTTTCCCTGCAGGCTCTCCCCCGATTACGGCGCGGATGTCTTCTCGCCCCATGTACGTTGGCACGAACCCTGGATCTATCTCGGCATTGTCGCGGCGATAACGTGGGCGGCGTGCCTCGTCTGGGCCTGGCGCAAACGTTCCTTCGTGCACCTCGGCTGCCTGCTGTCCCTCGCCGTCGCCTATGCCCTGATCAGCAATCTCTTCTACCTCATCGGCACGATTATGGGCGAACGGCTGATTTACCTGGCTTCGGTCTTCTTCATCATCCTTGCGGCCGATCTGCTCGCACGTCTGCCCCGCAAGGCATGCGTGGTCGTCACCGCGGTGGTCCTTGTGCTGTGTAGCATTCGCACCGTGACCTATGCGTGGCGTTGGAACGATCCCCTGCGGCTCTGGACGCTTTCACACATCGACCAGCCTCGCTCGGCCGCGCTGTGCTATCTCGCCATCGACGAGCACCTGGCGCGTGGCAATCTCAGGGAAGCCGAGCAACTCGCCGCCGAAGTCCGCCGCCTTGTGCCGCGCGCGTGGAAAGCCTGGGCGATTTCCGCGAGAGTGGCCCATCACTCACGCAAAGACGCCGAGGCGACCGAATACAGCCTCCGTGCCCTGGAACTGGAACCTTACCCACCATCACTTGACTGATCCGAAGGCCACTGACTCCTACTCAAACTTCATCTCCGTACCATTGGCATGCTCTTTCAGCCACTTGAGCAACGGACCGCTTTCCGTGCCCTTGGGAAGATCACACTTGAACCGGGTCACCGCTTTTCCCGCGACATCCACGCGCTTGCGGAAACTGCCCAGGAGCGTGCCCCCCTGCTGTTGCAGGACCGCCACGTTGCCCGCTTCAACCTGCTTCAACATCTCACTGAGCTCGTAGCTGTCGTATTCGGCATACAGCGACGAGGGAACCCGCCAGTGCGACCGCACCATCCGGTAGAAATCATCCCTGCCACCCGAACGCTTTTCGGCCAGATCGAGGTAGACGCCCGCTTGTTCGCTGTTGCCGGTGTTGTACGCCGTGTAAGCCAGCAGCATCGCCAGCCCCGGATCGTCCGCCTGCGCCCCAGCGGCATCCTTGAGATCCTTCACAACCGCTTCCAGTCGCGACGGACCATAAAACGCCGCCAGATCGAACTGCGCCATCAAAAGGACCGGATCGTTCTGCATCGCCAGCCGCAACCACCCCTCGGCCTTTTTGTAGTATCCCGCACCCAACGCCGCATTCGCCCGGCCCATCGTCACCAGCGAGTTGTTCGGTGCCACCTCCTGGGCGGCGTCAAACCTGAGCGTTGCGGAGTCAAACTTGCCCTCCTGCATGAATTTCTCGCCCTCGCGAATCAGTCGCGCCAGACCTTCGGCGCGAACGCCCGCCGCCAGGGACCTGATCTTGAATGGCTGCGGCTTGGCCGATGTCGCCATCGGCGAACTGCCGCCCAGAATCTCCCGGCCGATTCTCGCATAGTCCGGCAGCGTGCTGTCTGCAATCTCCGTCCTGGCATCCGTCGCCGGACCCACCTTCGGTCCTTCGCCCTCGGGAGTCTTGGGCTTCTCGCCGCCGGATTTCTTCAGTTGCCTGGCCGCCTCGGGGAACTTCGTCTCGTTGCCCTTGATGATCTCCCCGTAGTAGCGATTCAGCCGCCTCTCCATTTCCGCATACTGCGAACTCTGCTGCGGCACAGGCACCAGCGGCCGCTGTTGCATGCCGAGATCCTCGCGAATCTGATTCGCCAGCGGCTTGCCGCCGACCGAGTCCACCAGTGGTTTGTTCCGCAACAACGACGACTCCGGAGACTCAAACGGCTTGGGCAAGGGCCTGGCCATATTGGGGTCTTTGGGCGCTTCCTTATCCGGATTGCCGATGGAGTTCTTCAACTCATCCTGCATCTGCCGAATCTGACCCGGCTCCATCCCCGCTCCTTCGGCCGCCCCCCGCATCCGCATTGTCGCGAAATCGTTCAGGAACTGCCGATCCGCCAATTCGCTGGGCCGCCAGGCCTTGAGCCCCATCAGCGGCGACGCGGTATACACCATGCGTTCATTGGTCATCGGATCGATCGGGCCCGGGATGATCAGGTCGCCGCTGGGAAGCGACAGCGCCGACTCCATGCGAATCGAGCCAATGCGCTGATCCGTCAACGCCGCATCATTGGTGTTCCTGGGCGGTGTCGTGAAAGTGCCGGAAGCGCCTCGCACGAAATCAGACGAAAGCGGATTGGCCAACTGCCCGCCGTAGAACGGCTGCATGGTGCCAGGAGTGGATATCGGCTGCCCGTAGGCAGGCACACCGCCGGAGTCACGGATGAACCTGTCCATGGACCAACTTGCTGACTGGCCACGGAAGCTGTTGGGGTCTGTGGACTGGGCCTGACCACGGAAATACTTGGCGCCCGTAGTGTTGCCAGTGATGATGTTATTCTGCATCGTCGACTGTCTCAGCATCGTCTGTGAGTAGGGATCCGGAATCGTGCCCGAGTTGTATCCCCCAGAGCCGATTAGCGGATTGGCGTCCAGCGCCCGACCATCATTGGCGACCGGATACTGAGCCCAAGCCGGAAAAGCCGCCGCAAGCGTCGCGGCAACTGCGGCCAGGAGAACGTGGCGGGGTCTGCATGTCATAAATCCACCTCTATATCTGCGCGTACCATCTTCTTGTGCAACTCCCAATTATATCGTCGGTTACGACCCATCGGTTCAGAAAACCGCTGAATCCGCTTTGCCGCCAAATTGCGGTCGCACAAGGAGTTGGACGCGCACGGCTCCCGGAAGTTTCGGACACGCCACGCCCCATAGTCCCGTTTGCCCCTGTATTGGCATCCTCGTGAATTCCTCATCCCCATTCTGTACCAGCCGCCTGATTCCCCTATAATACGACTGTGTTCAATAACCCGGGTTCCGACACGGAGGTGTTCCATCGCCACGCGAAAATCAGCCGCCAAGGCAAAAGCCAACAACCAGGCAACCCGCGCAGACGCAACCAGGCAGTTTGCGGTTGAAGCCGTCCGGCTGGCGGCCAACACCCGCTGCCAGCACGTCCTCGTGCTCGACGTCCAGGGGCTCTCGCCGGTGACCGATTATTTCATTGTCGCCTCGGGCACCAGCCCGCGACAGATGCGGTCGGTGGCCGACGATATCGCGGAGCTCGCCGCACCCCGCGGCTACAAACTGATCAGCCACAGCGGCTACGACGGCGAGAACTGGATCCTGCTCGACTTCGTCGATGTCATCGTTCACCTGCTCAGCCCGGAGTCTCGCCTTTTCTATGATATTGAGAACCTCTGGGGCGACGCCAAGCGTATTGCCTGGAACGACCAGCCCGCCTGAGCACCGACGAATCCCGGTTTTTTAGTTGAGCCGTGTCCGCCACTGAGAGTACACTGTTTGCGACCGCGAAGGCGTGAATATGTGGAAAGAGCAAGCCAGAGACACACTCGTCCGCGCCAGGTTTTCCGCGATGTGCTGCCTCATCCTCTGGGCGTTCTGGGGGTTGGTGCAACTCGCCAACGCCAATACCGAGTACCGCCGCCTGACCTGGGCCGCTCCCGATCCGGAAGCTGTGGCGATGCTCACCAGCTTCGCCTGGGATGACGACCCGCCGGAATGTCCCAAACCCACCGAATAGAACGCTCGCTCAACAAAGCGCGCCCAACAGTCTTCTCGCGACCGATTCAGGTGATAGAATGGTCGGCACGTATGAGCCGGGCGATCACACAACCTCAGCCGCCACTGAACCTGCCCCTGGACCAGGTTCAGCATGTGGTTCTCGAAGGCATTACCTGGGGATCTTACGAGAAGCTGCTGAAGAAGATCGGCGATCGGCCGCTGCGCGTCACCTTCGATGAGGGGAGTCTGGAAATCATGTCGCCTCTACCGGAGCATGAGGATCTGAAGGGCCTCATCGGACGGCTGATTTGGATGTTGGCGTTTACACTTGACGTGCCCGTCAAGTGCCTTGGCTCGACGACATTCCGCCGTCGCGACAAACAAAAAGGGTTGGAACCGGACGAATGCTATTTCTTCGAGAACGAGGCCAAAGCACGCGGACTCAAGCGTTGGGATCCGAAAAAAGATCCGCCGCCCGACCTCGTGGTTGAGGTCGATATCTTCAGCCGCTCGATCGACCGGGAACCGATCTACGCGGCGCTCGGCGTGCCCGAAATCTGGCGTTATGACGGCCGACAGTTGGCGTGTCTTGAACTCACGGGAGATCACTACTCCACACGGCGCTGCAGCCGCGTATTCCCATTTCTCGAAGTCGCCCAGCTTCAGCAGTTCATCGCACAACTTCCCGACAAGGACGAGAACACCATCATTCGTGAGTTTCTGAGTTGGGTAAAGAAGAACGGCTGGGTAAAGGGCGGGCACTGCTCACCATAAGTTGCCAGTTGTTAGTTGCCGGTATTAGACAACTGGCAACCAACAACGGGACGCCGGCGAGTGACTGGCAACTAACAACTGGCAACTGGCAACTCCCAAACCGTGCATCTCCAAACCCACATCCTCTCCGGCTGGTGCCTGGCCAACTGCCTGCCACTCACGCCGCGACAGCGACTGTGTTCCATGCTCGCCGCCACACTCGCCGATGTCGATGGCCTGGGCATCCTCCTCGGCCAGCGCTACTACCATCAGTTCCACCACGCGCTCGGCCACAACATCTTCTTCGCCGTCGCCCTGTCCGCCGTTCTCGCCGCCTTCTCCCCCAAGCGGCCTTTGAGTTTTCTCATCTACCTCGCCCTCACCCACGTCCATCTCGTGCTCGACTACTTCGGCTCCGGCCCGCTGTGGAAGATTCACTATCTCTGGCCCTGCTCCGATTTCTTCTTCCGCCGGGACGGAGCCTGGGAGTTTTTCTCCTGGCAGAATCTCTCGGCGTTTGGTGTGTTGCTGGCGTGGATCGTGATGATCGCCTTCCGCGCCCAGCGCACTCCGCTGGAGGCAATCATGCCTCGCCTGGATGAAAAACTGGTGGCCGGCTTGCGAGCGTGCCGCACCGAGCCCAACTTGATACGCTGAGCGCAATCAGTAATCATACAGACGGCACCAGAAGACAGGAGGCCACCGTGGATGTCCCATTCATCGGGAAAGTCACAAAAGACAAACGGTTCGATCGGTACGTTTCCAAGGCGCTGCCGATTCCGTTTCTCCGAGGACACAAGTGTCGGTTCGTACTCAAAGGCTACATCGAAGACGAGCGGCAAAATGACTTCCACCGGGCGATCAAGAACGTCCTCACCATCGACAAGGCGGTACTCTCTAAGGCTCAACGGCATGTTCTTCGGTACTGCCACGACATGCTCGCTCTGTATGCGACTTCCGGCTTCCCCTCGCCACAAATGAAACATCTGGACGACATCTGGAAACACGTCCAGTTTGGGAGCACGATTTACGTGAGCCGGAGGGACGACGGTGACGAGGAAGATGGAATCTACCTGTCGCTTGAGTGCAATTGTGACTGGGAAGTGGAGCACGGGCTCCAGATCGTGCTGCGCAACGGACGGAAGATCACGAAGGTGGGTCCATTCGATGGGCATCTGACCAATTCAGATGCCTTTGACGACCCTTCATTGAAAGGGGTCGTCTACCGAAGCATGCCGTAGAGTGCCACGTGGGCGCCTCAATCCTTCGGCAGATCGGATTCATCGATCGGCCTGAAATAGCCCTTGATGCAACTGCGGCGGCGGACGCAGAGTTGGATATGGTGTTTGGCCGACACGCCGCTTCCCGGATAGAGATCACCGCCTTCGGCGAAGGCGGCCCGCACCGTGTCAAACGGACGAAGCTTCTTATCGACGCGCGCCTGGTGCGTGAAGTTGATGACGGCACAGTCCAGCGGGCGACGCAGTAGGTCGCCGCTATTGACCAGCGGCGGCACGCCGCTGGTTTCGTACAGCGTTGTCAGGTCGTCATAGGATTCGCGGAGCAACGCAAGAAACTCCGCGTCGAGAAGATTGAGACAATGGCCCAACTCGATGACGGCGCCGACAACGGCGGGCGTTTTGATCTGCGGCCCGTTCTTGCGTGGGCGGTCCTGGAGTTCGATCGCGTATTGCAGCGCGCGGGCAGGACTGTTTTCCCAGAAATAAATGCCCTCGCCCAGCCAGTCAAAATCATTCCTGCTTCGCGTGAGATGCGCCATGCCCGAAAAGATCCGCTCTGCAACATGCTCGTCGCAGCCGTGGAACCCGAGCGAATAAGAGGGCAGGACCGAATACACGGTGGATCAACGATAACGTTTCGTGGGTGTGCCGTTCTTGGTGATAAAACCAGCGCGAATTAGAAACGCGCGAGCTTTCTGGGGGCTGCGCAACTCCCTGCGCAACTGACTGGCCGCTTTACGGTGTTCTTTGATGATGGCGGTGGTGCTTGGCATCGTCTTTATGCTCTTTCCGAGCAGAGTATCGGCGTCATTCCGAGACAAGTCAAGGAAGTTCTGAGTTACGAACTCACTCCACCATTTCCACGGGCTTGGCCCGCCCGGCGCGCTTACGCTGGATTTCCGTGAGCATTTCCTTGCGGATGCGGATCGCAGTCGGAGTCACTTCGACGACCTCGTCCTCCTCGATGTACTCCAGGGCCTGCTCCAGGGTCATCTTCCTGGCCGGCTTGAGGAGGATGGCCTCGTCCGTGTTGGTCGTGCGCATGTTCGACATCTTCTTCGCCCGCGTCGGATTGACGACGATGTCGTTGTCGCGGCAATGTTCGCCGATGATCTGCCCCTCGTAGCACGGGTCGGTCGGCTCGACGAACAGCACGCCACGTTGTTGCAGGTCGTCCAGCGCATACGCGTTCACGCTGCCCGGTCCGTTGGCGATCATCACGCCATTCTGACGCGCGGGCACCTCGCCGCGCAGCGCGGCGTACTCGAAGAAGTTGTGGTGCATGATCGCCATGCCCTGCGTCGAGGTCAGCATGCGCGTACGCAGGCCGATCAGGCCGCGGGCCGGGATCGTGAACTCCAGGTGAACCTGTCCGGCGCGGTTGTCCATGCGGACCAGCTCGCCGCGGCGATTGCCCACCAGCTCCATCACCGAACCCATGTTCTTCTCGGGCACGTCGACCACCAGATACTCGATCGGCTCTTCCAAAGTTCCATCAGGCCGCTTGCGGGTGATCACATGCGGCTTGCCCACCGACAACTCATACCCCTCGCGGCGCATGTTCTCGATCAGGATGCCCAGGTGCATCAGCCCGCGGCCGGCCACCTTCAGCGCGTCCTTGGCGGCCGTTTCCTCGACCCGCAACGCCACGTTGGATTCCAATTCCTTGAACAGTCGGTCGCGGATGTTGCGACTGGTCACATACTTGCCTTCGCGGCCGGCAAACGGCGAGTCGTTCACGCTGAACATCATGGTCAGTGTCGGCGGCTCGATTTCCGTCGGCTCCAAGGCCTGTGGATTCTCAGCGGAACAGATGGAGTCGCCGATGTCGACAGACTCCAGACCGATCAACGCCACGATTTCGCCGGCCTCGGCCTGCTCGACATTGCGACGGCCAAAGCCGTCGAACACCTGCACCTGCTGGGCCTTGCACTTGACGATCTTCCCATCGCGCTTGACCACGCTGATCTGCTCGGCCGAACGGATCTTTCCGTTGTAAATCCGGCCGACGCCGATGCGCCCCACATAATCGTTGAACTGAATGCTGGCGATGCGGATCTGCAGCGACTTCTCGGGGTCGCCATGCGGCGCCGGCACATGCTTCAGAATCGCCTCGAACAGCGGGATCACGTCCGTGCCCGGTTCCTCAAGCTTCCACGACGCGACGCCCTGGCGTCCAGATGCATAGATCACCGGGAAATCAAGGGCCTCATCGTCAGCGCCAAGTTCCATGAACAGTTCGAACACCTCGTCCAGAACTTCATGGGCGCGGGCATCCGGCCGGTCAATCTTGTTGATGACCACGATCGGCCGCAGCAGGTTCTCGAATGCCTTTTTCAACACAAACCGCGTCTGCGGCATGGGCCCTTCGGCCGCGTCCACCAGCAGGAACACGCCGTCGGCCATCGAGAGCACGCGTTCGACTTCGCCGCCGAAGTCGGCGTGGCCGGGTGTGTCGATCAGATTGACCTTGGTGGTCTGGCCGTTCTTGGGGTCGACGTAGGTGATGGCCACGTTCTTTGCCAGGATGGTGATGCCGCGTTCGCGTTCCAGGGGATTGGAGTCCAGCATTGTGTCCTGGGCCACCTGAGAATCGCGGAAATTGCCGCACTGGCGGAGCAATGCGTCGACGAGGGTGGTCTTCCCATGGTCAACGTGGGCAATAATAGCAAGATTACGGATGTCGTTACGCACCTTATTCATAATACGGATCGCCTGAAGGAAAGCCGCGCATTATACTCGCATGCGCTGGTAACACAACGACAGGAAGGCTCCGGACGAACCGCGATCGCCCGTTGCGGCAGCTCGTGCGAGATGCAAGTTGTTGTCGGAAAATGAGTTGAGAGCGGCAGGAACGAGTGGTATTAAGAATCGGTTGAGGGTGTGAACACCGCCGTGCAACACGACGCCGTCCTTGCCGTTGCCCAGCTTCGCGAGCAGGCATAGCCCGTGCCCTTTTTCGAATTCGCTGGCAGAGTCGTCCATCATGGACGCAATACAAAGTCCTCAAAAGCTGACCAAATTCGCGACGCTTGAAACGATCACTCCATCCCCATCTTCGATTGCCTCTATGCGCCAAACCGTCGCTTGACTTCGTCCAACGGAACCAAGTTCGTTTGCCGTGCCCGGTCATCCAACAGCTTCATCAGTTTCGGGTTCGCACGCGTGCGGGCCAATTCCAAATCGAAATCATCGATGGCTACGAGCATGAACTCGCTTCCATCGGCAAGTCGTACGACAACGTCTTCGTCACGCGCCTGATCGAGCAAACCGGCCGTTTCTTTGGACGGGCTGGGGAGATCAATTGTTTTCATAGGTCGTACCTTTCTCCGTGAACGAATAGCTGGTTGCCCAACTTGTTACCGACGGCCACGATTCGAACCACGAGATCGTTCTCCACAATATCGTAGAACACGCGAAAATCCCCGATCCTTAGTTCCCATTCGGCCAATTGGTTCGGACGGAGCCGCTTGCGGTTCCTGGTCGGGATTGCCGGGTCCCGAACTAACTGCATTTCGATTTCGGCAATTACCTTACGAGCATCGTACGGGCGGAGTTCATCGAGATCGCCGATGGCCTCGGGCGTAAATGCGATCCGGTACATCGCCTGATTCTATGCTCGTTTGGCAAGGCGAGGAAGGGCCGCCGCTACAAACTATCCCTGCTGCAACGCTTCAACCACTCACGCCAGATTCAGTTCTCACCAGCCTTCTGAAACTCGAACTGGAGCTGAGCGCCCAAACCCAGCGCCCCTTTGGGCGGCTCACCCCTTTGGCAACAAAGATGTGCGGGAGTACCGACACCAGCGGCGAGACACCGGTTCCACGAGCATCTGGCGACCGAATGCGGTTCCCGGATCCTTCCGCATTTTGCATTTTTCACCTTGCATTTTGCATTCCCTCCTTCTTCCTTTTACCTTCTTCCTTTTACCTTCTCCCTTTTACCTTTTTCCTTTAGAATTTCTCTCATGTTCGACCTCGCTTTCTCCACCAACGCCTTCAAGAAGAACACGCTCGAAGAGGCCATCGACGCCATCGCCGCTGTCGGTTATCGCGGCCTGGAACTCATGGCGGACATTCCCCACGCCTATCCCCAGAACATGCCGCCAGCCCGCATCACCTCCGTGCAGGCGCAACTCCGCAGGCACGGCCTGACCGTCTCCAACATCAACGCCTTCACCCTCTTCGCCTGCGGCGACACGTATCACCCCACCTGGATCGAGGATGACGCCGCCAAACGCCAGACCCGCATCGACCACACGCTCCGCTCCATCGAACTCGCGGCCGCCTTTGGCGCCAAAACCATCTCCCTCCAGCCCGGCGGCCCGCTCATCGGCACGACGCTCACCCGCGACCTCGCCGGCCAGCGTTTCGCCGATGCCCTCCGCGCCGTCATCCCCGCCGCCAGAGCCGCCAGAGTCATCCTCGCCATCGAGCCCGAACCCGGCCTCTACATCGAATCGGCCGCCGAATATCTCGAATTCAAACAGCAGTATTTCCCCAACGACCCCACGATCCTCATGAACTGCGACATCGGCCACCTCTTCTGCGTCGGCGACGATCCCGCCCAGGTCATCCGCTCCATGCCCAACCAGATCGCCCACATCCACATCGAGGACATCGGCGCCAACCGCGTCCACCAGCACCTTTGCCCCGGCAAAGGCGCCATCGACTTCCCGCAGATCTTCCAGGCCGCCGCCGACATCGGCTACCAGGGCCGCATCACCGTTGAACTCTACCCCTACGAATCCACCGCCGCCGGCATCGCCCAGGCCGCGTGGAACCACCTCAAACCGATGCTCGCCTAAGTGCCGCCGGTGTCCTCACCGGCGGATTCCAACCGTTCACACTCTGGTATTGAATGTGGCCACGGGGTATCGTGTAGACACAGACGTGTCATTCAGTGCTTGCCAAACGCAGGCGGACATCATGGCGAACAACCCTCACCAACCCGAGCCAATCACGCATCCACCTGTGGTCGTGTCGCTACGCAGGCGCATTTCTCGGAAGTTCTGGTTGGGCTGGGTAATCACGATCGGCGTTCTTTTGGGCGGGTTCTTCCTCGATCGATATTGGACCAGGATCAGGTTGGAGCGCGCCATCGCCGCATGGGGAGGCCCCTCCCGCTTGAAGGATCTGGAGCTGCCCCCGATCCCGGATGAGACCAACGGCGCCTTCTATCTGCGCCGTGCGGCGGCCGCGCTGAAGGATGACGACTGGAGTGACAGCAAGTGGCTCAACATGTCGTGGTCTCCGTCGGAATGCGAGCGCGACAGCATGCGGACCTCATTGACGTTTCGGTCGGGTGTTCTCGCGGACCTAGCGAAGGCGCGCCAGTGCGACCGCGTGGTGTGGGGTGTTCGGTGGCCAGTTGATCCGGCATACGTCCTGCTGCCGCACTTGAACGACATGAAGGACTGTGCGCGCTTTCCCGCAGTGGCGGCACGCGAGAGCCACCTGCGCGGCCGCGACGCCGAGGCGATGGAGTACTTCCGCACACTCCTGTTCTTGGCCCGGGCATCGGAGAGCGAAGGTCCGATTGTGTCCCACTTCGTCGGTCTGGGTATCAGGGCAATGACGGTGGACAAGATGATCGCCATTTCACTGGAGATAAATGCATCTGCCCGAGATGGAATGCGAGCGATAATTGCTGAACTGCTGGACGAAGGCTCGCGGAATATGGAAATCGAACGAGCGCTGTTGTGCGAGAGGCTGTATCAAATCCAACGATGGAAATGCGGAGGCGAGCTGTACTTCTACGGCAGGAGTTTTTTCGATCGCCACGCCCTCGCAGATCTGCCCGAGATGGACTCGCTCAGGGGTGCGTGCCGTGCCTCGGACTTTCAAGCGGCAAAGAAACTGTGCGCGATTGACTCGGCATTTCCGTACCATGTGTACACGCAGGAGCTTCGCGGAAGGGCTCTCTGGCGCGCGGGAGCTGTGGCACTGGCACTGCGGCTGTACGCCCTGGATCATGGCGACCGCCTGCCCGACAAGCTGAACGAGTTGGTTCCGGGCTACCTGCCGCAATTGCCCAAAGACCCGTTTGCAGCCGACGGCAGGCCTTTCGCGTACCGGCGCACGCCCATACCTGCCGTGTACAGTGTCAACGAGAACGGGACCGATGACGGCATGGACGACAAGCCACTTCGGCCTACACAGAATTATGATCGGTGGGTTTGCCGGGATGCCGTGTTCTACCTTCAACCGGTTGCTGACCCACCCGACGAAGACCACACGGACCCACCAATTCCAACGAACGCCGTCAGGCGGGGCGGTCCCTGGCTTCGGTGAATGATCTCGCCTTCCGTTGCGTCGCTGCGTCGTGAGGCGTACTCGCCGGGCGTGAGACTCCAACGCGCTACGCTTCCTCCCCCACATACTCTCTTCTCGCCCGGCCCAGGCCGAAAGCCTTACGCCGCCAGTGCGTGAAATCCTCGCTGTAGAGGCGTTTACACAATCGGTGGAAGCCGGCGCGCAGTTCATCAACGCTCATGCCTCTGGGCCGAAAGTTGATGTCAAACAGCGTGCAGCGCTCCCATGCCTCTTCATAGAGCATCCGACCCTCGGCCTGCATCTGCCGATAGAACGGCGTTCCGGGGAACGGCGTGGGATAGGTGATCTGCACGTCAAACGGCAGCGTCTCCTGCACGAAGTCGTAAACCGCATCGAAGATCCCCTGGTCATGACCGTCAAGGCCCACCACAAAACACGCGTTGACCCGCACGCCGTGCGACTGGATCCGCTGGATCGCCTCGCGATAACGCGAGAACTGCTTCTCTTTCCAGTTCGTCCGCAATTCCAGATTGCCCAGCCCGTCGGCCACGGGGCTCTCGAAGCCGATCAGCACCTCGGCGCATCCCGCGGCGCGCATGAGGTCGAGCAGTTCCTCGTCGTCGGCCACGGACACATCCGTCTCCGCAAACCACTTCACGCG
The DNA here is from genome assembly GCA_025361735.1 of Phycisphaerales bacterium. Lineage (GTDB taxonomy): Bacteria > Planctomycetota > Phycisphaerae > Tepidisphaerales > Tepidisphaeraceae > JANYKD01. Next base: position 18,067 of record JANYKD010000089.1, read on the forward strand.
CCGCTCGGCCAGTTGCGGCAGAAACTCCTTCCACCAGGCTTTGTTCACAAACGCGTTGTCATCGGCGAACTCAACGAACGGCCGATTCCACAACTCCCTGATCCGATCGATCTCGGCCAGCACCTTCTCCACGGGCTTTTGTTTGTACTTCCGCGTGAGCAGAATGGACGAGGCGCAAAACGCACACCGCCACGGGCAGCCCCGGCTGGTCTGCACCGTCAGCCGGTTGTACCGGCCAATATCCAGCAGCTCGAACGCGGGCATCGGAGCCTTGGCCAGTTCAAACTCCCGGCCGCGTGCGTCGTAGATGCTCTGCAGTTGCCCGCGTTCCGCGTCGGCCAGGATCTCCGGCCAAACCGCCTCGCCCTCACCGATCACCGCCGATGCCCCGACGGTCGCCGGCTCGCCGGGGACACTCGTCACATGCAGCCCGCCCATCACCACCGCGATTCCCGCGTCGCGGTATCGCCCGGCCAGTTCGTACGCCTCCTTGATCTGGGCCGAGAAACTGGCGATGGCAACGAGGTCGACATCCATCGGCAGCGCACCGGCCGCGTTCAGGTCGGCCACTTCGAAGTAATGCACTTCGTGCTCGGGCGGCGTCATGCCGGCCAGCGTCAGCAGCCCCAGGCTGGGCAGCGAGGCAATGACCTTGCTGCGCTCGACGAATCCCGGCAACGTCAGGCCAAGTTTGAGCAATTCCTGATCACAAACACGAATCCCCGACATGGCAATGAGCGCGATCTTCATGACATGAGTCTCCGCACGATTACAGCAATCACCGGCAACACCGTGCATATCACCGGCAATGGAAACAGCGCCGCCAGCTTCGGCCGCCAGGCGCTGGCAAAACAGACGGCCGGCATCACGACATTGGCCGCCATCAGCAGCATCGAGATGATCTTGGGCGGCGCCGGCCAGTTGAACACGCCCAGCGTGACCGCCATCGACAGGTTGAGAAATCCGATACCGAACCAGGCAATGTGCCCCAGACGCAGCATTCGCCGCGGCCAACTCCCGTACCCACCCAGCCACGCCTGCTCGCGAAAGAACAGGCCGATGGCCGCACCGCTGAGAATGCCGCCGAGGAAACCAAGCCAGGCTGTCAACAGATGTGCATTGGCCATGGATTACCTCAGATCACTCAACCGATCATCCGGCCGCGTCAGTCGCCAGGTCAGCGCCGCCGCCGCCAGCCAACTCTCAACGCGCCACCACCGCCGTTGCCATCGTCGCACCAGGATTCGTTTCAATGTGTCCGACATATCAGCCTCCGGCGTATTGAGTATGCGAGGGGTGTGCCAGGTTCACGAATTCCCTAAACAGCGGCTGGAGCCGCAGATGCGGCTACGCAGCGGTTTCGCACGCCAAAATAGGTAGCATTCGATGTAGGTATCTGATACATTGAATGCAGGTCGAATCTTAGCCATGGCTCCCATCACCAACCGCGTCCGCGATTCAATGAAGGCAGAAACCAAAGGCAGAAAAATGGGAGGTAGAAGATGAATCATCTGGGAATAACACGCGAGCATCTATTTTCTACCTGCCATTTTTCTGCCTCATCTCTTTCTTCCACTTCGTGCCTCCGTGCCTTCGTGCCGCAATCCCTTTGGTTGCCATTCTGCCGCTTGAACTCTTGAACCCTTGAACTTTTGAACCCTTAAACCCGGGGACCGAATGAGCCTATTCACCGCGCCCGAACGCCGCTTCGCCCTTGCCGTCTCCCGGCTGGTCTACTGCAACCCGTTCCTGCCCGAGCGTATCGAGCACGAGCGGGCCGCCCTGGGGCAGGATTTCGTCGGCGCGGAGGTCGTCTGGAGCATCAAGGAACAGAATGAAGGCGCGCGCCCCAGTCTGGTCCTGCTGGATCAGCGCTGCGAGACGCTTACGGAGGCCGTCCGCGAACGCCTTGCCCGCACCATCTCGGATGTGCCCGAGGATGACTGGAGGCTCTATGAGGATGTCGTCTGGTACATGTTCTATCAGCGCTGCCGCGAGTCGATGAACCGGCTGATTCTCGCGGCCGGCACGCCCGCCGCCACGCGGGCGCCGCAGTATCGCAGTTTCGCGGCCGACTATGCCCGCTTCTTCGTCATCCCCGGCCGCGAATTCCATCCCTGGATCGAGCCCACGCATGCCTTCGCCTGCTTCTTCCAGATCCGCCGGGCGTTCTCCCTGATCTTCAACCACATCGTCGGCACCAGCGCCCCGGCCGCCCGCCTGCGCGCGGCCGCGTGGCAGTCGGTCTTCACCCATGATCTGCCCCGCTACGTCCGCGGCCTGCACACGCAAATGGGCGACTTCGCCACGCTCATCGTCGGCGAAACCGGCACCGGCAAGGAAGTCGTCGCCCGCGCCATCGGACTTTCGAGATACGTCCCCTTTGATCCCAAGACCCAGACCTTCACGGAGGATTACACCCGCTTCTTCCTGCCGCTGAATCTCTCGGCCCTGTCGCCCACGCTCATCGAGTCCGAACTTTTCGGCCATCGCCGCGGCGCCTTCACCGGCGCCATGGAGAACCGCACCGGCTGGCTGGAAACCTGTCCAGCGCTGGGCTCCGTGTTCCTCGACGAGGTTGGCGACATCTGCCCCGAAATCCAGGTCAAGCTGCTCCGCGTGCTGCAAAGCCGCATCTTCCAGCGCATCGGCGAAAGCCAGACCCGCAAATTCCTCGGCAAACTGCTGGCCGCCACCAACCGCGACCTCGCCGCCGAGATGCACGCCGGCCGCTTCCGCGAAGATTTCTACTACCGGCTTTGCTCCGACGTGATCCACGCCCCGCCATTGCGGGAAGTGCTGCGCGAATCGCCCGAGGAACTCGGCAACCTGCTGCAGTTCATCTGCCGCCGTGTCTGCCCGGAACCCGACGGCGAAAAGCTGGCCGAGGAGATCCGCGGCTGGATCGAAGCCAATCTCGGCCCGGATTATCCCTGGCCCGGCAATTTCCGCGAACTGGAGCAGTGCGTGCGCAACGTCCTGGTCCGCGGCGAATACCACCCCGCCAGGCCGCGTGTGCAGGATGATCCGTTCCTCCAGTCCGTGCGCGACGGCGCGCTCAGCATTGACCAACTGACGCAAGGCTACGTCCGCCGCGTCCACGCGACCACCGGATCGTACGAGCGCACGGCCAAGCGCCTGGGGCTGGATTGGCGGACGGTCAAGGCGAAGGTAGAATAGTGTGGGTTCACCATCGGCCACGTGTGCGTCGTCGACGGCACAAGGCCCGCGGCCATCAGGGAGGTATCGTCGTGTTCAAAATACTCGCTGCTTTTGTGGTGCTGCTCGTCCCGGTGATGGCGAGCGATGCCCAGTTGAACGAATCTACTGAGCCGTTGGGAGGCAAAGGCACGGAGGCGCGACTGCGGAAGCTTATTCTGGACACCGTGCGTCCTGCCAGTCGACCAACGGCGGCCACATCCCGGTCTGCAATAGAGTCAGTGTGGTCGCAACCCGTTGCGGGCTTGGTGGCTCGCGTCGAGTACGTCGACTGGAACGACTACGCCGGGCTGTTGATACTCGTGCATCTGAAGAACCTGTCGCATGCGGCCCTGGCCGTGCCCGTGGGCAATCCCGTCGACCCGAAGGAACCTCGCATATTCGAGTTGCACGTACAACAGGGCGAGCAGCCCTGGAAGTGGATCGGGCAGCTCCCGATGGAGACCCCGGCCAATGAGAGGCGTAGCCCGATGCTGGAATTGGTGGAGTCGAAGACTGGGAACAACTTCCCGCGCGCGCCGGTGATTCTCCGACCGGGCGAGAGCGCCGTCGCCTACATATGTAGCACCAACTTCAGCGACGTGAAGCAGGCGTCCCGCTTGAAGATCGTTGTTCGCCGGCCCGCGGGAACGGCCGGCTGGCAGGGAATCCTCGAGACACCACCCCATGCGGTTCGCCCCATAGGCGAATTGGGCGAGGCCCGGCCCGGCGCCTTTGCCTTTCCCAGGTACTTCCCCGAGTTCAGCCGCGGGCGATTCTTCGGGGGAAACATGTCTGGGATGGAGTCGCCAGTTGTGCGACTGAGCATGTCCAATTGGTCGCTGGCCAATGCACTGACCTCATACGAACAGAATGGCGTTCGTCTGGAACTGGAGCGTCGCATCGCCTCCGAGAAGGATGATGCGATGAAGCTCTACCTGGCCGCACTCGCCGCGCCTCGGGGCAGCGCGATCGCAGCCCTGGCGATGCTCGACGCGATGAAGAGCACGGAATATGAAACGGTGACGAGCGTGCATGGCGCGCTCTCCATGGTCTTCCATTGCTGTGACAGCAACCCGCCGGACTGGCTGGTAGAATTGGCCATCGCGGCCCTGGCGGACCAGCGACAGGTGACAGGTTTGGAAAGAAGCAACTGGTCACAAGGAACGCGATTTACAATCTCCTACCTTGCCGATGAAGAGGGAGGCATTACCCGGGCGCTGGGGCACTTCAAGTGTCGCCAGGCGATCCCAGTGTTGACCGAGATGGTCCAGCGTAACCAAGCGCGAGGGGCAATCGACGCGCTCGGCGAGATCGGCGGCGGACTGGCAGTGGTGCTGGAGGTTCTGCGGAGTCAGGAGAAGAACGTAACCATCAACAGGATGGGCCTCTTGTCACCGGAGGCGTTCACGCACGCAGTCAGAGCCGCAGGACAACTCAAGGCCCACGAGGCTGTGCCGATCCTGTTGCGGCATCTATGTCATGAGGACGTGGTCGAGGCACTGGAAGCCATTGGCGATCCGGCGGTGATCCCGGCACTGGAGAGAATTGTCGCCAACGGAAAGCCACGGGAGGTGCAGGGCCACACAATCGAGAGCATTCAAGACAGTGTCTGGGCTGCCAGAATCGCCCTGGCCAAATTGAAGGAAGGTGATCCGCTCCCGCGCTACTGGCAACTCCTGGCGGATCGTTCCATGGGCCAGTTCGCGCGCCGCACGGTCGTCTGGCGGCTCGGAAGCCATCCCGACCCTCGATCCGTACCCCACCTGCTCACGGCCATCAAGACCGACCCGTCCGGATCGGTGGTGAATCAGGCGATCACAGTTCTGTCCGTGTTCAAGTACAAGGCGGCTGTTGCAGGCCTGATCGACTGCTTCGACGCGGACTTTCGGAATAGGGAGGATTGGAAACGAGCCTACAACCCCGAGATGTTCCAAGAGAACATCGCCAAGTCGCTTCGGACAATTACCGAGCAATCGTTCGGACCCGATAAGGAGCAGTGGGCGAGATGGTGGCGCGAGCAAGGTCAGAAACAATCCGGCCTGAAGTGAGGCAGGTCGCCATTGCTTGGACGAGTGCATGTCTGTAACAGCATGCTACGCCGTGTGTTATGGACTGTTTTACATATTGATGTTTAGAACCTCAGATTGTAAACGGGCATCATGATTCAGCGCGAACTTCAATCTCATGCAGCTCGCGCGGCAGGTTCATACTGCGATTCTCGAACTGGGCGATGGCGTGGTGCCGGTTGAAATCAAATCCGCGCAGACGCTGGCGGATGACGCGTTCAAATCGCTGGCGTTTTACACCGGGCTCAATCCGGCCAGTGCGGCGAAGGCTACCCTTATCTACGGAGGCGCCGAGACGCGGCCCTGGCAGCGGTATCACGTGGCCGGGTTCCGCGATGCGGCCCAAGTGAACTCATAGCCGCGTACAGAGTGCGATCAGAAAACCGACGGCGCGATGCTGGTGCTTCTTGGAGGCATCTGAAGTTCGGATGCGGCCATGCGTGATGGCTTAACAGTGGCAGAGCCATCCCGGCTCTGTGGGGTTCCAGCCAGCGGCGAGACGCCGCTGCCACTATCTCGCGGATGCACCGGTGCTTTTCCTGCCGGCGGTTCTTTCACTTGGAATACGACTTCCCGCCGCTATATTCCCGCCATGCCGCTCTTCCACAAACGACCCGATGGGGCCTATCAGGCTCACAACGCCACCGTCTGCGGCGATGTCAGCGTCGGCGCCCAGTCCAGTTTCTGGTTCAACACCGTCGCTCGCGGCGACGTGGCGCCGATCGTCATCGGCCGGCGTGTCAACGTGCAGGATGGGGCCATTGTCCACTGCGATTATGGCATCACCAATGTGATTGAGGACGACGTCACCATCGGACATGGGGCCATCCTGCACGGCGCATTTGTCGGCCGGGGAACGCTTGTCGGCATGCACGCGACGGTGCTGGGCAAGACACGGATCGGCGTCGAATGCCTGATTGCGGCCGGGGCGGTGGTGCCACCGGGACTGGTGGTGCCGGATCGTCATGTGGTCATGGGCGTCCCGGGCAAGATCATCCGGCCGATCAAGGACGAGGAACTGGAGTACATCCGTTCGCTGTTTGGGCGCTACGTCACCGTGGCCGAGAAATACGTGGCCGGAGTGTACGACGTGGACGCAGCAAAGTAAGCGAGAGCACGGCCGGCAACACGATCGCACACGGTTCGGGCACGACGATGGTGTTCGTGGCCTGCGGACGGTCCGCGGTGAGGGATGAGCCAGGCGTCGCTACGAGCACCGGTCCGAATGACAGTGCCATGCCGTTGGCGAGATAGGCGGCCACCACGGCGTAATCATCTGGCGTCACCAGGCCATCCTGATTCACATCACCGTCAAACCAGGTGCCGGCAGCGCCCTGATGGGCGATGATGTTCAAGAAATCCAGGGAGTCCACGACCCCGTCGAGATTCGTGTCGCCGCGGAGGGCTGAAATCGCCAGCACCTGGTGGTAGTCGCCGTTGGGGGCAAACAGCGGCTCGCCCCGCCAGGTTGCCTCATGCAACATTGCATTGTCGACGATCGCCACGGTGCGGTTGAGCCCGGCCGAGTTCGCCGTCAGCAGGCCGGCCCGCACCCATTGGCCGAGCTCATTGCCCGGCGATGTGCCGGTGTAGAACAGGACGATGTCCCCGCGACCCACGTCGAAATGTGCGCCCGGAGAGATCGACAGGGCGCGGGTGACAACCAGCCCGTCACCGTTGATGGCCGCCGATCCGCCGGTCATCTCGAGCGATCCAAGATGCTGGGTGACGGCAAGCTCAACGACGGCGGTGTCGCGAATTTTCAAAGCCGGCGGCGAGGCGGCTCCCGCATCGGACGTGAGCCGCAGCGTTCCGCCGGCGGCGATGATCCAGGCGCCGGGGCTGAGTTGCAACAGGCCGCCGAGTTCCGCCGTGCCACCCGCGTTGTAGAAGGCATTGGCGAGGCGAAGCGTGCCGCCGAGGTGCTCGAATGTTCCGGCATTGTAGATTGTCTCGGCGTCGAGCGTTCCTCCCGTTTTCTGGAACCGTCCGGCCTGCGACATGCCGCCAACCACCATCGCGCGCACCTGAAGCGTGTCCTGGGACTGCCGGAGAAGCAACTTGCCTCCGCCGGCCGAGTCGATCGCCAGCCGGGTGAGCCGCACGGCCGCCCCCTGGCTGTTGTAGTAGTCGACGGTCCGCGACACGCCATCGGCGGATGAGAGCGTCACGTCGCCGCCGTCGACCGGGGTGGCCGACCATTGCGGCGCGTCGTCCCACCGGCCCGACGCGCCGCTCCACTGCGACATGGGCGGCGCGACCGTGAAATCATCCTGCTGGTTTTGCGTACGGGTCCAGAACTCGTAGTGCATCGACGTATCCGATGCCGTGACCTTCATTGCCCCGAAATCGCTGCTGTAACGCGACTGGCTCTGCGGCAGAGGGATCGCCTGAAAAGGGTACAACGAGTAGCCGCCCACGCCGTTCACGAAATAGGGAATGCCATCCACGCTGAGCCGCTCGTAGGTGTGCTCGTGCCCCGCCAGGACGACCGACGCACCCCATTGTGCATACGGCCACTGCGTCCACGTCGAGTCGCCATGCACCGCTCCCGAAGAGTACGGGGCATGATGCAGCGAGACGACTTTCCATCGCGCCGGCGAGCCGGCCATGGACTCGCGGAGCCAGTCCGCCTGCTTCGATCCGAGATCGGCTCCGTCGGGTTCTTCCGGATTGCTGTTGAGCATGAAGAAATCGGCCGGGCCTTGTGAGAACTTGTAGTAGCGCTCGTTGCCGGGCAGATCGAAGAAGTTGTAGTAGGGCTGGCCGTTGTCGGTGTAGTAGTCGTGATTGCCCGGCACGGGAAAGAACCGGCGGGTCGGGAAACCGGGTCCATATGCGCCATTGTAGTTGTAGATGTACTCGTGATAGTCGCGGCCGATGTGGCTGTCGATGGTGTCGGCCCCGCCGACGGGGTAGTTGTCGTCGCCGGTGGTAATTATGAAGTCAGGATTCCAGGATTTGACGAGGTTGGCGACGTCACTTTCGTCCGTCGAACCGGAGCCGAAGTCGCCAATCACGCCAAAGGTCACGGGACCAGCGCCCCACGCGGCCGGGGCCGCGAGCGACAACAGGGCGAGCACGCGAAGGCAATTCGGCCGGTTCAAGGCAACCTCCGACGGGTGATGAATCGGCATCTTAATGTGACCGTAATCGCCATGCACGGAAAATCAGTTTACCGATTCGCTCTCGCCTGTTCCGGAAAGTCCTTCGCGTACCGCTTGACCAGTGCGTCCACATCGTTGGGAACAATGTAGATCTTCCCGTGAATCTGCTTCGATTCTCCCGGCTTGAGCCCGCCGACGCGGAAGTCCGAGTGCAGGCAGCGGGCGATGCCCTGGAAGAGTTCCTGATACGGCTCCCATGCCGTGGCGAAGATGAGCTTCTCGTCGGCCGAGAAACAGCCGACGAGCCCGTTGCTCTGCTTGAGCGTGCTCAGAGGCCGCGGGTTGACATCGGCCGGGGCGACGCCAGGGCCGGGCCAGACCTGGCCTGGCGTGTAGCGGGCCTCAGTTGCCCAGGGCTGCACGGGCATACGCGCCAGTTTGCCGTCCATGAAGATGAAGCACTTGGGAAGGTAATCGTCGAGATTCTTCCCGGCGTCGTCAAAGCCAGTGAACCGGCCAAGCCGCACACACGCTTGCGCCCACTGGGCGGCGGACTCGGTGGCCGTGGGGTTGCGAGCCGTGAGGCGGAAATCCACGGAATCATCGGTCGAGGTGATGACATGGTCCACAATCACGCCATCGTCGAGCGTGCATTGCAGTTCCATCCGGCGATGGTCGGCGGACAGCGAAACCAGCCGGGTCTTGTGGCCGATGACCGTCTGTTTGACCCAGTCGGCCTCGTGCGAATTGCCGCGGCAATACGCTTCGAGATAGTTGATGCGCAACTCGTGGCCGGGAATCTGGGCGGCGTTGAGGATCAGCCAGTTGTCGCGACGGCTGAGGATGATGTTCGACTTGGCGGGCGATTGCCAGGAGCGCGGCGCGGGTTGCGGCGGTGCCTTGCCGTCGAGCTTGGCGAGCACATAGGCCAGCCCGTCGAGGTTGTCCTGCAGGCGCAGCTCGGCATCGGCCTCGGAATGGTTCATGATGCCCACCGGGCCGCGCCAGCCGGAGCGGCGGAGTTCACCAATGATCTTCAGGTCCAAGTCGCCCTGGCCGATGGGGGCGACTTCCATGCCGATGCGATCGCCGGCCGGGATCGATCCGTTGAGATTGATGGCGAGCAGATGCGGCTTGATCCTGGACAGAACTTCGGCGAACCGATCGAGTTCGTCGTGGCCATGGTGGAGGTTAAAGACAATACCGACATTCGGCTTCTTCAGGCGATCGATGATGGCAAGCTGATTCTCCGGAATGCCGAACCAGCCGCCGTGGTTATACAGCGCCACCGTGCAGCCGATTTCGGCGGCCGCATCGGCGATCGGCGCGATGCGCCCGCACTCGGCCTCGACGCGGGCCTGCTGCTCGCGTTCATCCTTCACCGGCCCGCCACCGCCCATGACCCAGAGTTGCGTGTGAATATGGCGCTCCTTGAGAACCTTGAGGATCTGCCGCGCATCGTTGTCGAGCGTGGTCGGAAACCAGACGGCCGTGAGTTCGATGTGGCGGGCGGCGAGCTCGGCGATTTCCTGATCGAAGGCCGACAGGTGCTGCGCCCGCCAGTCCCAGGCGAAGCGATGGATACCGAGTTTGTCGAGCATTTCGGCCCGCTGCGCCGGGTTCCGTTGGGCCTTGTCGAACGGAACTATACACCAGGCGACGAGATTCTCGCGGTCAAACAGCCCCGGTTCGGCGCCCCTGGCGAGACAGGCGAATACGAGCAGAAACGCCGCAAGGAGGTGGCGAGGGAGCATGGCAGGATTTTATCGGAGGGAAGCGGCAAGGAAAGGGATTGAAAGGGATGGACAGACAGAAGACGCAGCGATTTCTGGGGTGCATGACTGTTTAGGGTTACTCAACCAAAGCAATGCTAATACTCACGGACAATCCCAATTGCCCCTGAGTTTCCCGCAGTGGCGGCATTTGAATGCGTAGTAGGCGGCGTACCAATCCGCCGGACCCTTCGCACCGACAGGAGTTGCCCGATCCCACAGGAAGGCCTGGACCTTGTCGGTCATATCGAGAAAGAGGCTTCGCCCATCGCCGTTTTCCGAGTGTTGATGAAAGTCTTTCGCCTTCCACTCGCCAAGGTAGATCATGAAGTCGTCACAATGCGTCAACCAGATTCCCTGTTGCCATGTCACGTATTCCGGAGTGCGCAATAGCGTCCGAAATGCAGCTTTGTTGAAGTTCTTCGGGACGCGTTGATGGTGGTTGTAGAAATGCCGAAGACCATCTGATGTTAGCAGGCCAATCTCGGTGTCATGATCGAACAGAAAACGGCCTTGACGCAGGCATTCGAAACACCCGTGCCGGCGTTGGTCAAGACGAAAACACCGCCCAAGTTGCCCACAGAAGGAGCAAGTATGTTGTCCGTCCGCCAGACGGTCCATGTGCTCTACAGGTCCGTTATAGTACTCAAAAGTTATTTCGCCCATCTCAGAACCTCATGTAACGAATAGTAAACAACATGTGCCCATGGACCAATATCGCTCCTCGCCCCTCCTTATACGCACGGTTACACATTTCATGGCTCAATACCGCGCGAAACCTCCCCGAATAGCCGCAGCAGCGAATCTGGATCAACCTCTTCCGGGCGGGCCGTTGGGGGAATGGAAAGGCCGGTGAGGACGGATTCGGCGTTGTCGCACAGTTCACCCAGCGTCTTCCGTAGCATCTTGCGCCGTGCGGAAAAGAGACGCCGGAGAAACTCGCCAAACGGCCGGGCCTTGGCCCCGAGGCGATCGCGACGGACGAGCCGCACGAGTGCCGATTCGATCTTCGGCGCGGGCCAGAATGCCTGTGGCGAGAGCACGCGGAGAATCTCGACTTCGGCCAGCATTTGGGCCATCACCGTCAGCGTGCCGTAATCTTCGGTGGCGGGCTTGCCACGGAACCGGTCGGCCACTTCCCGCTGCACGGTGAACGCCAGCAGGTCGACCCCGGCCAACAGCAATTCGATAACCAGCGGCGACGCGATGTTGTAGGGAAGATTGGCGATCAACTTCACCGGCCGGCCGGCCGATCGCGCTGCGGAAACGGCCGACGCCAGTTCCGCGTTCAGCTCGTGCTTGCCAGCCAGGGCATCGCCCTCGATCAGGCGGAAGCCCGGCCGATCTGCCAGACGCGTCCGCAGCGTGGCCGCCAGGTCGCGGTCGATCTCCACGGCCACGACCTCGGCCCCGCGTGAGAGGAGTTCCTCGGTCAGCGTGCCCGTGCCCGGACCGACTTCGATGACCACGTCGCCAGGCGACGGCGCGCCGGCGTCGGCAACCAGACGCACGAGGTTCTGGTCGATCATGAAATTCTGGCCGAATTGATGCCGCGGGTGCGAGCCCGCTTCGGACAGAATCGCCAGAATCTGTTGTTTCGTCTGGGCCATGGCGGAGACATTACACGCCGGGGGGCTCATGTGTACAATGCTCCGTCATGAAATCCTACGAAGTCATCCAACACGCGGTCGAAGAACCAGGTGTCAAAGCCGTGGCGGCGGTCTTGAGGGTGTCGCCGGCACTGGTCTATAAATGGTGCGAGCCGCCGGCCGCCACCGACGACCCCGAACAGAGCGGCGCGAAGAATCCGCTGGACCGGGTGCGCGAGATGTACGGTCTGACGCGCGACATCCGGCTGATCCGCTGGCTGTGCAACGAGGCCGGCGGTTTCTTCTGCGCCAACCCCTCCATGGAGCATGGCAAGCCCATCGACCAGAGTATCTTCACGGAAACCCGCGGCATGGTGCGCGATTTCTCTGAATTGCTCAACGCCGTTACCGAATCCGTGGAGGATGACAGCCAGATTGACACCGATGAAGCCGAGATCATCCGCCAGAGATGGGAGGATCTCAAGGCGTGCGTAGAGAGGTTCGTATCCGCGTGCGAACGCGGGCACTATCATCTCAAGTTCACCACAAAACCGGCCAAGGAACAGAAGAAGGGGTGAACAGTTATCGGATATCGGTGATCGATGAACCGGCATACGGATCACTGATACCCGATCACCGATTACCAAATACCGATCACCGATACCCACAATGCTCGCGACCAACCCCAACACCCTCGCCGAAAGCCCCGTTCTCGACGGGCACTCGCACGCGTTCCCGGACGAGATCGCGGCTCGCGCCATCGAGACGCTCTCGCATGGCGCGCAATGGTTCCCCGTCAAAGCCTGGCACAACGGCACCGTCAAGGGACTGGTCGAACGCATGGATGAGGCAAGCATTCGCCGCACGCTCATGTGTTCCATCGCCACCCGGCCCGGCCAAGTCTCGAAGATCACCGACTGGTCGGCCAAAGTACAATCGGACCGCGTCATCGCCTTTGCGTCCATCCACCCCGACTTTGACAAACCCGAGGCCGAGATCGAGCGTATCGCATCGCTCGGTCTGCCCGGCCTGAAGATGCACCCCCAATACATGAATTGTCCGGCCGACGATCCGCGCGTCCTGCGTATCGCCCGGGCGGCCGCCAAGGCCGGACTCGCGATGGTCTTCCACGCCGGCTTCGATCTCGCTTTCGAGCGATCGGACATCGCCAGCCCCAAACGGATCCGCAATGTCCACGAAGCGGTTCCCGACCTGCGCCTGCTCGCCTGCCACCTCGGCGGCTGGGAATGCTGGGAGGAATCACTGGCGGAGGTGGTTGGCCAACGGATCTACATCGAGACGAGTTTCTGCCTCGGACAGTGCGATATGGACATGCTCCGCCGGATCATCGACAAGCATTCGCCGGACATGTTCATGTTTGGAACCGATTCACCCTGGGCCAACCCCTTGGCTGATCTGGCCATGTTCAAGGCGCTTCCCCTGTCGCCGCAGGCGCTGACCAAGGCGTTGTGGGAAAACGGCAACCGGTTTGCGGGACTCGATCCCGCAATCGGCCAACCGTGACACGTTACGTTTACCCACATAATAAATACATGGAGACAACAGTAGCACCAGCGTCCTCGCTGGCCTCCTTTGGCGAGACACGCTTGGTGGCGAAGAGGAGGGCCGGCCTGCGAGGACGCTGGCCCCACTTGATTCACACCTGCCACGGCTCGCGCATCGCACGGGAGCGAAGACGGTTCGCCTGCTCGTTGCCAATAAACACTTCCTTCGCCGGATCCCATTTCAAAGAACGGCCGAGTTTGTAGGCCAGAATGGTCAGATGACCCAGGGTGGCCGAGCGATGGCCGATCTCTTCGTGGCAACTCGGCGACTGGCGCGTGCGGATGCACTTGAACCAGTTGGCGTGATGATCGTTGGATCCGATGTTCACCTCGCGAGTGGCCAGTTGCATTTCCCAAAACAGCTCCGGCGGACCGCCCTCGATGGGGCCGCCTGTGGACATCGACGTCATCCAGCCGCGCTCGCCGACGAAGAGCCCGCCAAACAGCCCCTCCAACCGGGCGGTGGGCGGGACGGCCTTGTAGATGCTCTTCACCTGGCCCCAATGCTCGACGTAATGGAGCAGTGTGCCGTTCGCGTATCGGCAGGTCAGGGTCGGGAACTCGCCGGTGCTGGGGTGGATGATCTCGGTCGGCCCGCTCAGTTCCATGCCCAAGGCGTACTGAATCACGTCGGCCGCGTGGGAATGAAACCACGTGACCGACGCCGCGCCGAAGTCCTCGCAGAAGGACCACGGCACCACGCCGGGAATTGGATTTGTGTGGTAGAGGTGGTTGTATTCGTGCCACGCGGCCGGACCCACCCAGCGGTCCCAGTCCAGGCCTTCGGGCACAGGCTCAGCCGGCAACGGAAGATTCAGCGGCGCAAAGGAACCAGCGGCCTTCTGAATGTCCATCAACTGAGCGTACGGCTGAAACCTCGCCCACATGAAGGCACCCAGGTTCTGCCAATTTGTGAACACCGACTTGACCCGCCCCAGTCCGCCGCGGCGAACAAATTCGCACACAGCCCGGATGGTGGGAATCGAGCGATACTGGGTTCCGGTCTGAAACACGCGGCCGAGCCGGCGCATGGTCTGCACCAGTTGCCGGCCTTCATCGATGGTCAGCGAGACGGGCTTCTCGCAGTAGACATCCTTGCCAGCGCGGGCCGCCTCAATGGCCTGCAACGCGTGCCAATGGTCGGGTGTGGCGATCACCACGGCATCAATGTCAGGGCGGGCCAGCATCTCGCGATAATCGTTGTAAGCCCCGCAGCCGCGATACGTGCCCCCGGCTTGCCGTGCGGCGTAGGTTTCCTCGGCAAGACGCTGGCCAGCCTCGCGCCGGAGGCGATCCACATCGCAAACGGCCAGAACCTGCACGCCTTCATCGCCCAGCAGCCGGTGCAGGTGGCCGCTGCCCATCGCCCCCCTGCCGATCAGGCCGACATTGAGGCGGTTGGCCGGAGAGGGCACGCCATCGGCTCCGCGAGCGGAGGCTGGAATGATCCACGGCGCGGCGACAAGCCCCGAAACGGCGGCCGCCACACGAAGGACCTGTCGCCGCGTTGAAACCGGGACAGGACCCGCTATCGGGTCTCCCGCGTCGGCTTCCATGGCTTGCGCCGATGTAGGGTCCGCTTCAACGGACGCGTGACGGCGTGTGCATCGGTCTCCGCGTCTGCTGAAGCGGACCCTACAAATGCCGGGCGAAACTCGTTTCATCGCACACCTCATTTGGCAAGGTCGATGCTCAATTTGTTGAAGAACTCAATGCTGCGGGCGATCTCGGGCATGGACTCCAGCCAGTTGTAGGCATACTCGATGCCGAACATGGTTGGCTTGATGCCCAGGCGATGAACCTCTCGGAGGAACGCCGTGGATTTGCCGACGCCGGATCCCCAGGGGACATCGTGGCCGTCAGGGCCGGCCGCGTGCAGGTCGTGCATATGCACGGTAATCAGCCGTTCCTTGAGAATACTCACCGCCTCGATCGGATCGATGCCGGAACGCATCCAGTAGCCCAGATCGCCGCAGGCGCCGATCCGTTTGCTGCGGCCCTGACACGCCTTCATGACACCATCGGGATGCCAGTATTGCGGCGAGGCCTTCTTTTCGTGATTGTGAATGGCGAGGCTGATGTCGTATTCATCGCAGAACTTCTCGATGGTGTCGAGCGACTCCGGCAGCGGTTCGGACATGAACGTCTCGATGCCGATCTTCCGGCCGAACTCGAACATCTTGCGGCAGCCGTCCGCATCGCCGGGAATCTGCGGATAGTAGTACGTCAGCAGTCTGATACCGGCCGCTTCCAACTTCGTGCGAATCTGCCGCACTTCGTCGTCGCTGAGTTGAGGGTCGAAGTCTTTGGGGATGTCCTTGCTCACCTTCTGGAAACTGAGCCCGCCCATGAACGGCAAGCCAAGTTCGGCGGTCTTGTCGATCGCCTCGAAGAGTGTGTACTTCTGGAAGGTGTACGCCTCGACACCCAGGCGCCAGCCGAGCGTCTCCTGGGCGCGGATCGCCGGCGTCAATCGCCCGCTGGGGATCGTCGAGGCGGGCAGATCGCCCAGTGCGAATTGCGTGGCGGCGAGATAGAAGCTCAGCATCTTCGGATCCCAGAAGACGTAGGGGTTATGGGCGATCGTGCAATAGAACGTGCGGCCACGTCCATACTGCCGCACCCAGGCCACGGCATAGTCGTTGTCCGCACGCACCGTTTTGCCGTAGGCGGGCAGTTGGTTCATGTCCGTCTTCTGAGTATCGATCGAAAGCAGCACGCGCAGCCGATTTCGCGAGTAGGGTTCGTGGACCCGGAAGAACTCGTCGCGATATTCAAAACTCTGTCCGCCGAATGCCTGGTTCAGGGGGTGACCCGGGTCGTCCAGGTTCACGATCACGCGCTCATCGCTCCTCTTGTGGTTGGCGCCTCGCCCGCCAAGCATGACGCCGAACTCCGGCCAGTCCTCGATCGCGCCAGGCCATTTCGTGAAGGCGACCGCAGTCCCGTGAACGCCCATCATTCCGCCGCCGCCATAGATGAAATCCACCAGACTCTGCCGCAATGCGGGATCTTCAAAGAGATTGCCCACGTTGTTGTTGAAGAACACCGCATCGAACTGCCGCAGGCTTTGCGGTTTGAAGATGGCAGGATCGCGACTGACCACGGTCTCGAAAGCGCCGGTCTTCCGGCCCATGAGCGTGAACGCGAGATTGGCCGTGGGAATCGAACGGTGTCCGCCGTAGTTGACATTGAGATCGAAGATCAGCAGCTTTCGCGGACGGCGCGGCACGACGAGCGCCTTGGCGGGAATCGCCGCCTCAATCTTCTGTTGCTCCGCGGGATCGATCGCGACGGGTAGGTCGGCCGCGTCGGCCGCCGGCCACGGACACGCAAGCATCCCGGCCGCGGCAGCGGTGCCGCTGAGGAATATGCGTCGCGTGATAGTGTCAGGCTGCATCGTGGCATTCACATCGGGACGTGAGGTCTGCGTATTCATGGTTTAGATGTCCTTCCAAGCCGTCAATAGGGAAGACAATGGATGGAGAGCGATGTTGAGAAGCGTCTTTCGGCGCGGCAATGTTTTCGGGAGCACCTGGAGTAGCACAGGCGTCTCGCCTGTGTCAAAGTGTTCGGACACAGCCGAGACGGCTGTGCTACTTGCGTCGGCCCTGGCGTTCTCCCGAAAACATTGCCGCGCCGCGGCAGCGTCTTTCGGGGACACACCTGATATTGCTTCCAACGCCGGCGTCTGATACCTTGATTGCCATGCCAAGAATCGCACGCGTGGCCCCCGGCGGGCTTGTGTATCATGTGATGAATCGCGCTGTCGGCAAGACGCAGTTGTTCCGCAAGGAAGCCGACTACGAAGATTTCCAGCAGATCCTCATCGAGGCCTGCGAACGCAAACCGATGCAGATTCTCTCCTATTGCATGCTGCCCGATCGCTGGCACCTCATCGTGCTTCCCAAGAAGGATGGCCAGTTGACCGATTTCGTCCGCTGGGTGACGCACACCCACGCCGTGCGCTGGCGGGCCTCGCACAAGACCATCGGCTTCGGACACCTCTACCAGGGACGATTCAAGAACTTCATCGTGCAGCGAGACGAGAGTCTCACCAACCTCCGCGGCTATGTGGAGCGGCTCGGCCTGACTGAAGGTCTGGTCAAACGGGCTGAGAAGTGGCAATGGAGCAGCCTCTGGGCACGGCTGAACGGCCCCGACGAACTTAAGGAAATTCTGGAAGCCTGCCCGGTATCCCGCCCCGCCGCCTGGACGGATCGCGTGAACCGGCCGATCGATGACATGGAATTGTCGCGCATCGAAACCAGCCTGGTACGCAGCCGCCCGTACGGCGACGATAAGTGGCTGGCCCAGACGGCGGCGAAACTCGGTCTGCAACACACGATCCGCCCCCAGGGCCGGCCGAGGAAGACGCCGGTCAGCAAGAAGAAGTGAGCGACTGGCTTCTGCCTCGCTGCCCTGCCGAAAAACCACGACCCCGGCGTAACCGCCGGGGTCGCGTTGTTGACTGAGTTGGCGAATGTCGTCAGATCTGTGATCCGGCCGCCGGACGCAGGATAAGGTTGGTGATGTTCGACACCGTGTCTTTGTAGAAGTCGGACTTGGAGATCTTCTGCCAGTCGGGGTCGGGGCCGAACTGTCCCCAAGCCGCGCCCTGGGCCTTTTCATCATCGAACGAGAGCATATACGTGAGATTCGGCAGCATCGCTCCGGCCAGCGCCTGGCCGAAGAAGACGGGATTCATGCCGTGGCGTTTGAAGATGCCGATCTCGCCGCCTTCGTTGAACATGTGGATCTTCTTGAGCGCCTTCTCGGAACTGTGGCTCTCGTAGATCCGCAATTGCAGGATGCGCGTGTCGGCTTTGGCCACCTGCTGCACAGTCGGGCACTGATCGAAGCCCAGCAGCAGTGTGCTTTCATAGCGTGTATAGGCCGGTTCCTTCTGCGGCGTCACGAGGATCGACGCTCCGGCCTTCTGGAAGACTTCGTCGGCCGCCAGGCGGGTTTCCATGGTCGCCAGCGACTCGGCTGACTTGTGCGGCAGAATGACGTACAGATCCGTCGAGTCAGCTTCGAGCTTGGGCTTCTTTGTGTTGTCCTTGGCGAGCAGCTTCAGCACGCCGACCGGCTGGATCCCGAGACGGTTGTAGGCCGGGATGGCAACTTCGGCCAGAAACTTCTCGTAAGCCTGCTGCTTCTCGACAGAGGCAAAGTGGTAGATGCGCAGATCGATGAACTGCTTGGCGGCCGGCACATCGGCAGCCGGTGCCTGCGGTGAAGCGACGATGGCGAGCGCGGCGGCAGTGGAAGCGGCAAGAAATTCGCGACGTTTCATGGTGTGTATTCCTTTCCTTGGTTGTTGGATTAACTGCACCGGTGATAGTTACCGCCGATGGGGAGATTCGTTCATGGCGAGCTACTTCGACGGGGCCGGCTTGCCGCACGCCAACAGGAAATCGAGCAGCCGTCGCGACTGGAAGAACTCGGGCACGACCTCGTGGCCTTTGCCCTCGACCACCACCAGTTCAATGTTGCCACCAAGGGCCCGATATCGCTTGGCCAGTTCGCCACTGTTGCGGTCGAGCGGCACGAGTTTGTCGGCATTGCCGTGGACGTGCAGGATCGGCACCTTCGCCTTGGCCAGCGGTTCGAGCCGGTCAATCGGGTTGTGCTCGGGCAGGTGCTTCCGCAACTCGTCCTCGGTCATGCCGTACGCTCCGCACGACTTGGCCAGCCCCGGCCAGCTTGACTGGTCGCACACGGTGTAGATTCCCGCGATGCACTGGACCGACTGCGGATGCTCGGCCGCCCAGTTGTAGTGCATCAGCCCGCCACGGCTCTGGGGCAGCAGGCAGGCCTTGGGCGAGAGAGCGTATTTGTCCGTCACGAAACGGTGAAACTCCGTGAAACCGGCGCGGCCCCTGGGGCTGCCGTACGACTCGCCCACATCGACGCCTGCGATGGCAAAGCCGCTGGCGAGTAATCGCGTGAAGAGCCACTCGTGGCTGGGGTCAGGCAGTCCCGGCAGCGTCGGAGCATACCACACCCACGGCCGACTCCCATCGGCCGTCGGTTTGGTTGGCAGGAGCACGAACACCTTGTAACCGGCCGCGATGAAGTCATGCCGCCGCGTGCCAAACTGCGCCGAGAACTTCGCATCACCGGCCCCCATGCCGCGGGATGGCTCGCCCCAGATGGTCTGCAACAGTGCATCGATCTCCGGTTCAGCGGCCTTTAGCTCGTCGCGCGTGAATGGAAAGAAATCGTTCTTGCCGAAGTAGGCCTCGGTCATCTCGGCGAAGAACTCCATGGGGTTGGTCAGGGCGTAGTGCTTGCCCTTGCTGCCGTTGATGTGCTGCACCGAATCGCCGTGGCCGCTGGCCTTGTATTGCTCCCATGCCTTCTTGATGCGGGGCTCATCGAACCCGAACACCTGGTCGTGATACGCGTGGGCCAGTTCATGCATGGTCGCCCACGGCTGCTCGCGGTGATGCCGCGCGGCCGTGTAATACGCCGCGTCCGGAATATGGACGCACCTGGCCAGATCCTTGGCATAGCCGTTGGCCGTCAGCCAGCCGGCGCTGGGGTGATACTGCTCGGAGTGCAGCTTGCCGTGCGTGAAATCGAGGACGATGCCGACGTTCTGAAGCCGAGCGAGCCTGTCGGCCGCGACCACGCCGCGAATGTCGGCCAGCGACGCCTCCAGCTGCTTGAGTGCCTGTGCCCCCAGAGCCTCATTCGGCGGCTGAAGTAACCGGTCGTCGATACGCACGGTCCAGCCTTCGATGACGCGCGTGGCGCGTGTCGTGGGCTTGGGAGGCTCCGGCTTCTCGGCGGCGTGGAGGCAAGGAGTTATGAGGAGGAAGATGACGAGGACGAGAAACCGAAGAATGCGGGCAAACGAGGCCATGGGCGGAGTTCCTTTCGACACGTGGAGGATACGGGATTTCAGGAGGGAATTGGAGTGAGCAAAGTAGGACCGGCGTTCTCGCCGGCCATCAGCAGGCGTGAACGGTCTGGTAGGCAATGGCCAGCGGGGACGCTGGCCCCACTAAGCGGCTTTCGCCGGGATTGCTCACGCCCGACGAGTACGCCTCACGACGCAACATCGCAACGCGGGGTGTTGCGAGGTGGATCGTAAAGACGCGATGCTGATCCACACAATCGGAGTTGGCCGTGGTACAATCCACACTCGTGGACAATACCGATCTTGACTCCATCGTGACCCGACGGGAAGCACTGGTGTTCCCGGTCACCTTCGTTTCCTTATCCGCTGTTCTGGTTGCGGCCGCGATCTACATCTTCTTCCGCTATCATCTCCCGGCCGACGGATGGTGGGCTCTGCCTGGTGGCATCTGCTATGTCCTGTTCATTCCTTTCCTGGCGGCTGGCGGTTTGGCCGCGGCGGCCTCCAAGATGCTGGAGCAGTATCACTACGTTCGCGGCTTCTATCACTGCAGCCGTTGCGGTCGTCCACGCACATCGTCCAATGTTCCTTGCCCATGCTTGCGAGACGACCCCGCCCTCGAATTCCTGTTCCGCAAACGGCCCCGCCGACGTTTTCTGTATCGCTATCGCAAGCGTTTGGCAACCGTCTCTCTCGTTTGGATGGCTCTGATGGTGCCCGCAGTGTGTCTCGCCTTGTTGTTCCCGCACCCTCTCTACTCAAGAGGGCAATCGATCATGCTCCTGCACATCCTGATTTGCGCAGCCGTCTTGCCCTTGGGTGTTGCTTTGAACGAGGTTCTCAAGATGTTCGACCTGGCCCGACGGTTTCGTCTCCGCTCAGAGGCCTTCCTTTGTGTCTTCAGCGTCTTACCCATCGCCCTGATGATCTTCTGGGGCACTTGGGCGCTTTAGGCCCCGGCCTGCGTGGCGTCGCGGCTAAGACCCATGCATGAAGCACGCGCATACCAAACCCCGCTTCGTGTCTTCGTGCCTTCGTGTTAACTCCGCTTTGCGGCAACGCCGCTCCGCTCACGGTTTGTCATAGAGTAATTCATCGTCAACGCCGGCGGCCAAGTCGCGGAGACGGAAGTACGTGGCTTTGCCGGCGGGATCAGGGAATTCCGTGAACGTCAAATCGTAGTCGGCTTTGGCACTCAGGCCGAAGCCGGATTTCCAGGCTTTGACCTTGCACGCCACGCCGCCGGGACGGACGGCGTCGCTCGATGCGAGCGTCAGGGAGGCGGGATCGATGGTGAGACGCGAGAGATCGGCGGCGTCCTGTTTCTCGAGCGTCGGATTCTGCGCGGGGTTGAGGCAGAAGACCTGCGGGCCACGCATGACGGCGACCCGGCCGGCCTGACGCTGGCGGCCGCGCACGAGGCGGAAATCCATCGGTAAGTCGAGCGTGACGGCGTCACCGGACTTCCATTCGCGGTCGATGGTCAGGAACGCACCGGGCGTCGCCGGTTGGTCGATTGGCTTGCCGTTGACGGATGCCTGGGCCTTGGTGGCCCAGGCGGGGATACGCAGGCGCAGCAGGAATGTGGCCGGTTGCGAGGGGTCGAGTTTGAGAACGATGTGGCCGGTGTTGGGGTAGTCGGTCTCCTGTTTCACGCCGACGGTGAGATTGGCTTCGATGTTGAATCTCGCCTCCGACGGCGTGTACAGGTTGACGGTCATCCCACCGTGTCCATAGTAGATCATGCCGGGCAGTTCGGCCACGGCACGGCGGTAGTTGCAGGGGCAGCAGTAGGTGTCGCCATCGAAGTAGACGCGGGGGCCCTCCGTCGGGGCGAAATACCGCAGTTTCCGGCCATCGGGCGACTGGGCCGCAAAGAGCGTGTTGAAGATCGTTCGCTCCATGAGATCGCCAAACTTCGGCAAGCCCTGCAGCCGCAGCAGGCTGTCGTAGACGCGAAGCTGATAGGCCGTGGCGCAGGTTTCGGCCAGTTCGCCCCGGCCATCCTGGTCGTCGGTCCAGATTTCCCATTGGCCGGTTCCGCCGGTGATGGCCAGGCCGTTGCGGCGGGTCATGAAGTTGATGGCGCGATTGGTCTGGCTCAGCATGCTGTCATTGGGCCGGACACGATAGAGTTCGAGCTGGGCCAGCAGTCGGGCCATGTAGGCATATACGTGCCCCTCGATCAATGGGCGGCGTCCGATGACGACGGGCAGATCCCAGTCGGCCAGGGCGCGCCGGTTCATACAGAAGTCGAGATACCGCTTCTCGCCGGTGATGCGGTGCATAGCCAGCATCGTCCGCTCGAGCCCGGTGACGGCGACATGCGCAGCGACGTCGCCCTTCCTGCCCCAGTCGGCCGGCAGCTTGGACCAGTTGGCCAGCACATAGTCGGCAGCCTTCTGAGCGGCATCCAGCGAGCGCTTCTCGCCGAAGAACTGGTAGTCGCTGAGCAAGCCCCAGATCAGGTAGCCCACCTCGTGGATGTCCCACATGCCCGACATGCGGCTGGACGGCTCGAACATACCGATGTAGCCGTCGGGTTCCTGAGCGGTGATCGCCTTATCGACGAGGTGCTTCTTGAGAGCGATGACCTTGTCGTCCCGCGTGTAGGCTGCGAGGCGCACGGTGGAATCGATCAACTTACCCAGGCCGATGTAGCCATCGCGGGCCTTCTTGTCGAGGAACGGCGGCAGAAAGTCCTTGTCGGCGTTGAGCACGAGCAGGTTGTTGCTGACGGTGACGTCGATCCGCCGGCCGATCTCGCCGGAGACTTTCACCTGGCGGATGTCGAGCGGGGTGAGTTCATCGGCGACGGAAGCTGACGGGCCAACGATGAACATAACCGTGACCACGCACACAGCAATCGACCACCAACCTGCTCGTGGCACGGGCGTCCCGCCCGTGGACCGCGGTACTCCGCGGCCTCTATCCCAGCCCCAAAGGGGCGGAAGATGTGTCGGAGTACCGACAGCATGGGCGAGACGCCCATGCCACGAGCTTTTGGCGGCCACGCGCGTGTCCAGAAAATCAGGTAATGACTGACATCGCCTTCCGACAACGTCCCGGCCAGACTCCAGATTCTTGCGTGCAATTATCATTGCTTCTCCTCAAAATCCCAAATCCTCGCCTTCATGCACGACCACCCCGATCTGCTCCAAACTGCCGTGCCGGCCGTTGTACCAGAGCAGCCATTGCTTGCCATCGAAGATGGCATACGGCTTGTAACAGGCATCGTGATCCCACTTATCCATTCCAGGACGGATAATCGGGTTGGCGGGATGGCGCTGCCAGCCGCTAATCCCATCTCGAGATCGCGCGATCCCGATCTGGGCATGGGGTTCATCGCGGAAGCCGATATAGAACATGATGTACCAGTCGCCTCGCTTCTCAACCTGGCAGGCCGTCACCTTGTGTTTCTCCCAGTCGAGCTTCACATCGGGGGCGAAGATGGGGTTGCTCTCATGCTTCGTCCACGCCAACCCGTCGGGACTGGTGGCGTAGCCGATGGCGTTGGGCTCGTTCTGCTCGCCGCCGGAATACCACATGCGGAAGAGTTTTGCGCCCTCATCCCAGATCACATGCGGGCACATGACCGCGACCTTCTCCCACGGTTTCTCGGCCGACAATACGGGCTTGTCGGACATGCGTTTCCAGGTAATGCCATCGGGGCTGGTGGCATAACCGATGGCCGAATGTCCCTTGGCCTGGCCGGTGTACCACATGTGATAGCGATCGCCGCGCTTGAGCACGACGGGGCGGTTGATGTCGTCTTCCCAGCCGGTTTCCTTCCGAGGCGGCAGGACGATCTGCGGCGGCTCGCTCCAGGTGATGCCGTCGGCGCTGTCGACAATGGCCGCGCTCTTCTTCGGCCGCCAGGAAAGCCACATGCGATACTTGTCGCCCTCGCGCAGCACGGAGATATCGAAGCACGTTCCGTATTTGCCGCCCATGACCGGGCTCCTCTCGTGCTTCATCCAGCCGCCGGTGGTTTCGGGAGCGCGGGCGTCCCCGCCCGCATTCCTGGGAGTCGCCTCATTTGCGGCCGGAGACGGCCGCGCTCCCAGGCTGCCGGTCAGTCGCTGCAACGTATCGGCCGCCGCGATCTGCACGCCATCGGCAAATACGCGCAACCCCTTGCCCTTGCCGTAGCGCTCGCCGGTCTTGTCAAACAGGATCGTCAGCCAGCGCCCCTGATATCGCACCTGATCCAGGCAGAAGTAGTCCCACGCACCGTCGGGCACGAGCGGATTGACCTCGACCGTCTCGTCCGCCCGCGGGCGCAGGCCGATCAGGCCGTTGATGACCAGGTCGCAGTAGGTCGAGTGGTTGTAGTCCTTGCCGCGTTCCTCGCCGCCTTTGCCGGCGTCCCACGTCCCGTTCTTCCAACTCTTGAGCCGCGTGCGTGAGATCCAGTCGCCGGTCAGCGGGTTGAGATTCTCATCAATCCACGGCACGACCCGTCCATCATCCAGCTTCAGCCGGTGCGACTTGGTGTAGATCTTGAGGATATCCAAGTAGTCCTTGCGTCTGACCGCATCCTGCTGGTAGTTGTTGAGCAGATTCGCCATGCCCGTGAGCGTGACGGCCGTGGACATCGGCCAACTCGGCCCGTTCCACTGGCACTCATGCCCCGTATACGCCAGCGCGAACTTCGCATGCCGCTGCTCCGCGGTCGTCGGGCCGAATGGCGCGTAAAACCCCTTGGGATCCATGAGTTGTTTCCACGCCACCGATTTGTCGGCATCCGGCAGGCCGAAATACCACGGCGTCAGCCCGTGCTCCTCGCGGACATCGGCCAACTTCTTGCCGTCGCCGCGCGGCAGCACTTTGAAGAAGTGTGCCTCGGCGTCCCACAGCTTCTCCTGGGTCAGCCGCTTGATTTCGGCCGCCTTGGCGCGAAATTTCTCGGCCAGGTCCTTCTGCCCCAGCCGCTCGGCCATCTTCGCAATCGCCACGGCATCGCCGTACATGTAGCTGTTGATCGTCGCCCGATAGCCGCTGCCGCCAATCGACACTTCCATGCCGTCGCGGTCGTCGATCTGCCAGTACAACCCGTTGGGATCGCGATGCGTCTTCTCCCACCCCTCGTAATTCGTGATCAGATCCGGCAGCAGGTCGCGGATGAGCCGGTCGTCGCCCGTGACGAGGAACCGTGCCCAGATCGAATCGGCCGCCCAGAAGCTGTAGCTCCGCACGGCCCCGCCCTTGCGAAACCAGAACATCGAGTAGTCATCGAGATACTTCGGATCGTTCAGCCAGCGCCCTTCGTGCAGATGATGCCCGGCCGCGCAACTGATCGTGTTGTGCTTCCCCGCCCAGCCGACGGCCGGCAGGAACTCGCTCAGCACAAACCCATCCGGCGTCTGCTTGATATGCTTGCGAAACGTCCACCAGCGGAAGTAATAGATCTCCTCGATATCTTTATCCGGGCAGTCCAGCAGCGGGATGTCGTTCTTGAGGAACTCGAGTGCGGCCGCATTGGGGATGGCCTGTGGAAACAGTTCGCGATCGTTCTTGTTGAACGTCTCGACGTATTTCTGGAGCGTCTCGGCCTTGAGCACGAACGGTGGAGCTGTATCCGCCAGTGCGGCGTACGATGCCAGCACTACCGTCAGAGCCACCGCTATCAAACTCGCGGTCGTTTTCATAGTTCACCCGCAATCAAGTACATCCATCGCGACAGGGTGTGGCAACGTCTCCGAGAGGTGCATTCGAAATGCGGTTTGACACACGCACGTATTTCAAATTACGCTGGTGAAATGCCCGAGATATTTCATGTTGGTGGTTTCTCGTTGTGGCCGGGGCGGCGATCAATTTCGTTCACTTGGCCGGCAACAATGGCGGTCGCGATGCGCATATTCATCGCGACCGTGCTGACGACGGCTCTCACGCCGCTTCCGGCACGCGCAGCCGAGCCCTTCTTCAAGTCCATCGACCTGTTCCAGGCCGGCAAGGGCGGCTACGCGCTCTACCACATACCCGGCATCGTCGTCACCGCGAAAGGAACCGTGCTCGCCTGGTGCGAGGCGCGGCAAAAAGGCGGCGACTGGGACCAGATCGAGATCCTTCTCCGCCGCTCAACCGACGACGGCAGGACCTGGAGCGATGCGAGTAAATTCCCCGAAGTGCCGGGACCGAAGCCGAAGAACCCGTTCGCCCTCCGCGTCAAAGGCGTGAAGGAGACGGATGTCACCTACAACAATCCCGTGCTGATCGCCGACCGCGATGGCACGGTGCATGGGATCTTCTGCCTCGAATACATGCGCAGTTTCTACATTCGCAGCAATGACGATGGCGTCACCTGGAGCACACCGGTCGAAATCACGCCGACATTCGAAATGTTTCGTCCGGCCTATGACTGGAAGGTGCTCGCAACCGGGCCGGATCACGGCATTCAGTTGAAGAATGGCCGGTTGATCGTGCCGGTCTGGCTTTCCACGGGTACCGGCGGCAACGCGCACCGGCCATCGGTGACGGCGACGATCTACAGCGACGACCAGGGCAAAACGTGGAACGCCGGCGAGATCGCCGTGCCCAACACGCCGGAGTGGATCAACCCCAGCGAAACCGTCGCGATTGAGCTGGCCGACGGCAACGTGATGCTCAATATCCGCAGCGAATCCAAAGCGCATCGCCGGCTGACGACCATCAGCCGGGACGGAGCGACCGGCTGGAGCAAGCCCGCGTTCGACGATCCGTTGTTGGAGCCGATCTGCATGGGGAGCGTCGTCCGGCTGTCGCTGAAGCCAGCCTCGGACAAGAACCGGATTCTTTTCTCCAACCCCGACAACCTCAAGCGTGCTGATGGCAAGGAAAATCCGGGCGTCTCCCGCGATCGCCGGAACGTCTCGGTCAAATTGAGCCACGACGAAGGCAGGACGTGGACGGTCACCAAGCCGGTCGATCCAGGTTGGAGCCAATACAGTGATATCGCCGTCACCCAAAGTGGGACGATTCTCTGCTTCCACGGCCACGGTGAAAAAGCCGGTTTCGCCGGTGATCGGCTTCGCCTGGATCGCTTCAATCTCGAATGGCTGACGGATGGGAAAGATTCTCTGCCCACGCGGATGGATCGTGGCAGGTAAGGCGAATGGAGGTCAAGACCTATGGCCTGCCGCGCGATGAGTTCATCGACAACGGCGGTTGGCCGCACCAGATCTACGTTCGCGAATCCCGGCGGATGGTCTCCGATCTGGTCATGACTGAGCGAGGCGAGCGTTGGCCTCCACGCGATGCCGCTCCGGGAAACCTCGGCAATGCCAGCCTAATATTGTGGGCTCTGGCAATCCGCCCCGGAAAAAGCGGAGCGGACGGTCGTCAGGACAACGGTTGCCACAGGTCTCGCCCATGCAGAACATTACGATATCCAATCTGCTCGCGGCCGGTGGCGTGGAGACGGAAGAACGGCTTCTCCTCGTCCTCATCCAACTGGTCGTCATCATTGTCGTCGCGCGAGTCTTCGCGGCGCTGTTCCGTAAGCTCGGCCAACCCACGGTCGTCGGAGAGATCCTGGCAGGCTTGATCCTCGGCCCCTCGGTATTGGGCAAGTTCGAGGCCGCCGAATGGCTACCGAATATTTCCGGGCACATCTTCGATCCGAGCGTTGCGCCGGTATTCACCGTCCTCAGCCAGATCGGCCTGATCCTGTTGCTGTTCCTGATCGGACTCGAATTCGAATTCTCGCATCTCCGCTCGAGCGGACGTGCCGCCCTGGGTATCTCGATCGCCGGGGTGGCCGCTCCGTATGTCTTGGGAATTGGCGTCGGGGCTCTCGTTTATCCGCACGTCCAGGAAACGCACAACCACCTGGGCTTCCTGCTCTTCATGGGCACCGCGATGTCCATCACCGCCCTGCCCGTGCTCGGCCGCATCCTCATGGAACTGAAGATCAGCCGCACCCGGGTGGGAACCATCGCGATCACGGCGGCCGCAGTCAACGACGCCATCGGCTGGATACTCCTGGCGGGCGTCAGTGCCATGGTCCAGGCCAGGTTCCGCATTCTCCACAGCCTGGGGATGATTGCCCTGACCGCGGGTTTTGCTCTGCTCATGTTCCTGTTTGTCCGGCCGGCCATGCGCTGGTGGATCCGCCGCACGCTCCGCGATAGCCATCACACGCTCGGGCTCAACGAAATGGCCGTCGTACTGGTCGTTCTGTTCTTGTGCGCTGTGGCGACCAATCTAATCGGCATCTTCGCCATTTTCGGCGCATTCATGTTCGGCGCGATCCTCTCGGACCAGGTCGAGTTCCGCGAGGCCATCGTCCGGTCGTTCCGGGAGTTCGTCACTGTCTTCTTCCTGCCGATCTTCTTTACCTACACCGGTCTGCGGACGGATATCGGAACGCTCCACAACCCGACGATGTGGATCCTGGCGGGCGTCGTGCTTCTGGCCGCCATCGCCGGGAAGTTTGGCGGCTGCGCCACGGCCGCGTGGATGAGCGGCTGCTCCCGGCGTGACTCCGTCTGCATCGGCGTCATGATGAACACCCGTGGGCTGATGGAACTGGTGGTCGTCAACATCGGCTACGAAATGAAGGTGATCCCCCAGAGCGTCTACTGCATGCTGGTGATCATGGCCGTTGTTACCACGGTTGTGACCACGCCGATCCTGCGGCTCACGACCCGCGGGACTGAGTTGGAGGAGGGCATGATGCAGTCTGGCTTCGCCCGCGTGCGACACGCGACCTGAAACCGCGATTACCACGATCAGGAACAAACTCTTAAACACGAAGTCACGAAGACACGAAGCGGGATCTGGTAATGGAACAGCTGTCGTTCCAAGCGTCACCAGTCTGAAAAGAAGACTCGGGCATAATGTTCATCGCAAGATCGGTCGCCTATACCATGCACCGCTTCGTGTCTTCGTGACTTCGTGTTTAATCTG
>JANYKD010000090.1 GCA_025361735.1 Phycisphaerales bacterium
CTTGGGGTTTGCCTTTGGAAGCTATAACTGGATATACGGCAAAGATACCTACACATATATCCCCATTGCTGTTCGGGGGGCTTTTCATCCGTTTAATCTTACTTTTCTCAAAGACAAAGTGTCGATTCGCAATAAATTGGATGTGTATGCAGGTCTCAGCGTGGGATTTGACATTGTTAACGTAACCACAACCTACGATTATGGATACTCCGGATACGCTCATACTGGATCCGAAAGCAGTCTTATCTTCCGCGAACTTCTCGGAGCCCGATGGTACTTTACACCTGCAATCAATGTGTGGTTGGAAGAAGGCTCCGGGTTTGGATGGCTTAACTTTGGCGTGGGATTCAAGTTCTGATTACAGTCTGTGAAGAGCAGCCGCACTTGATCAATAGCACCTCAGCGGCTGCTTTCTTCATCCACCCTATGGTGAGCTCAACGACAACACGTCGTTGATTCCGCCCTTGGGCAAACTTACGCACCGCAACAATTTGCCGCCGGCAAATATGTTGATGGAGCCAGGGCCGGGCGTCGGCGGGCCGGGACCCGGCATTTTATCTCCGCAGCCGTCCTCCATGCCGGGGATGAACCTCAGCACCTCGCAGGTCGCGTTCGTCAGCCCCGAAGGCATGTCCGTCTCGTGGGACGTCGGCCAGCCAGGCGCGTTCGACTCCGAGCCGCTCATCGTGCCGGGCCGCTACAACTTTCCGCAGGGCAACCTCTATCGGATCAAGCTGACCAACATCCCGGCACGCCCGGGCGTGGAGTTGTATCCCACGTTGGAAATTGGTCCGCCGACGCCGCGCATCGAAGCCTACCTGGCGCACAACGCCATTCCGGCGCAGTTCACCGAGGAGGACTTCGACCAGGTACTCTCGGGCAACTTCGTTACGAAAGTCATCTATCTGCCGGATCCTGAATTCCAGGAACTGGCCCTGGCGGGCGTCGAGACCTTGGTCAGCACGCGACTTGATCCGGGCATCGACCCGATCGTCGAAGCCGATCGCCGTGGCGCCATCCTGGCCATCATCCGTGTCGGTAACAAGGATCTGGAAGTGCCCGGCGGCCAAGCCGAACTCGCCGGCGGTCCCCTGCCCTACGGCGGCGGTGCCTATGGTCCGGGCGGCGGTGCTTGTGGTCCTGGCTGTGGTCCCGGTGGCACGGCCTGCGTGCCGGGCATCACCGGAGCCATGCCGGCCGGCACGCCTCCCGAGTTCATCTCCGGCATGACCGCGCCGCAGTATGGCATGCCGACGTGCGGCACGCCGATTGGGCTGCCCGGTCCTCCGCATATCCCGTTGGGAAATCCCGCCGGCTTGCAGAAGCACGTGATGGCGAACCACACCAAGTTCCACATTCCGCCGCCGGTCCGCAAGTTCAAGATCGACGTGAAGGAAGAGCCGGGCTTCAGCTATCCGAAACCGGTCAGCCATGTGCACATCACCGAACGGAAGCATATGCCGCCGGTGATCTTCCATCAGCCGATCGGAGACAAGCACGAGCACGCATTCGACGTGCCCGACGGCGAGGACTGCGAGTAAACAACTTCGCACCTCGTCGCCGGAAATCGACCGCGGGAAATGATACGGCTGAAAACGAACGAAACCTTCGAGAGAGTGTTACTCGATATCCATGACAATGGTCCACAAGCTCCGCAGCCAGACCTTGCGTCTGGGAAGAGTTGCCGCAAGCGTGATCGCGGTCGTGCTGGCGGGGTCGAGCCTGGCAGAATGTCTGCGGGCGGAAACCCCACCGGTACACTACGAGCACGCAGGCATCATGCCACCGGGAGCGATTGGAAGCCGGCAACTGCAGCGGGGCGGACCATTGCCAGGATATTTCCAGCCGGTCGAGATCAGGGCCCCCAAGGGGGTCGTGATCTCGACGGCCGGATCGGGTCAGTTCGAAGGTCCTCAGTCGGCACCGCTCGTGGCCGGCCTGCTCATCGGAAGCGTCTACCGGCTGCGGGTCACTAACATTCCGCTGCAGGAAGGCCTCGAAGTCTATCCGACGATCGAAGTGATCGATCGCATCTATCCGCCGTTGGGCATGGAATTCAAATTTCCGATTCCCATCGAACTTACGCAAGAAGAACTCGAAATGGCGCTCGACGGCAAGTTCGTCACCCGCGTCATCTATCTCGAGGAACCGACAAACGCGCTGCCGGTGGCCGAGAAGCCGGGCGAGCAATCGTACTTTGAAGTGCGCGACGGCGAAAACCCGTTGGAAGTTGCCGATAGCCTGGGCCGCCCGATGGCCATTCTGCGGATGGGCGCACGCGTCCCCAATGCCGAGGGCCCCGACGAGCAATTCTTGTACGGCTCCCCTACCCTGCTCAAGTGGCGGCCCACGCATAGCCAACCCGCAATCGTGATCGACTCGGGCCCGCTGGTGCGCAACCAACGCCCGCTGCCGGTCGCGCGGGTGAAGCAGGCCAGCGCCGCGGCGCGACCGCGCAAACCGATCATCCGAGGCCCGGGCACGCCATGACGCGCAATCGCTTATCGACACTCTGCCTGGGCAACTCGCGGCGAGCCGCGTGTCTGACGTTCCTGACGCTTGCGCTCAGCTCGTGCCGCTCGATGCCGCATGGCAAGGACATTCCCTTGCCCGCCAGTGAAGCTGCACTGCATAAGAGCGCCACGGCGGAGCATGTATCGAGCGCGGTCGAGAGCACGCCGCACATTCCGGCCGAGCCCGTGGCCAACGAAGGCCTGCCGATTCCGATCACGACCATTTCTCCCTGGGCTCCGCCCGGCATTGCCGGTCCTTGGCCGCACGATGAATACCTGCTCGACGGCGGCGACCGCGACGTCCAGGTGAATGTTGGCGATGACCGCGACATTCAGGGCGTTGAACTGGAAGACACCGTGGCGGTGTACGACACGCTGGACGGCCGCATCATGGTCGAGCCGAGCAATCGGGTGTGCCTGTATTCGCCGCGTTTCGCCGCCGTGCGCAAGGTGGACAGCGTCATCCAAAACGAACAGCGAGACCAGCCGATCGGCGTCGAGGCACCGGTCAAAGCCAACCTGCATCAGGACGATCAACTGGTCACGACCGCCATCCAGCCGGAACAGCCCGTGGGTGAAACCGGCACCAAGCAGCCGAGCATCGAGCGGGTCAACGAGACCACGACCGGCGCCAACAGCCGCCAGCCGATCGCGGCCATGGGAGGCGGATTCGCCACGCACGAAAACTTTCTGGCCATTCGCCAGGGTCTGTTCCAGGATGCCGACAAGCCGCGCCTGATGGAAGCGGTCGACGCGGCCATCGTCTGGTCGCACGAAAAGGCGGTGCAGGTCGTGCTCAATGGACAAGAAGCCGTGGCGGTGACCACCGATCAGAAAGCCCAGGTCACGTATCGCGTCGAAGTGCCCGATCATCCTTGCCTGCGGGTCATCAAGGTGGCCTCGACCAAAGTGGCCCGACCGGGCGACGTGGTCGACTTCACGATTCGTTTCGACAACCTGGGCGACCAGACGATCGAGCACGTGAC
>JANYKD010000102.1 GCA_025361735.1 Phycisphaerales bacterium
TGCTCATGGGCGGCATCATCGGGCGGCTCTTCCGCGAATTTGCGGTGACGCTGTCCGTGGCCATCGCGATTTCGATGGTCATCTCGCTGACCACCACGCCCATGATGTGCGCCTATCTCCTGAAACACCGCCGTCCGGAAGAACACGGCCCGCTGTACCGGGCCAGCGAGCGGTTCTTTGAGTGGATCCTCTGGATCTACGAAAAGACCCTTGCGGCGTGCCTGCGCCATCCGCTGGTCATGCTCATCGCGACCGTGCTGACCCTCGCCTGCACGGTCGGCCTCGTCTTCATCATCCCGACGGGGTTTTTCCCGCAGCAGGACACCGGACGTGTCATGGGTACAATACGCGCTGACCAGGATACGTCGTTCCAGACGATGAAGCGGCTCATGGAGGACTTCGCGGGAATCGTTGGCAAGGATCCGGGCGTCCAGAACGTCATCGCCTTCACCGGCGGTGGCGGCGCGGCCAACACCGGACGCATGTTCATCACACTGACGCCGCTCGCCGATCGCAAGCTCTCGGCCGACCAGATCATCGATCGTCTCCGGCCTCAGCTTGGCCGGGTTCCCGGCGCCATGTGCATTCTGCAATCCGCACAGGACATTCGCGTTGGCGGGCGCATGGGCGCGGGCCAGTACCAGTACACGCTCCAGGGTGAGACCATCGAGGAACTCAATGAATGGGCGCCCAAGATGCTCGCGAAGATGCGCGCGATCCCGGGCCTGGCCGACCTCAGCAGCGACCAGCAGAATGGCGGCCTGCAGGCCTCGCTGGTCATCGACCGTGCCACAGCCTTCCGGCTCGGGGTTAGCACCAAGATGATCGACGACACCCTCTACGACGCCTTCGGCCAGCGCCAGGTCTCGACCATCTATACGCAGCTCAACCAGTACCATGTGGTGATGGAGGTCGATCCGCAATTCAACCAGAATCCCGAGGGGCTCAAGCAGATCTACGTCAAATCGACGAATGCCGGCCAGATACCCTTGAGCGCCATCGCACGCTACACGACCTCGACGTCCGCGCTGTCCATCCCCCACCAGGGCCAGTTCCCCGCGGCAACCATCTCGTTTAACCTGCAAACCGGCTACTCCCTCGGCGACGCGGTCATTGCGGTGGAAAAAGCGGCGAGAGACATGGGCCTGCCGGACTCGATACACGGAAAATTCCAGGGAACGGCGAAGGAATTCCAGGCTGCGCGGGATAATCAGTTGCTGCTGATCCTTTCGGCGCTGGCGACTGTCTACATCGTCCTGGGTGTGCTCTACGAGAGCTTCATTCACCCGATCACCATCCTGTCGACGCTGCCATCGGCCGGCGTGGGCGCACTGGTTGCGCTGATGTTCTTTGGAGCGGAGTTGAACGTCATGGGAATGATCGGCATCATCCTCCTCATCGGCATCGTCAAGAAGAACGCCATCATGATGATTGACTTCGCGCTCGTCGCCGAGCGCAGTGAGGGTCTGAGCCCGCGCGACGCCATCTTCAAGGCGTGCCTGCTGCGTTTCCGGCCGATCACCATGACCACGATGGCGGCCATGCTGGGTGGCCTGCCTCTGGCGCTGGGCGGCGGCGTGGGCGCCGAGTTGCGCCGACCGCTGGGAATCGCCATCGTCGGCGGGCTGATCTTTAGCCAGATGTTGACGTTGTACACGACTCCGGTGATCTATCTGTATCTGGATAGGATGCGGCGGTGGTTCAATCAACTGCGATCCGGAGCCGCACCCGTGCCCGCGATACCGGTGCAACCATAGCGCAACGGAAGTCTGCTGTCCCGCGCCGTCACCGTGGGCCTGCTGGGTAAACGGTGGGACAGGGATTGATGCCTGTCGTTTCGCACATCGTATCGCGTGCGACAGAACACGGGTCAGGCAAGTTTGCTGTGAGGAGCGACATGATCGAAGTTCATCGAAATCTGGCGGTCGGCAGCATCGGCTTGGCACTTTGCGCGGTTCTGGCCTCCTGCAATGTCGGCCCCGACTATCGCCGGCCGGACATCAAGATGCCCGCCGCGTACAAAAGCCCCACGACGCGCAATGCCACCAACTCCGAAATCTCGGTCCAATGGTGGCGATTCTTTGGCGATGAGGAACTGAACAAGCTCGAGGAAGCCGCGCTGTCAGCGAATCCCAGCCTGGAAGCGGCCATGGCCCGCGTCGTGCAGGCTCGTGCCGCCGCGCGCATCGTCGGCAGCGAGTTCTACCCGGTGATCAACTCGAACCCTTCGGCAACCTGGTCGCGGACAAATCCGGGCAATAACGGCGTCAGCGGTGCTTCCAACTCTCCGCGTCAGATCAAGACCGTCACCATTCCCTTTGATCTCTCCTACGAAATCGATGTCTGGGGGCGCGTCCGCCGATCGTTTGAGGCCGCCAACGCCCAGACACAGGCGTCCGCGAACGATTTCGGCGTGGTCGTTCTGACGCTTGTGGCCGACGTTGCCCAGAACTATTTCACACTGCGTCTCCTCGACGCCCAGGACGAATTGCTCACGCATACAGTTGACTCCTACCGCACGCAGGTTGAGTTGACACAGAAGCAGGTCAGGGCCGATCTCGCCAGCAGGATCAACGAGCAGCAGGCCGTCGCCCTGCTCAACTCCACCATTTCGCAACAGGTCGACGTGCGCCGCCAGCGAGCCGACACCGAGCACGCCCTGGCCATCCTCCTCGGCCGGCCGCCCGCGGAACTGACGATCGCCGCGCGCCCGCTGAACATCGCGCCCCCGATCGTTCCCGCCGGCCTGCCCGCCGATCTCCTGCGGCAGCGCCCGGATGTGGCCGAGGCCGAGCAGAATCTGATTGCCGCCAACGCCCAGATCGGTGTGGCCACCGCCCAACTCTATCCCACCTTTCAGCTTACCGGCAGCACAGGCTTTGCGAGCGCCAGTTTCAACAACGCCGTCGACTGGCAGAAGCGCATCTGGTCGATCGGACCCAGCGCTTCCATCCCGATCTTCAACGGTGGCAAACTCACTGCCGCGGTCGCCCAGGCCAAGGCCCGATACGACGAACTGGCCGCCAATTTCCGCACCAGTGTGCTGGGCGCGATCCGCGATGTCGAGGATTCCCTTACCGATCTGCACATGCGTGCCGACCAGGCCGCGGTCCAGGATCTCGCCGTCAATGCCTCGCGCGAATATCTGCGCCTGGCCGACCTGCAGTACCGCAGCGGACTGGCAACGTACCTTCAGGTCGTCGACGCGGAACGAACCCTGCTCAACAACGAGTTGCTGGCTGTGCAGATCCGCAGCCAGCGACTCATATCGACGGTCGTGTTGATTAAGTCCCTCGGTGGCGGCTGGACTCCCGACACAATCCCGGCCACAACCGGAGCCGCTCCCACGACGCAACCACAGAAGTGATCTCACGACAGCCGTTGTTGACTTCCCGTCGAAGTCCCGCCGAACTATGTGGCTTGTACACCCATGTCTTGATAGAATACGCAGCCTGTGGTCGTCTCCAAGACAAAAAAGCGAGGCCAGATTATGAATCGACTTAAATGTCGCGGCGCGGTCGTTCTTGCGGTTGCTTTCGCCACATCCGGTCCCCTGATCGCCACGCCTGTTTTCGCCCAGCTGATGGCGCCTTATCAGACTGCCTATCTGCCGCGAACCATGGAGCAGGTCCAACAACTCGCCGCTCCGGTGGCGCTCTATCCCGACGCCATCCTTGCCCAGGTGCTTGCCGCCTGCACCTACCCGGGCGATGTCATCGCGGCCGCGCAGTGGCTGGCCGCGGGAAACAATCCGCTGGGAATTGAGAATCAGAACTGGGACCTCGGCGTCCAGGGTGTCGCCCACTATCCGGACACGCTCAACTACATGGCGAACAACGTCGACTGGATGAACAATCTCGGCGATGCCTTCATCAATCAGCAGGCCGACGTCATGTCGGCCGTCCAGATACTCCGTGCCCAGGCCAACGCGGCGGGAAATCTGATCACCAACGACCGCCAGCGCATCCTCGTGCAAGGCAGCATCATTGCCATCATCCCGGCCAATCCCGAGTTCATCTATGTGCCGGTATACGACCCGCGAATTGTGTACGTGCGCCGGTATGCCGTTGGGGTGGCCTTCTTGCCCGTCATCACCTTCGGCGTCGGCATCCACGTCGGCGTCTGGCTCCACCACGATCTGGACTGGCACGACCATACCATCTACATCGGTGCCTGGGGCCGCGAACGCCCCTGGTGGCATGATGACGACCACGGCGCCCGCCGCTACCTCGACTACCGGCCCGGCGTCTTCGTTCCCGCACATGTGACCAACATTCGCGAAACCACCATTATCCGCAATGTGCAGCCCGGACGATGGGAGCGCGACGTGCACCGCCCGATGCCCCAACCCATACGCCGCCCCGAGGATCGCGCACCCAATTTCCGCCCCGGCACCGGTTACATGCCCGTCCACGACAACGACCTTCCCAGACATGTCGTGCCGCCCACGCACGGCGGATCGATCGTCTCCCGGGAAAGCGATCGCGGCCGGCAAAGCATCGAAGCCGCCGGCATTCGCCCGACACCACACCCCGCGCCTCGCCCTGAAGTGCATACTCCCCCGCCACCGGCGGTTCGGCCCAGCGCTCCGGTCCATGGCGGAGCCGTGGGTGGCTATCAAAACGCCGCCGCTGCCGCCCAGGCCGCGCATCGCGGGGCGGACAGTCGCAACTCATCGCCACCGCCCAGGCCGCCCGAGCGACGCTAATCCGCCGGTATGGTCCACGCGATTCATCTGCACAATTTTACCGACAATTCTGCTCCAGGAGATCGTTATGAACATTTGCACGCTTCGCAATCATGTACTGGCCGCCGTCGCCATCATCGGGCTCGTAGCCCTGGCCGGTTGTGCCAGTAATTCAGACACCGAGAGTGACGTCCGTGTATCACAGGAAAAGCCGGGCGTCCCCGAGTCCGGCCAGCGAATGTTCGCGTCCCCCGAGGAAGCCGCCGGCGTGCTCAAGGACGCTATGGTCGCCAAGGATCGCCGCCTGCTCATCGCCATCTTCGGCCCGGAGGGCAAACAGTATGTCCTCACCGGCGACCGCATCCAGGAGAATTCGGATATGCAGGCATTCGGACAACATATGGCAGAGCACATGGTGGTTGATCGTCCCAGCCCCGACAAGGCGGTCGTGCAAATTGGCAAGGAAAACTGGCCGTTCCCCATCCCCGTCGTCAAAACCGGCGAGCAATGGTTCTTCGACACCGCCGCCGGCAAACAGGAATTGCTCAACCGCCGCATCGGCGAGAACGAACTCGGCGCCATCGCCGTCTGCCGAGCTCACGTCGCGGCCCAGAAGGAATACGCCAGCAAGAAGCATGATGGCGAGACCATCAGCCAGTACGCCCAGCACTTCATGAGCACCGAGGGCAAGCACGACGGGCTTTATTGGCCCGCGGCCACCGGTGAAGAACTGAGCCCGATGGGACCGCTGGTGGCGGCCGCTCGTGAGGAAGGCTACATCAAGGAGCCTCGCACCCCCGGCAAGCCCCGGCCGTACCATGGCTATTTCTTCCACATCCTCACCGCTCAGGGCGATGCCGCTCCCGGTGGCAAGATGAGCTACATCGTCGATGGCAAGATGACCAAGGGCTTTGCCGTGGTCGCCAGCCCGAGTTCCTGGGCCTCCTCGGGGATCATGACCTTCATCGTCAACCAGGACGGAAAGGTGTTCCAGAAGAATCTCGGCGAAATCACCCGCGAACTGGCCAAGGCGATAACCGAGTACAACCCCGATAGCACCTGGGTCGAGGTCAAGGACTGATACGCACTGCTTCTTGTCGCGGCCGCCTGATCGCGCCGCACTCCGCACACATCTGAATTGAGTGGGCACACGCCGGCCGTTCGATCTGATTCGCCAGCATGGCGAAGCAACGGATGCCTCAGCCCGAGATCGTGCGGAACATCCTGGCGACGGCAGCGTCATAGGAGACAACGGACCCGCATCTCGGTCCCAAGGAAGCTGCATGAGGCACAACCGCGTTCTTCTCTTTGGCACGATCCTACTCGTACTCGGATGGTCGCTGGCGATCACTGCCCGTAACGTCGATCTCTCCACCGTCCCGAGGCGGAACATCGTCCAACTCACGATCTACAACAGCGAAGACCTCACCCTCGTTCGTGAGACCCGCGTGGTCACTTTCAAGAAGGGTGCCAACCCGCTGCAATTCTCGTGGGCCAACACGCTGATCGACCC
>JANYKD010000113.1 GCA_025361735.1 Phycisphaerales bacterium
AACGACGATACTCCCTCCACAGCCAACGACACATCCAGTGCGGCTTCCATGCCGGCTCCTTTTCCATAAATCACGGGCCTCCGGCCCGTTGCATCGCAACACAGTGTACCAAAGATGTGGCTAAACTTGAGGCGTCTCGCCTGTGTCACAGTGTTCGGACACAGCCGAGACGGCTGTGCTACGTTCGTCGGCCTTGGTGTTCTCCCCAAACACTTGCCGCGCCGCAGCCACTATCGCTTGCCTACCTTTGTTGAGGATCGACGTGGATCGTGTACGATCCACCGATCATTACCGTGCGGGAGACACTTCATGAAACTGGCATTTCTGTCGGTCGTGCTTTGCGTGTTCGGCCTTTGCCAGGCGCAGGCAAATGTCGGGGTCTACACCGGCCAAGGGCAGAGCCTGCGGCAGATCACATCCAAGACCGTGCAGATGGTATCCGAGGAGATCGTCATTACTCCTGGCCGGGGCCGGTTCCTGTTCGACGGCGGCGTGGCCGGATTGGATCAGGTCGAGTACTCATGCAAGTTTGTCCTGCGAAACCTGACAGATGAGGTGGCCGAGGTGCAGGTCGGTTTCCCCGTGGACTCGCAGTTCGCTCGAGGGGAGGCTGAAGGGAAAGACGATGGCAAGCGATGGGTGCTGGACTACAGTTTTATTGTACGCGATGAGGAGACCACCTATCACATCGACTTCGTGCGCCGCGAACCCAAGGACAAGAACGAGGCCAGGGCGACCTTTGTCTGGAAGATGAGGTTCACGCCCAAGGAGATCAAGACGCTGGATGTGCAGTATCGCATTCCCATGTCCGTGACGCGTTACTCGACACAGAGGCAGGCCGAGGGATCTGACGACCGACTGAGAAGGCTGACGGCCTGCGTGCTGGAATCCACGGGCTACATCACGGAAACCGGCTCGTCATGGGCCGGAAATGTTGAGAAGGCAACCTTCACGATCTACACACAGCCGTTTGAGCGCTATCTGGACTGGCGAGGATTCATTGAGAAACGCCCGGCCGGAGTAAAGCCCGAGGAGATCGCCGAGAGCATGGAACCCTATCCGGTCCAGCACCCGTGGTGGTTTCGGGAGGCCACGCCCAAGGGATCGCGGGTGATCGTGAAGGACGGCATGCAGGCCATCTCTTGGGAATTCAAGGATTTCAAACCCAAGGAGCCCATCGAGCTGCGCTACTATGTCACCCAGATCCCTCGTTTGCCGCAGGAGGTTGATGCCTTCGTGGACAGCATCCTGAAGTCCATGCCCGAGGCTCGCAAGAAGGACGGCGCCACGGAACTTGAGATCGTCAAGCAGATCCTGCTGGCGACGTACGGCAAAGAACCGGAGGACGGCACGGCCAAAGAGTTCGTCGTCCAGCAGGTCTGGTATTCCACACGCAAGGATTTCTCAATGTCGAGACTGACGGACCAGCAACAGGTCGTACTCAAAGAACTTGAACGACGCATTGCGGCGTGCAAACAGGGCAGATGATCCGGGCGGTTGGCGAAGCCAAAGTTGAAGCACGGGCCGATTTGCCGCCAAGCAATGTCCATCGTTGCATCACGCGGGTGGCGACGCCGATGGGAAAGCGGCGTCGAGCCGCCGCACTTCAAAGCTACTTTACGACAACACCTACCGGCTCGGCGTAGTCCAGCCACAGGCGCTCGATCGCCTCGGCCGGTGGTTCGCCGTCGGCGACGATGTAGCGGTACTGCGCCTTGTAGGGCGTATCCTTCGTGATCTCAAAATCGCCCATTTGCGGCGGCGCCCAGCAGATGAACGGCTCGGTCGGGTGTACGCGCAGCGGCTGCGGGAAGCGGAAGTTGGACGGATGGCAGAGCACGACGATGCTTGCCGTCTTGCCGTCCACCAGGCCCGAGGCACGGAACCACTTGGCCCGCTGCTCGTTGGCAGCGGCCCGTTCCTTGCCCTCGCTCGTCAACACCTTCAGATTGGCCGCGCCGTCCCACTCGCGATTGCCGCGAAAGCCAATGCCGCCGTAGATATACTTCAGCAGTTTCAGCGGCGCTTCCGTCGCACAGGTCTGCACCAGCGATACGTCGAACACGTTCACCGGCTGCCCCATCTTCGCCTGCGGATAGGCCCGCACGGTCCAGGTTTCGTTCAACGGATATTTCGGTTCGGGCTTGGCCGTCAGATCGACGAACCGATGCCGCGCCACAACGCCCGCGCTGGCGATGCCGCTCCAGGCACTGTCGATGGCGACGAATTCCACGCCGCCGGTGCCGTCGCCCATGTTCCAGAAGTCGGGATGGCGGCCTTCAAATTCGGTCTTGGTCCACGGCGACCAGACGCCGTGATGGTGCCGGTGGTTGGGCGGATAGTCGTCGGTCACCAGCACGCCGGCCGGCGTCATCACCGAATGAATGTAGCCGCCGCGATGGAATTCCGGCTTGTAGCCCTGCGGGAGCGGGCTCTTTTCGCCCTGGTAGGTCAGCGCTTCCTTGCCGCCGACAACGAACTTCACGACATCGCCTTTGCGCTGGCCGGTCACCATGGGTCCAGAGTAATCCCCCAAGGGTTCCAGCCTGCCCGCCCACGTCGCTCCGGCCGGCATGTTTACCAGCGACGTCGCGGTCCTGGTGGCATCGATCGTCACGTTGATGGGCGGCTGACCGGCCACTTTCAGTACGTATTCGCCTGCCGCCACGTCCACCGGAAACTGAACGATGGCCCCCTGCCGCTCGTGCTTGCCCGATTGCAGGGTAACCGACTGGCCCGCAGCCGAAAACGCTGCCGTAATCAGAGCGAAACTCGCCAGATATCGCCCGGGCTTGCCTGCCTGCAAAGCGCGTACGCCATCAACCAAACGGCCAGCGAGGACGCTGGCCCTGCTCAGAATCACCGACTTCATAGTGCAACTCCTTTTTCTGAATATTCTTACTACTGTAACGACATCCCTTTGTGGGATCATACTTACGGGCAAAATCGGGTAAGCTTCCACC
Organism: Phycisphaerales bacterium; assembly: GCA_025361735.1. Classification (GTDB taxonomy): domain Bacteria; phylum Planctomycetota; class Phycisphaerae; order Tepidisphaerales; family Tepidisphaeraceae; genus JANYKD01. Next base: position 2,964 of record JANYKD010000113.1, read on the forward strand.
GACAACGGGATCAATACCTTGAAGAAACTCATTATCTGGCTCATCATATTCGCCCTGTCGTTCGCTCTTGGCTACGGCGGATGGAAGTGGCTCGCCTCGGCCAGCAAAGCTGAAACGGGTCCGCCGTCCGTCCGCACCGATTCGGTCCAGCGCGGCGACCTGGTCGAGATGATCTCCGCACCCGGGCAGATCGAACCCAGGACCAAAGTCTCCATCAGCGCCCGCGTTTCGTCGCGCATCGACGCGCTGCCGTTCAAGGAGGGCGATCGGGTCACGGCCGGGAACAAGGACAAAGGCATCGCCGCATCGATCCTCGTGAAGCTCGATGCCACCGAAGTCGAGGCGACCCTTAAGCAGGCCAAGGCCCGCAAGGCCGGCCAGGAAGTCAGCCAGCGCGTCGCCCTGATGCGCATGGACGCCCAGCGTAGCCAGCTCAGAGCAACCCGCATCACGCTGGCCGATGCCCAGCGCGACCTGCGTATCCAGAAGGAACTGCTCGCCAGCCAGGACGTCGCCAAGACCACGGTTGACACCGCACAGGCCAAGGTTGACGGGCTCGTCGCCCAACTGGAATCGGCCGAGCACACGCTCGCTGCCGACGATGCCAACCTCGCGGTCATCATCCACGAACTGGACAGCGCGGACGCCGAAATCCGCAAGATCCAGGAATCGCTCGCCTACACCACAATCGAATCCCCCATCGACGGCGTCGTCACCCGCATCAACGCCAAGGTCGGGGAGGTGGTCATCGCGGGCACGATGAACAACGCCGGCACCGTGATCCTCGAGGTGGCAGACCTGTCGCAAATGATCATGGAAACCCGCGTCGACGAAGTCTCCATTGCCCGGGTGGAGAAGGGCCAAAAGGCAGTCGTCCGCATCCAGGCCTATCCCGACGAGACATTTGAAGGCACGGTCGATACTGTCGCCCTGACCCACACGGATGACAAGGACGGGTCGAAGTATTTCAAGACCACCATCCCCATCAACGGCAAGGGCAAGCGCGTGCTGGCCGGGCTCACCGCTGACGCCGACATCGAGACCATGAGGCACAAGAACGTGCTGCGCGTCCCCAGCCAAAGCGTGGTCGGCCGGCGTATCGACGAACTTCCCGGCGACCTCCGCAAGCGCCCCGAGATCGACGCGACCAAGACCATGGCGACTGTCGTCTTTCGCGTGGTTGATGGCAAGGCCGCGATCACGCCCGTTGCCATCGGCCCGAGCGACGAAACGCACACCATGATCAAATCCGGCGTGAAAGAAGGCGACCGCATCATCACCGGCCCGTACAAGCTCCTCGAAACGCTGCAAAATGATGCCGCGGTCAAAGACGACAAGCCGACGTCACGACCGACGACGACGCGTGCAGCAACGCAATCCGCGACACAACCAACCACACAGCCGACAACGCAAGCGAGAGGTCGTGAAATGACGAAACCCGAAACTCGAATTCCGAATGAAACCCAAAGCACGAATTACCAAATGAGCGATCGTGTCCCCTCTTTCGGTCATTCGGATTTCGGATTTGATTCGTCATTCGGATTTCGGATTTCGGGTTGTACGTCGGGTTCCGATTTCTTTTCTATTGTGCTTTGACCCATGGTCATTCGTCTCCAGAACATCACCAAGGTCTACTCCGTCGGCACCGAGCGGATCCGGGCGCTCGACGGGGTCAATCTCGACATCGACGCCAACCAGTACGTCGCCATCATGGGCTCCAGCGGCTCGGGCAAGTCCACGCTCATGAACATCATCGGCTGTCTCGACCGCCCCACGGCCGGCACCTACGAACTCGAAGGCCGGCTCACCACGCGCATGTCCGGCGGCGAACTGGCCCAGGTGCGCAGCCAGCGCATCGGGTTTGTCTTCCAATCGTTCGAACTCATGCCCCGCCTTTCGGCGCTGCGGAACGTCGAACTCCCGCTGCTCTATTCCGCCGGGGCCTGGTGGGGCCGAACCGCACGGGCGCGAAAAGCACTGGAAACCGTCGCTCTCGCCGACCGCATGAAACACCGTCCAAACCAGCTCTCCGGCGGCCAGAAACAGCGCGTCGCCATCGCCCGCGCCATCGTCAACAACCCGGCCATCCTGCTGGCCGACGAACCGACCGGCAACCTCGACTCCGTAACCAGTGAGGAAATCCTCGCCCTCTTCGACCGCCTCCACGGCATCGGCCAGACCATCGTCATGGTCACCCACGAGGCCGACGTCGCCCGCCGCGCCAAGCGCATCATTCGCATGCGCGACGGCAAGGTCATCTCCGATCTTCCCACCGAACAGGACGTCGTCTCGCGCATGGTGCCGATCTCATGATCCTCATCACCTGGCCATTCCGGCTCCTCCTCATCGCCTTCACCAGCGCCCTGCTGGCGCTTGGGCAGATCTGGACCAACAAGGTCCGCTCCACGCTGACCGTCATCGGCATCGTCATCGGCATCGCTTCCGTCACCGCGGTCATCGCCGCCCTGACCGGCCTCAAGGCCAACGTGCTCAAGAACTTCGAGTCGATCGGCACGAACAAGATGTTCATCTACGAGCGCTACCGCTCACATGGCCGGTTCAACTACACCGAATACCTGCGCAGCCGCTTCCGCATGGAACACTTCGACGGCCTGCTCGCCGCCTGCCCATCCGTTGCCGATTTCACACGCGTCGCCTCCATGAGCGATCCCGTTTCCCACGGCAGCCACTCGGAGCAGAACGCCGAGATCATCGGCATCGAACCCTCCTGGCACCATGTCGAGAACCGCAATGTCCTCGTCGGCCGGGCGTTTTCGCTCGTGGACATCGAGCAGACTCGCGCCGTCTGCCTTGTCAATCCGCGCGCCCAGGAACGCCTCGCGTTGGACAGCGACCCCACCGGGCAATCCATCCTCATCAGCAAACGCCGCTTCATCGTCGTCGGCGTTGTCGAAAAATCCGACAACCCCTTCTTCAACGGCGGTGAAACCCGCGCTGAGGTCTTCATCCCGCTCTCCACGATGGTTGCCATGAACCAGCACACACGGCTCATGGCGACCGCCATGAGCCGCTCGCCCGAATCGTCCGACGACGCCCGGGCAGAAATCGCCTATTTTCTCCGCCACAAACGCCACCTTGCTCCCGGCGTCGAGAACAACTTCGAGATCGAGGTCATCGAACGCTACCTGCAGCAGTTCAACGAAATCGCCACCACCACCACGCTCATCGCCACCTGCGTCGTCGGCATCTCGCTGCTCGTCGGCGGCGTCGGCATCATGAACATCATGCTCGTCTCCGTCTCCGAACGCACGCGCGAGATCGGCCTGCGCAAGGCCGTCGGCGCCCGGCCATCCGCCATCCTGCTCCAGTTCCTTGTCGAGTCCGTCATGCTCTGCCTCTTCGGCGGCGTGCTCGGCCTGGCGGCCGGGCACGGGCTGACCGCCATCATCGCCCACATCCCCGGCGCCAATCTCGAGCGCGCCTACATCCCCGCCTGGGCCATCCTGCTCGCCTTTGGTTTCTCTGCATCGGTCGGCCTGATCTTCGGCATGTTCCCCGCCATCAAAGCCGCAAGGCTGGACCCCATCGAGGCGCTCAGACATGAATAATCACCACGGCATCCTCACTTCGTGCCTCCGTGCCTTCGTGCCTTCGTGCCTGTGTTCCTTCCATTCCGCATTCCGCGTTCACGCATTCTGCATTCTGCTCCTTCTCTCCGGCTGTAACGCCGACTTCGAGCCCTCTCCTGTGAAGAACCCCGCGGCCCTCAAGCAGATCGACTCGACAACACTCGCGCAACTTCCTGCCGCCACGCGCCCGACGACCGCACCGGCCGCGCCTGCCGAGATCCAGCTCACCCTCGAAGATGCCCGCCAGTCGGCGCTTGAGAACAACCTGGACCTCCGCGTCCTGGTCATCGCGCCCACACTCGCCAATGAGTCAGTCTCCGAAGCCGAGGCCGCCTTCGAGGCCACGTTCAAGACGGACATGTCGTACAGCCAGAGCAAGGCGCCTGTCTCCAGCAAGCTCGACAGCTCGACGTTTAACAATCTCACTGTCACCCCGGGTGTCTCCGTGCCTCTCCGCACCGGCGGATCACTCGACTTCTCCCTTCCCGTCAACCGGAGCGAATCAGACAACTCCTTCTCCACGCTAAACCCCGCCTACACGTCTGACCTCGCCGCCAGCATCAGCCAGCCCTTGCTCCGCGGCGCCGGGCCGTATGTTACGACCTCGCGCATCCGCATCGCCGAGCTCGCATCCCAGAGTTCCATGGCCAGCACACGCCTGGAAGTCATCCGCGTGCTGGCTAATGTCGACCGCTCTTATTGGCGTCTCTACGGCGCCCGCCGCCAGCTTGAAGTCCGTAAGAAACAATACGATCTCGCCGTCGCCCAGCTTGAGCGTGCCCAACGCCAGGTAAGGGCCGGCACGGTTGCCGAAGTCGAGGTCATCCGCGCCGAATCCGGCGTGGCCGACCAGATCAGCGCCGTCATCAATGCCGAGAACGACCTGCGCGACCGCCAGCGCGAGATCAAACGCATCATCAACAAACCCGGCATCGGCCCGGAGACGCACACAATCCTCGTCCCCAGTTCCCCGCCCAACGCCCTGCCCTACAAGCTCGACCCAGCCGGTGTTCTTTCGGTCGCCTACAAACAGCGCATGGAACTGCTGGAGATGGAGCTGCACCTCCTCTCGGACACGATCAATATCAACACCGCCCGCAATGGCATGCTCCCGCTGCTCACCTTTGAATACTCCTACGGCGTCAATGCCCTGGGCAAAACCTTCACCGACTCCCTGGCCGTCCTCCGCGAGAAGGACTTCGAGAGCCACACCGTCGGCATCCACCTCGAAGTCCCCATCGGCAACGAGGCCGCCCGTTCGCAACTCCGCCGTGCCATGCTCAATCGGATGCAGTCGTTGCGCACGCGCGACCAGCGCATGCAGACGATCCAGCAGGAAGTCCTGGCCGCCCTCGACAAGCTCGAAGCCAGTTGGCAGCAGATCATCGCCGCCCAGAAGCGTGTGATCCTGAATGCCCGCCTGGTCGACGCCGAAACCCGCCAGTTCACCCAGGGTACGCGTACCAGCACCGATGTGCTCAACGCCCAGGCCACCCTGGCCGACGCCCAGACCGCCGAGGTCTCCGCTGTCGCCGACTACCAGATCTCCCAGGTGGACATCTCCTTCGCCACCGGCATGTTGCTCGGCGCGTCCAAGGTCTCCTGGCAACCGGAACCGCGGCCGAAGCCGTGAAAGTATCCGTCAGCAACAGCAGGGCCAGCGTCCTCGCTGGCCTCTGAAGTTTGGCCCGCTCCCGGGCCAGCGTCCTCGTCGGCCTTCTTCCAGCCCCGTCTGGGGCGACGGACATTAGCCCACGACGTAAGTCGTGGGTAAACGATGACGCAATGATCCGAAAGCCTCGGAGGGGCGACAGAACTCCTGCGGACGATGTCCGTTCTCGCCCTGCAAATTAGCCGCGATGGCGCGAAGTCGCGAAGACGAACGCGAACAAGATCATTGTCCTTTTCCCTTCTCAAATGTCGCATCGCAACGTAGACTGTCTGGCATGGGCTGGCGTATTCGGCGAATTCTCTCCGCTACGTCACTGCTGCTTTGCATTGGCGTGCTCGCGATCTGGATTCCAGGTTACTGGGTCGGCATCTATGCGCAATTCTGCTCGTACACCGGGTCAGGGGCCGACGGGCGATCTTGCATTTACGGCTATTCAACGGCACGAGGTGAAGTGGACTTCTCCTGGACCACGTACGATTGCGGTGACGACGAGCCGAGCTTTTATTGCGGCAGCGAGAATGTTCAGTTCTGCCTGCTTGACCGGGAACTTGGCCCCAATAGCGTGCCAATATCGCAATGGCTCGGGTTCGGTACAAAGGCGTATACGGATAGCCTCAGGGCAGGGTCTGGACGTTCCAACAAGGATACGCGCCGTGTGGTCTGGCTTCCCCTCTGGTTCCCCGCCCTTCTGCTGGCCATCACGCCAGCCTTCTGGATACGGGGTCTGCTCAGACGTCGACGGATGGCACCCCGGTTTGGCCGGGGGCTGTGTCCGATCTGCGCCTACGACATGCGGGCCACGAAGGACCGTTGTCCCGAGTGTGGCACGCCAGCCAGCAAATCAAATCCCATTCACTTCAGTTGGCTGAAGGAGTCAACCGCGATCTTCTATGCCATCCTCATATCGCTCATTCTCGCGTCTTCCGGGTACTTCCGGGCATACAACAACCTGCAGGACCGGTGGCTCGCCTGGGAACTGAAGAAGGAGTAGCCAACGCTCACGCGACTGGCAATCCACGCGGCGGAACATGGCAATATCTCACGGCTGAAACGGTTGCTCCGGCAAGGCGCAGTCATTTCCGATGAGGATGCGAAGGACGGCTTATCCAAAGCCATCAACGAACGATCACCACTCGCGGCGGGAGCCTGGTTGGCAAGCGGGGTAGAGATACGTGACGACGATGGATTACTCCTGTTCATGGCCATATGCGAGCGAGCCGATACGGTGGCGGTCTGGTTGATCGAGCACGGCGCGAACATCAACGCGCACAATGACCCCACCACCTACCCTGTCTTTCTCAAACTCGTAGATGATTCACAGGAGAACGCGCACGATTTAGCCACACGCGTCGACTTGGCCACGCTCATGATCGAACACCATGCGAACGTCAACATTCGCAGCACGGACGGCGACACGGCCCTTCATCTGGCGGGAGTCCACATGGCGCAGTTGCTGATCGACAACGGCGCCGATGTGAACGCGCGCAACAACGCCGGCAAGACACCACTGACTGCTGCCAAAGAGCGTCAGCAGGATACTGTTGTCGAGTTGCTGAAAGAACACGGCGGACACGAGTAGCGCAATGTAATATAAAAACTTCACACGATGTGTTAATGCAGCCAATAGATTAACTGATATTGCCTTCTGGCCGACCAATCGTTGGGGAGATACAGCGGAACGAATGAGAAAGCCGCCTTGAGAAAACGGAGAAACCGATGAAATGCCCAATCTGCAAAACCGGCCAGACCGCCGCGGGCCATGTCACCGTCACGCTTGAACGTGCCGGGGTAACGCTGGTTTTCAATATGGTCCCGGCCACGGTCTGTGAAGTCCGCGGCGAACAGTACGTCGACGAGCAGACGACCGCGAAACTCCTCAAACAGGCGAAAGCGGCCGCCAAGGCGAGCGTCTAGGTTGAAGTACGATCCTACGCGGCCTGACGTTGGGATGCATTCCTGCCCCGAGCGTTCATTCGCCTCTGAACCCCGAACCCTGAACCCCGAAATCTCAAATCTGAGATTTGATTTCCCAATTCCCATGTTATACTTCCCCCACGGCTGAACGGACTCGGCCCAAGTGAGTATCGCATGGAAGCCCCTTCTTCGCTCCACCCCCGCGTCGTTGTCTCTCGTTCCGCGCTCCTCCATAACGTGCGCATTCTCCGCGGGCACCTCGACCCGCTGACCCAGATCTGCGCCGTCGTCAAAGCCGATGCCTACGGGCACGGCGCATCAATCGTCGCCGACGCGCTGACCAACTTCACCTCCGGCCGGCTCGAAGCGCCGGCGGTCGATGCACTGGCCGTCGCCACGATCGAGGAAGCGCTCGCCCTGACACCGTCGGTCGTCCCCATCCAGATTCTCCGGCCGGTCGAACACACCCAGGCGAGTCTGCATCGCCACGAACTCGAAGCCGCCATTCGTGCCGGCCACACGCTCACGCTCGTTTCCGTCCATGCCGTCGCTGACGTCGCCCGCGTCGCCACATCGCTCGGCCGCTGCACGCCCGTCCAGATCATGCTCGACACGGGCATCTGCCGCGAAGGATGCGCCGAACAGCATCTGCCCCGCGTGGTCGCAGCCATTCTCGATCAGCCCTCGCTGCGCCTTGCCGCCCTGGCGACGCATTTCACGAGTTCGGAAGATCCCGCCAGCGCGCACACGCTGGAACAGATCCACCGATTCCGCCGCAGCACCGACTCGCTCGCGGCCGACCATCCCGACATGCTCCGCCACACCGCCAATTCCGGCGCCGTCTTCTTCCACCCGGCCGCCCATTTCGACATGATCCGCCCCGGCCTCGCCATCCTCGGCCTCGACCCCACACTCCACCCCAGCGTCGACCGCCCGCTTCGCCCGGCCCTCAAGTGGACCGCGCCGCTGATCAACGTCCGCGACATCCCCGCCGGCCAGTCGGTCGGCTACAACCAGACCTTCATCGCTCCGCGTAACATGCGCGTGGGCCTCGTCCCGGTGGGCTATGCCGACGGCTATTGCCGCGCCTTTTCCAATCTCGCCTCCATGATCGTTCACTGCCGGCCGGCTCCGGTCCTGGGCCGGGTATCCATGGACTACACCACGATCGACCTTTCGCACATCCCCGAAGCGCTCCCCGGCGATGAGGTGACCGTCCTGGACTGCGATCCGCTCTCCCCTGCCAGCGCCTATCGGCTGGCCGAGATCGCCGGCACCATCCCCTACGAACTCTTCACCTGGATCGGCGCTCGCGTCAAACGCATCGCGGTCGAGCCCGTCGACCAAGCCGTCGCCGAATCCACCGTCCGGGCGGCGTGATCTCCGCGACCACATCCGGGGCACCCGCCTATACTGCATGTTGAGACCCGGCCGTCGGCCGGTCCTCATCCTTAGCCCCTTACCGGAGCAGTGATGTCCACTCCCAAGCGTATCCTTGATGTCGGCCAGTGCGGATTCGATGGTCCGAGACTGGGCCGCTTTCTCACGCGGCAACTGCACTGCATGATCGACCGCGCCCACACCAAGGCACAGGCCCTGTCACTTGCCGCCGCGAATGCGTATGATCTGGTGATGGTGAATCGCATTCTCGATCGCGACCGCACGCCCGGTATCGACGTCATCGTCGCCCTCCACGCCGCCCATCCCACACTTCGCCTGATGCTCATCTCCGACCTGCCCGAGTTCCAGGCGCAGGCCGAACAACTGGGTGCCGTAAAGGGTTTCGGAAAGTCTGCGCTGGACTCTCCCGAAACCGAAGAACTCATCCGTTCGTTGCTGGTCTGAGTGGTGAATTAACGCTCAACGCGCTGCATTCCGCGATGGCTGCGATTAGACACGTCCTACGGCAGCAGGCGAACCCAAGTTGTCAACAGTTGCTGCGGCACCGGGTTGTGCCGGTTTCGTCGCACTTGATCGGGCAAGGGCGTCGTGCATTCAATTCCCGCGCGGCCGGCCGAGCAGATAGAGCTTTGTTCCGCCCACCAGTACGCGACCGTCGGGAAGCGGCGCTGTCGCAAACGGGGAATACCCAGATGGCGCGGCAAAGTGACCGGCGCGGCGCACATGGCGGGGGTCACGGGTGTCATAAACCGTCAGACCAAAAGATCCCTTCCCGGATGACCGGCTTCCATAAAGTGTTCCATTGCAGGTCGTCAATCCCCCCCATCCCTGCCAGAGGAGGAGTTCAATCGCAGTGTGACGCGTGCTCCCGACAAGTTCGAACCGGGCTTGCTTCTCATCCAGGCGAGCCAGGCGATACACTGACAACGCCTGTTGATCATAGAAATACATGAATTCATCATTGAGACAGATTTGTCGATACATTACCAGACTGGCAGTTGCCTCCAGACGCTGGCGCGGCGACAGACCATCCAGGGCGCACAGGCCTATTTCTATCACTCCCTCCTGGATGCGCCCGGATCGCCGTATGCCGATAAGGTCTGGATCGTACGGCCGGGTCCACAACAATCGCGGGGCCTCGGCGTTCGTTATATCCATGGCAGCCAGGCGGGATGCCGTTGCCATATACAAGCGGTTCTCCAGTATATACAGTCTGAGTGAAGAGCCGGACATCGTCTCGCGTCCAAGGTCCAGCCGGTGAACCACATGGCCGCCGCCGTCGAGCCTGACCGTCCAAAGTTCCGGACGCCAGGAAGAGCGGTCGCCATCACTTAAACGGCTGGCGGTAGCTTGCACATAGTCTTGCCCTGCCGGCACATAGGCATGTTTCCCCGTGGGATGAAGTACCAGATTCTCCAGAAGACAGCCATCTTCATTCCGATCGAACTTGACGGCCTGACCCACATTGACGCCCGAAGAGGTGATTTCCAGCGGCCAGAGTCTCCATACGCGAAGTTCACTGTTTACGGTATGTTGGTCCCAGTACGGCATGGTGAGCAGCACGGCATGGTTGCCGCTGGCGATGATGTCCCTGGGCACCTGGTTCTCGCCCGGCATCGCCATCTCCTGCTGCACCGGTAGATTCGAGCCCACCTGGTAAGCCATGGCCCAGACCAGCATCAGACCGGCCAGGCCGATGGACCAGTACATCAGCTTCTGATCCGCCGCCACTCGCCAGTCCTTGCGAACCGCCAGCCAGGCAGCGACGGCCGACAGGGCGCTGATGCCCAGCATACCCAGCACGTAGTAAATATGGGCCGGCGTATAGGCCACCTGCCACGGCAGCCGGCCGATATAGGCGACGGATGATGCAATCGAATGATCCCAACGTACACGCTCGCTGGTTTCAATCATCAAAGCAAGACTCAGCCAGTCCAACGGCGGCAACACATAGGGCATAAAGTAGATCAGCAGCATCGCGGCCAGCGACAGCATGGCCGCCTGTGTCACCCGCCGCACCAGGCAACCGATCAGAAACGCCATGCTGTAAATTGCGGACACCACGAATGGGTGCCACGCCAGCAGGATCAATGCTCCATCGATCGACCGGCCACGGGCGTCGCTGAGCCAGGCCTCGACGAGCAGCGGCAGTGTGCAAAGCAACACCACCAGCGACAACCCACTGAGATATTTTATGGACAGCCATTGACCGATGGAAATGGGGCGCGAGCGCCAGAAAACCATCAGCCGGTCAGACAGATCGCGGCAACTGGAACCGACGGCGATGAACACAGCCAGCACACCGGCAAACGCAGCCACCCAGGGCGTCGTCTCCAGTTCAAGGCGATAGTCACGAAGCCAGTGGTGTTGGATGGCGCCGATCAGTGGCAGAATCAGGAAAATTATCAGGCCGGTGATGAGAAACCACCGCAATTCGCGGCATTCCTTCCAGAGCAGGGCAGCGACGGGCTTCATGAGACCCTCCTTTGTTCCTTTCCAAGACGCCAGGCGGTCCAGGCCCAGAGGCCCACACCGACCAATGTTTGAACTCCAACCATTGCCCACAGCGAAGCTATGTTGCCCATTGCAGGCAACCGCTGAAACATGAACCCAAACGGGCAGAGAGCCCATAGCCACGAGATGTCCACCCTGAGGAGTCCTCCCGCAACCAGCAGCCAGATGATCATCACACCCATCCCCATCATGCCCGCGCGCGATTCCGAGGGCAATTCCACGCCGACCGCCAGCATCCAGAGCATGAGCGACAGCACCACGCCCAGGCAGCGCGCGTAGATCACCAGTATCTGCGTCACGCTCATCTCCCGACCACCGGCGATCAGGCAGGTTATCGCGGCGGCGGCCGCCACCGGCCCGGCGGAAACTACCAGGCCGATCAGGATCTTGATGGTCATGATCGTCCATGCCGACACCGGCATTGCCCGCAGGCTCTGCAGGCTGCCATCCGCACGTTCCGGCGCCACCAGGCCCATGCTCACGAGCACCGGCAGCAACAGGACCGCAATGGCCACCACCGTGAAGACCACCTGCTCATCCGGCAGGAGTCGGGCCCGCAGGCTGATCGCGACGAAACTCATGAGAATGATGGAGCCAAAACCCAGCTTCCACCGCTGCTCATGCCACTCTTTCCAGAACAGATTGCGTACCATGAGAATCCTCCCGTTGTCCGACGACATAAGCTTCGAAGATCTCGTCGAGATTCAGGTCCACGACTTCCGGCTCAAACCCGCCCGCCCGCAGCGCAGCGCCGGCCGCCGCCGCATCCTCGACCACGACCGCCACCTGCCGGGCGCTGTGTTTGATGTCCAGCACGCCTGTGAGATGTTCCACGGCCGACCCCGCCTCGGCCGGAAGAATCAGGCGCTTGACCTGGTCGCGCAGTTCCTCGGTCGGTGCGCAGCGCACAATCCGCCCGCGATCGAGGATCGCCACCACATCGGCCACGGGCTCCACCTCGTACAGCAGATGCGAACTGAAGAACACGGATATCGACTGCCCCTGCAGGTGCGTGACCACATCGCGCAGGAATTCCTTGCGCATGATCGGATCCAGCCCCAGCGTGGGATCGTCGAGGATCACCAGTTGCGGCCGATGCGCCAGCGCCAGCAGCAATCCCACCCGCACATTCTGCCCCTTGGACAGGTTAGCGACTCTGGTCTGCATCGGCAGCTCGAAACGCTGCGCCAACTGCTTTGCCCAGGCCGCATCCCAGGTCGGATAGAACGGCGCCGTGAAGGCGATAAGTTGCTCGACCCGCATCCAGCCGAACATCGCCTGATCCTCGGCCAGATAACCCACGCGCCGACGGATCTCGATGGCATCGGTGGCCGGGTCCAGCCCCAGCACGCGGATCTGCCCCGCGTCTGGCCGCAGCAGCCCCAGCAACATGCGAATCGTGGTGCTCTTGCCCGCGCCATTGCGACCGAGAAATGCAAAGGTCTGGCCCGGCGGGACCGTCAGCGAAACATTCTCCAGGATATTCCGCTTGCCAAACGACTTGGCCATCGACTGGATCGAGATCACCGGATCACTCATGGGGAGCTCCCTTCTGCTTCTGCCCGGCCGCCAGTTCCTCGAACGCCTGCTTCACGAGCTTACAGAGTTCATCCGCGCCCAGACCCAGCGTCTGCACGCGTTGCACCAGCCGGTCGACTTCCGTCCGCACGAGCAGACGCTGGGCCTTCATCTGCCCGACCGGCAGGTGGTCGGCCACATACGTGCCATCACCGTGCCGCCGCTCGAGCAGCCCCTCGACTGTGAGCCGCTCATAGACGCGGAGAATGGTGTTCTGGTTGACGGCCAGTTCCTGGGCCAGTTGCCGCACGCTGGGCAGCCGGTCCCCCGGGGCCACGGCCCCGCTGGCGCACTGCGTGCGAATCTGCTCGGCGATCTGGCGAGTAATGGGCATGCCCGAGGATGGATCGATGCGAATGAACATGGCAGACCAAGTGATTACACATATATATCAGTAATCACCCTATGTCAAGAATAAACTCGCA